>BNTV01000062.1 GCA_025996865.1 Bacteroidia bacterium
AAGCCCATCTCCCGGCAAACGTTTGATTCGACGAAAAGTCCGCAACAATGGGCGGATTGGGTTAAACAGATTGTTTATAATACTGTTAGAAATGCTTAAATATGGAAGAAGTGATTCCAAAAATAAAGAATATCATTGACCAGATACTTGATTTGCCCGTTGTATTTGTTTCCCAAATAGGCAGACAGACAAACACCGTCCATTCCTCCAAGCGGATGATTGGATGCAAAAATACACTTTGTTCCGATATCGGGAAGATTATTTTCTCCAACAATTTGCAGCTTAATATCAAAATATTTCACCGCATTGTTCATAAAATCGACTCCCTGAGCATCTCCATTGTATTTCAGAAACTCATTCACTCCATCTTGATTGACAAGCTTTGCCATGCCTTTGACAACAAATTTAGGAATTTTCTTTGCTGCTTTGGGGGCTTTTGTATCAATTATTTCCTGAATATCAATATGAAATTTTTTTGATTCTTCCATGAAATATCATAATGTGGTGACAAATGTACAACATTTCTTCGATATTTTTTGCTTATAGCGCAAAATTTCATAATTTTGTCACGCTTTTAGGTATTACTTAAAAAAATGCTTTTGCATTTTTTAACAATACGGGATGCAACTTTTGAACATTTTTTTCATTATCTGTTATTGAGTTTATTGAAATACGACATTAAAAAACAAATTATTTGTATGAAAGTAAAAAAAATTATTGTAGCCATTACGGTTTTGATGACCGTTGTATTGGGATTTACAGCTTGTATAAATGGTGGAACGGGAAACAGATTTAATTATCCTTTTGTTTCTCCGGCAATTATTGATTACGATCTGGAAGCCGGAATATTGTTAAAAACCGCTTATGGGAATTTTGTTCCCGATAATGCATCTGCCGCAAGTTTTATGACGCTTATTGGTTCTTGTATTTTCACGAGTTTTGACTACAACTCCGAATATCAAACCGGCAAATATAATGTTGCAAGCAATATTATATTTGAACAGGTAGGTATTGATGATGTCAGTGGAGAAGATGCGGAAATGATTAATGATTATACTTATCCGTTTTCTTCGGTTGAATTGTCTAATGATTGGTCAATCAGTCTTAACTATGCAAGTAAATTTTTTATCGCAACAAAAGCAAAATTAGCTCAAAATCAAGCCTTAAACTATTATTTATATACCAAATACGACGAACAGCCGGATGCAACCGGTGCAAAAAATATTTATTTGCAAGCTAAACTTCCGGGAACGGGCGGCAGTCAGGATGTTGCTACCGTACGCGCCTTGGAAATGAGAAGCATGCTTTATTCTTTCGGCAGGGATACTACCATCAACGAAGGAGGTATGAACTATCCTTTAAGATATTTGAAATTAAATCTGAAATATTGTTCGGGAACCGAAAACGGAGCGCCTGTATTTAAATCTGCAACGACTCAACCGTTTACTATTTATGTTCTTAGAGACGATTTGTAAATGCTGAAACAATTGTATTCACTGCTTTTCGGTTTGATTGCCGCTCCTGCGAAAACTTGGGAAGCATTGGCCGTGGCCGGAAAGCAGGAACCAAATAACGAACCTTTTTACAAGAGCTATTTATATCCGCTTATCGGTATAATAGCTCTCATGTCTTTTTTTGGCGTTTGGATCGGATCGAAAGATTTTCAGATTCAAACCGCCTTGAAAATCGTTATCAAAGAAACGATTACCTATTTCGGCGGATTCTACCTGGCCGCAAACGGACTATTCCGTTTATCCGGTAAATATTTCGGATTAACCGCTAATTTACAGTCTCTTGAACGTTTTACAGGCTACTCTTCCGCAGCAATTTATGTGGTTGCTTGCGTTAATGCTTTATTCCAATCCTTGTTTTATATTCAAATATTCATTTTATATACCGTTTATATTGTTTGGCACGGTTCCCGTTTTTATATGGTCGTAAAAGAAAATTATTTAACCAAATTCACTATCTTTGCAAGCGCTATTGTTATATTATCCCCGATCGTTATTCGAATAATAATGACTTTGGTTATGCCGGGATTGTAACAGTTACGATTTGTAAAAACATTTGATATGGCCCAACAAAACAATATCGTTATCAAAAACAAAAAAGCTTCTTTTGATTACGAATTCATTGAAACTTTTGTCGCCGGAATTGTTTTGACCGGAACGGAGATCAAATCCATCCGGCTCGGAAAAGCAAGTCTGGTAGATACTTATTGCACTTTTGTCAAGCGGGAGTTATGGGTAAAAAACATGAATATTTCCGAATATTTTTACGGAAGTTATAACAACCATTCCGCCCGCCGCGACCGTAAATTGTTGCTGAACCGCAAAGAATTGAACAAAATCGAAAGACTTTCCAAAGATACCGGTTTCACCGTTGTACCTACCAAACTGTTTATCGACGAAAAAGGCTTGGCGAAAATCGTTATCGCTGTTGCCAAAGGGAAAAAATCCTACGATAAACGGCAGAGTTTACGGGAGCGGGATGATAAGAGAGATATTGACAGAGCGTTTAAAAAATAATATTATTTTGTACTTAAAATAAAAATAATTGATTATGGAAACTTTAAAAACAACCAAAAGGAAAAAAGAAACGAAAAAGGAAGTGACAGCTCAATCTAAGAAATTGTCGCCGGTAGGAGAATGGAGACGTAAACATCCTCATGGATTAGAGGGTTTTGTCGTTAATGATAGATCTGTTTTATACAATTAAAATGAGGTATTTAATAGATACGAATATTCTTATTCGATTATTCAATGATCATGATGCTATTTCAAAAGATATTTGGAATATTTTTGATGATTCTGAAAATCTTATACATGTTAGCGCTGTAAGCTTACAGGAAATTTATTTGCTTTTGCAAAATAAAAAAATTGATGCAAAGCAATGGAAGAAACCTCGTGATGTTTTTGAATACATTGAGAACGAATTGTTCTTTGCAATCAAGTATGTGCAAAAAGAACATTTAATTACGTTTGCCGATATAGTTCCGGCAGAAGGACATAACGATCCGTCCGACCGTATGATTATCGCCCAAGCCATTACCGAACAAATCCCTTTAATCAGCAGCGATACGAAGTTTCACCATTATCGCAAACAAAAATTAGACTTTATTTTTAATGATAAATAATTTTATGACTATTGAGAGCCTTCTAAAAGACCGAATCCTCATCCTCGACGGAGCCATGGGGACAATGATACAGCAATATAATCTCACGGAAGAAGATTATAGAGGAATCCAATTTGCCGATTTTCAGCGACCGCTGAAAGGCAACAACGATTTGCTGAGCATCACTCAACCCGCTATCATTAAAACCATTCATACTCAATACTTAGAGGCCGGCGCCGACATCATAGAAACCAACACATTCAACGCAAACCGTATTTCTATGGCCGATTACGGCATGACGGACTACGTTCGCGAACTAAACCGGGCATCCGTACGCCTTGTCCGCGAAGCCGCAGACGAATACACGGCAAAAAATCCGGACAAACCCCGCTTTGTAGCCGGTTCAATCGGCCCGACCAACAAAACGGCTTCCATCTCTCCCGACATT
Source organism: Bacteroidia bacterium (assembly GCA_025996865.1). Taxonomy (GTDB): domain Bacteria; phylum Bacteroidota; class Bacteroidia; order Bacteroidales; family Azobacteroidaceae; genus Azobacteroides. The sequence goes on from BNTV01000062.1 coordinate 3,564, forward strand.
TCCAATCCGGCTCTCCGCAATGTTACTTTTGACGAACTGCGAACAGCCTACAAAGAACAAATGGATGCACTGATTGAAGGCGGCGTGGATGTGCTTCTGATTGAAACGGTTTTCGATACGCTGAACCTGAAAGCGGCTTTGATAGCAGCCGAACAATCCATCAACGAATCAGGGAAAGATGTTCCCGTCATGGTTTCGTTCACCATTGTTGGAAAAAGCGGACGGGTATTATCCGGGCAAACGCTTGAAGCGGTGCTTGCATCCATCTCGCATGCCAAACTGCTGAGCGTAGGATTGAACTGCTCTTTCGGAGCCGCAGACATGAAGCCTTTCCTGAAAGAACTGGCTCGTATAGCTCCTTGCTACATCAGCGCTCACCCCAATGCCGGATTACCCAACAGTTTGGGACAATACGATGAAACGCCTGAAAAAATGGCGACTCAGATAAAAGAATACATTGACGAAAGTTTGGTGAATATTGTGGGCGGCTGCTGCGGAACAACGCCGGCGCATATTGCCGAATATGTTGCCCTTGTGGAAAAGGTGCAAGGTACAAGGCCAAAGGTTAAAGGAACCAATGAATTGATTTTGTCGGGCTTGGAGCCTCTTTCTTTCGCCCTTCGCCTCGTACCTTTCACCCTCATCGGTGAACGCTGCAACGTAGCCGGTTCCCGAAAATTTCTCCGTCTGATTAAGGAAAAAAAACAGGAAGAAGCGCTTGGTATTGCTCGTAAACAGGTAGAGGATGGAGCGCAAATTTTGGATGTCAATCTGGACGACGGTTTGTTAGACGGTGTAGAAGAAATGACAACCTTCCTCAACAGGATGGCCTCCGACCCGGATATCACGCGTGTTCCGGTAATGATTGACAGTTCGGATTGGGAAGTGATTGAAGCCGGATTAAAATGTTTGCAGGGAAAATCCATCGTCAATTCCATCAGTCTCAAAAACGGAGAAGCCGACTTTCTGGAAAAAGCGCGCCGTGTCCGCTCCTACGGAGCGGCCGTGATTGCGATGGCTTTCGATGAAAAAGGCCAAGCGGATACTTTTGAGCGGAAAATCGAAATTATAGCCCGCGAATACCGTTTGCTGACCGAAGAAGCCGGATTTCCCCCTTACGATATCATCTTTGACCCCAATGTTTTAGCCGTTGCTACCGGCATCGAAGAACATGCCGGCTACGCCCTCAATTTCATCCGCGCCACCGAATGGATTAAAAACAACCTGCCCGGAGCGAAAGTGAGCGGTGGAATCAGCAATCTTTCCTTTTCTTTCCGGGGCAACGACCATTTGCGGGAAGCCATGCACGCCGTTTTCCTGTATCACTGCATCGCTAAAGGAATGGATATGGGAATTTTAAATCCTTCTTCTTCCGTATTATACGAAGATATTGATGCGGAATTACTGCAATTAATCGAAGACGTTATTTTCAACCGGCGTACTGATGCAGCCGAACGCCTGACGGATTACGCCCAACGGAATAGCTTCAACAAGGAAGAAAAAGAAGAGAAACAGGAAACTTGGCGCGCGCTTCCGCTTTCCGAAAAATTACAATACGCTTTGGTAAAAGGAATTGAAGATTTTCTGGAACAAGATTTGGCAGAAGCCCTGCAAACCTATGCCAAGCCGATAGAAATTATCGACGGTCCTTTGATGGAAGGCATGAATACGGTTGGGAATTTGTTTGGTAACGGAAAAATGTTTCTTCCGCAGGTGGTGAAAACCGCCCGCACGATGAAAAAAGCCGTGTCGATTATCCAACCGGCCATTGAAGCCGACCGGAGCGAAGATATTCAAAAAGTAGGCAAAATATTGATAGCCACAGTTAAAGGTGATGTACACGACATTGGTAAAAATATTACCGCTGTCGTTTTAGCCTGTAACAATTACGATATTATTGATCTCGGAGTGATGGTTCCTCCGGAAATAATTATTCAAAGCGCCAAGGAACACAACGTGGACTTGGTTGCTCTAAGCGGACTGATTACACCCAGTTTGCAGGAAATGGCGGTGGTAGCTTCCGAAATGGAAAAAGCCGGATTTTCCGTTCCCCTGATGATTGGCGGCGCGACGACTTCCAAATTGCATACGGCTTTGAAAATTGACCCGAATTATCATGGTGCGGTAGTGCATGTTCCCGATGCCTCTTTGGCGGTGCCGGCGGTTAATCAACTGTTGAATCCGCAAACCAACAGCGAATACGTTCGCGAAATTAAAAGCAAGTATGAAACTTTGCGCAATCAAACCGTCAAAAAAGAATTGGTTTCCATAGATTATGCCCGGAAACATCCTTTCGTGATTGATTGGTCTAAATACCGGCCTTTTACGCCTTTGTTTACGGGAACGAAAGTCTTTCCGTCTTTGCCGGTAAAAGAAATTATTCCATATATTAATTGGGCGGCTTACTTGGCGGTCTGGAAATTTCCCGCAAAATATGGAAAATATATGAAACTGAAAACCGGCGCCGAAAAACAAACTTGGCTGCATGATTCTTCCGGAGAAGGAAATCCGAAAATAGAAGAAGCGGTTCGTTTAATGGACGATACGCAAAAAATCCTGCTGGATTGGGCGGAACAGGATACCGGATTTATCAAAGCGGTTATCGGTTTTTATCCTGTAACGCGGGATTCGGAAACGATTCATGTAGAGGGGATAAACATTCCTTTCCTCCGCCAACAGGAAAAACGGGAAGATGACCGTTACAAATCCCTGGCTGACTTTTTTCATCCCGACGGCGACTACATCGGTTTTTTTGTGGTGACAGCCGGTTCGGACAAGACAGAAAAAGATGCTTATAAAGAGATGATTAAACAGATTCTCCGCGACCGTTTTGCGGAAGCGGCAACCGAGTATTTGCACGAAAAAGTCAGGAAAACTTATTGGGGTTACAATCCCGCCGAAACCTATACACCGGAAGAATTGTTGCATGCTTCTGTTCCCGGCATACGTCCGGCTTCAGGGTATCCTTCGCATCCCGATATTTCGTTGAATTTCGTGATTGATTCTCTGCTCGATATGAAGCAGATAGGTGTGGAACTGACGCCTAACGGGGCAATGAATCCGCCGGCAACGACTTCGGGAATCTTTATTTCGAATCCCGAATCGGAATATTTTATGATTGGCAAAATCGACGAGGAACAAGTCTCGGATTATGCTGTCCGGAAAGGGATTACGGCTGATGAAGCCCGGAAATGGTTGGGCGACCTAAACACCTGTATCAATTAAATTATTACCGGTTGGTGCCCTCAAATAAATCGTGATTAACTGCCTCCGTTTTTTTCTGCTGCTTGAAATTGTTGAATGTATAAGCCAATGAGAGTGTAAACAAGGGCGAACGGGGATAAATCTTGGTAAGCGATTCCATTCCGATACCCGACTGCGTGCTGATGTACTGTGCCGTTGACAACAAATCGCTAACCACCAAGCTGGCAACCAAACGCCGGTTAAACAACTGTTGGCGAAGGGTAAAATTGACATAGAAAAAGTCATCCACCTTACCCTGGGTACTGACCTTGGGTCCGACATAATACGCTTCCAAGCGCATCCGGGTGTTTTTGGCAATATCTATGTTGTTGTTGACAGCTAATTGCCAATTCCAGCTTTCTTCGTCTTTTCCTTCGATTTTGAAATCATTCTTGATCCGGTAATAATACAGGCTTCCGTTGGCATCCAAATTCCACCAGGGTTTGAGTTGCAGTGTCGCCGCCAATTCCAAACCGGTGGAATAATCATTCCCGACATTCGTCATCGAATCCAGTGTTACACCGGTGTGATACGGCATCCGGATACGTTCGATTTTATCTTTGCGCGCCCTGTGAAACAAGGTGGCGGACAAGGTATGATTCCGGATGCTTTTATTGTAGCCCAATTCCACGGAATTGGTGTATTCGGGCAAGATAAACGGATTGCCGCATTGGGCTGTGTAGTAATCAACATACACCACATAAGGCTCCATATAAAATAATTCCGGTTGCGTGATTCTTCGGGAGTAAGCCAGCCGGATTCGCGAATCGTCATCTAACGAATAAGCCAAATGTACAGACGGGAAGAGGTCGAATTTGTTTCGGACATGCTGCGCCCATTCACGATTGCTTCCCAATTTCCAATAAGCGTATTCTCCCCGTAAACCCACTTGGTAACTGAAACGCGAATAGGTATTGGACAACAAAGCGTACAAAGCATGAATATCCCGGCGGAATAAATATTGGGTGTACAAATCGTCACGCCTTGTAAAAGCGCCTGCGGACGGGTTGTACATATCAATCGTATAATCGCCGTCTTCGGTGTAGGTAAAGAATTGATAACCAGACTCAAATTTTCCTTCTTTATTGGCCAAAGGATACACATAATCTGCATTGGCTTGAGCGGTAAAGCGGTATTCGGCCTCCCAAGCCCGGTGTCCCTGCGCCTGATTTCCGGACATATCCCACAAATCGGTCTGAAAATTTTCCATGGCATCGCCCTCATACAATGTATATAAGGCTGCCGTAAGCGTATGTCCCGGCCTGTCGGCAAAGCGATGTTCCATGCCCAAATCTTCCCTCACACTCCATTCGTACAAATGGACAAAATCACGTCCGTTCAGCGATGCGTAGGTTTTTTCTCCGGTGGCGAGGGATTGATACGAATCTTCATAATGCAATTTTCCACCGCGCCACCGGTCACGGTAACCGCCCTGTATCGCCGCAGACCAAGTGGTATTGCCTCTGAACCAATCCCATCCGGAACGCAGATTATAGATATCGGTATGTTTTTCGCGGGTTCCCGTAGAATGGTCGGTAGTCAGGGTATCGGCTGTCGTGATGGTTTTCAATTGGTCGAAATCGCTCAACAAGTACCGGCGTGAAACTTCTCCGGAGAGCTGCCAACGATAATCCTTCTTGTTGAATGCAAGCAGGAAATCAAAGTTTCGCGACCAAACCGAACTTTCCATCCAGTTGACCATTCCGCTCCATCCTTCGATGTTTTGTTTTTTCGTATTAATATTAATAATCCCCAAAGAACCGTTGGCATCGTTTTTGGCGGAAGGCGTACTCAAAACTTCAATGTTTTCAATCTGTCCGGCAGGAATCTGTTCCAAAGCGGCCGATGCTTCCAATGAAGCAGGTTTCCCATCTACATAAACTTTAAAGCCGCTACTGCCGCGAAACGTCACTTCGCCGTCGGCATCCACGCGGAAAGAAGGCGTTTGCGAGAGAATATCCACCGCCGTTCCGCCCGCAGCCGAAAGGTATCCGGAAGCTTCGATGACCTGTTTGTCAAGTTTATACACTATTTGGCGCTTTTTCCCCACAATTTCAACTTCCGTCAATTCTTGATTCGTTTGTGTCAATAATACATCGTCAACGGTTACCGTTTTCTTTTCCGCCGATAAACGAAACGAAGGCGTTTTGAATTTCTCATATCCTAAAAAGCGGATTTCCAAGAAATAATCACCCGGTTTATCCCATTGGAGAACAAACCTACCCTCGGAACCGGTCGTTGTATATCCGACTGCAACAGCGCTATCAGCTGTGTTATACAATAGAACATCGGCAAATTCAACCGGAATACCCGCCAAACGTTCTGTCACTTTCCCGGAAACCGTGTAGGATAAAGCCGGATTGACACTCTGAGTTTTACCTTCAACGACTGAAAATAAGAGAAATACGAAAAACAGAAGGTGTATTTTTCTTGTGTATCGTAAGTTAATCATTTAATAATTATTTTTGCATTTTTATTACTTTGAACGTTACAAAAGTACGAAAAATTCTTTTGCAATCCTCAAAAAAGTAACTTTTTACCCGAAAGAGAAGTATAAATGGGTAACGATATAGAAATGAACGAACTGCTTTTGTTTGCTGTGTTTTTCCATTGTTTCAACCTGCAATGAAGTTGCCGAATTGCTTGCGGAAATTACCGTTGTAGGAAAAAAACAAGTAAATAAGGTTTACGATCCTGCTTGCGGATCCGGCTCACTCTTGTTGAAGTTTGCCAAAGTATTGGGCAAAGAAAATGTGCGACAGGGTTTTTTCGGACAAGAAAAAAATATTACTACCTACAACCTCTGTCGTATTAATATGTTCCTGCACGACATCAACTACGAGAAATTTGATATTGCCCATGGCGACACACTGCTTGAGCCTAAACATTGGGACGATGAGCCATTCGATGCCATTGTTTCCAATCCGCCCTATTCCATCAATTGGGATGGCGATGCCAATCCATTGCTTATCCAATATCTTCATCAAAATACGACTTCAGGTAATCAACCGTTGCAACCTTGCTCCGCGGCTGACAAATGCGCGATACGACCAAATGCTTTAATAGATGACGGACTTTAAGAGCAAGCAGGGGAGATTTAGTTTGAAATGAGAAAACAGGTCTTTTCTAACCCATTTCGATGGAATGATTTAGTCAAAAATATAGGAATAGTCCTTTGTAGAATTACGGATACCTAATTGATTATCTATAAGTTTGCTTAATCCGGAATTGTTAAATTCATCGTTTGCAAAAAACACTCCTGCAAAGGGAGTGATGTTTTTGGAAATTTGTTGTATCTTTACCATCTGAAAAATTACTTTTTTTTGTTTCGTAGTACCAAAAGTAGTGAAAATTTTTCAATCCGAAAAACGTTGCAATCTTTTTGTTTACAGCGCTTTGTTTCTTTTTTTGAAAAGTATTTGCGGATTTAAGGATATATATTGCATTTAATGCTTAAATGTAGTGAGAAAATTTGTACCTTTGGCCAATTATCTGTAATTGTAAAAACGAGTCATGCAAAAACAGACACACAAAAAACCGATAAGAAAGCTGTTTCGAATGCTATTTTACACTATTGTGGCGCTTATTATATTATCGGTATTGATTCCTTTGCTTTACCGCTGGATAAATCCGCCTTTCACCTCGTTAATGCTGAGCCGTAAAATTTCGACCGGTGCGTCGATCGAACATAAATGGGTAGATCTCAAAGATATTTCACCTTATCTGATTAATTGCGCCGTGGCTGCCGAAGATAATAATTTTCTGGGACACAAGGGTTTCGACTTTGGCGCTATCCAGAAAGCCATTGATGAACGTGAAAGAGGGCGTTTTCGGGGTGCAAGCACGATTTCTCAACAAACAGCTAAAAATGTTTTTCTGTGGCAGGGAAAATCCTGGCTTCGCAAAGGATTGGAAGTTTATTTCACGTTTTTGGTAGAAACTTTTTGGAGCAAAGAGCGAATCATGGAAGTTTATCTCAACGAAATCGAAATGGGAAAGGGTATTTATGGCGCGGAAGCCGCCGCTCAACATTACTTTAAGAAAAGCGCCAAAAACCTGTCGCAACAGCAAGCGGCGCTTATTGTGGCGGCATTTCCCAATCCTTTGGAGCGCAATCCGGCAAAGCCTTCCAAATACCTGTTGAGAAGAGCAAATGCCATTATTTCTGTTTCACAAAAAGTAGGCGCCGTCAAATTTGATGATAAATCTATTGACAGCGCCCGTGAACGGTACAAAAAAAGTGAAGCGAAACGCCGGGAAAAGATCGACGGACAACTATTGGATATTTGAAAAAAGCGAAAAGCTTTTTACAAGTTAAACAACGCTTGCACTTCTTCCAATGTCAATTCTTTTTTATAAACGGTGATGTCGTCCAGCATCCCGTCGAATGCATTAGACCAGGACGTAGCTGTTTGCTGCACGCCTATTTTGAAATACGGACAATTGGGATTTACCGTATCACCGGGTCCGCTTGCGGTATTGGCTGAACCGATTTGCATCCCGTCAAGATAAATCTTTGTGCCGGAAGCATTGCGGGTACAAACTACATGGTGCCAGCCGGCATCGGCAGCTAAATCGCCATTGGGAGGCGCAACATGGATCGTGCCGCCTTTTTCAATGTTCAGCGTGATATTGCGCGAAGCGTTGCTGTACAGCCGGAGCCAGGTTTGCAAGTCACCGCTTCCGAAACCGCCTTCCATCCATATCATTTGCTGTTTTTTCTGGCTTGTTCTTATCCAGCAAGATACGCTGTAATCGCCTGTCCCGAAGTCGAATGATTTGCCGTTATCCAAAACCAGACCTCCCGATCCGTCGAATACGGCTACATTTCCCGAAACGTTTTTACGGTCGGTTCCGTTATGTGTAACAACAGCTGTCGGAACGTTGAGCGAAGAAACGCCCTTAAAGGGACCGACATCGTTCAAGGTGCCGTTGAAGGGGAAGAATGCCGTGAGTCCGTCGCTCGGAACAACCAACACATATTTGTCCGTTTCCTTGACCGAACTGTTTGCTGAATTATAGGCGCGAAGCTTTACTTTGTAACGTCCCGGCGTCGAATAAGTAACAGTTGGATTTTGCTGGGCAGATACGCCGGGCGAACCGCCTTCAAACGTCCATTCCCACGATTCGGCAGCACCTATGGACTGGTCGATGAAATGAATGCTTCCGCCGGAATAGGTAGCCGAAACATCGCAGGAAAAATTGGCTTCTACTTTGGTCGGGTCGATGACTGTCAGGTAATCTGTTTTTGTCAATGTTCCCGAATATTTGGGATTGGAAGCAACCAGCGTGACCGTATAAATGCCTTCTTCGAGCGACAATTTCGGGTTTTGTTCCGAAGACGTTACCGGTGAACCGGTTTGAGGCATGAATGTCCATTGCCAGGAAGTCGGCAAGCCGACGGTTTTATCGGTAAACCGGATAAGATCGGTTTCGAGTGCATTCACTTTATCTGCCTCAAAATCAACTGTAATGGTATTATATTCAACCGTTATCAGGTTTTCTTTTACAATCTGCGAAGAACCGCCGGAATTGGTCACCACTAATGTTACCGAATAGGTACCGGGCTGGTTATAGATGACCGTAGGACAGGACAAATCGGATGTTTCGGGAGTCCCGCCGGCAAAAGTCCATTGCCAGGAAGAAGGTTGCCCTTCCGTAAGGTCTAAGAAATCAATGCTTTGACCGGAAAGTACGTTTCCGGTTGAAATCTTGAACTCTGCTTTCAACTCGTTGTTTTCTTCTTCCGTACAGGAAAACAGAAGAAAAAAACTTGCAATAATCGGTATATATAAATAATTTTTCATGTGAAAATAATATTTTGTAATTAATAAAAATCGGCAATATTTATCGCCTTAAATGCCAATCCATCCCGGTAATCGCTTGTTCCGGCTTCAAAGAAAATGCCTACCTGAGAGTCGGAAAGCATCACAATATCGGAATAACCGGACGGTCCGACATGAACTACCTGTTTTTTAGTCCAGGTATTTCCATTGTCAGCACTCATTTTGACGGTCATGTTTTCGCGGGAAGTACTTGCCGGATTGGAAAAAAACAGGGTATGTACGCCTTTTATCTCTGCCGACAGGATACTGCCCTGGCAAACAGGGTCAATAAATCCCGTTGCGCTTACCGGGGTTGACAGGGATAGTCCGCCATCGGCGCTTTTGGAAACTATCCGCAGGTTGTTGTTGTTACTGCAACGGCAGTTTAGTAGCAGATCCCCGTTTGACAATTCCGCTACCGTACTTTCGTTAGGGTTTAATTTACTGTCGGGAGTAACTCCACCCAGTTTCCAGGCTGCGCCGTCGTCATCCGAATAGATCAGGTGGGCTTGTCCGCGGCCGCCCTGGCTTTTCAGTTCGATATTGTCGCACGGTACGACCAGACGACCGGCGTGAGCGCCTTTGGCAAGCTGGATACCGTGGCAAGGGCCGGTGGCGTACCAGCCCCATTCCTGTTTTTTTACATCGGACGTTATTTCACGTGGAGATACCCAGGTAGCTCCATCGTCGGACGATGCCGTATAATACACTCTGCGTGTATCCTTGCTGGTTCCGGCATTGATGGTGCCAATAGCGTCCGTTCCCAGATTCCAGGTCATGAGCAAATGGATTTTTCCGTTTTTGTCAACGACAGGCGCAGGATTGCCGCAGGTATTGCCGGCATCGTGCCAGATTACCTGCAGGGCGCCCCAGGTTTTTCCGTTGTCGGACGAACGTTTTACGACCAAATCGATTTCACCCTCGTCACCGCAGCCGGATTTTCGCGCTTCGGCAAAGGCGAGCAATGTTCCCGATTGGGTTTTTACGATAGCCGGAATGCGGAAACAAGCGTATCCATTATCGGTTTTTTTGTAAATGAACGTGTATGAAGCATTTGTTGGAGGCGGTACATCAGGTCCTTCGGATGGCGATGGCGCATCGTTGCCTCCGCACCGCACAGACAGACACAAGATAAAAACCGCAGTAATTATGCTTATAACTATTTTATTCCGTTTCATGTGTATATAATTTGTTTTTTAATTGATCTTTGTTATTAAGCGGTTAATATCCGGATGTCTGTTCCAGATTCGGATTCAAATCAATCTCGGTTTGCGGAATGGGGAAGAACAGCGGAATCGTTTTGCCATTCAAATTGGGAACCATATTATACACATTGATGGTACCTCCGAAATGAAACCGCAACAAATCAGTCCAGCGCCGCTGTTCGAGCCAGAACTCGCGGAAACGTTCGTCCAGAATTTCCCGCTCGACGGTTTGCTTGTCGGTTGGACCTGTATAGGCTCCGGTACCCGCTCTGTTTCTGACTTTCTCTAATTCGGCTACGGCTTCCGGTGTGCGCTCCAGGGCTGCCAGCGCTTCTGCCTTGAACAAGGGCATTTCTGCTGCACGGTAAATAATTAAATCATCTTCGTAAAACCGGTCTGCCGGGTCTTCATAAGTTTTCCCCCTGAACTTGTTGTCGAAATCGCCTATTACATTGTTACTCTGGTCTATGGCGGTGATAATCGAAGCGTTTTTCCGGACGTCGTTTGTAGAAATGTAAATGTTCTTGATAGCGTCGCTCGGAGCGTAAACGCTCCGCGCCCTTGTTTCTTTCGCGTAAGCCAGGTCATTTTTATTTTTGGCGTTGCCGACAAAAAGTTCGCGTGGTTTCAGGCGGCTTCCGTAATGGTCGGATTTTTCATCGCGCTTGAAAAACAAAGCGAAAATGATTTCCTTGTTTTTCTTTTTATCGGTGGAAAACACGTCGGTAAAAACCGGTAACAATTCAACACCCGAAGCCATTACCTGGTCTGCAGCTTGTATTGCATTCGTCAAATCTTGTTCCGTTCCTTTCAAAACCTTGTATTTCCATAACAAAGCATCTGCTTGCAGGGCGTATGCTACTGGTTTGGAAATCATGTTCTTATCCACATAACCGTTTTCGGGAAACAGACTAAGAGCATTTTCGATATCGCTCAATATTTGTGTCATTACTTCGTTTGCGGGTTTCCGGGCAGGCAGGGGAGCATTGTCCGATTCAGTAGGTTCCAGTACGAGCGGAACATCGCCCCATGCACGTATCAGCATGAAGTAGTTGTACGCCCGTATCACGTATGCCGAAGCGATCGCTCTTTTGATATTTGCCGTATTGGGTTCCGTTTTCGGTCCATATTTGATGACTAAATTGCAATGGTGATTCAGGGTATAATAACTTCCCCAACTCGGTGCGTTTGAAGAAGTTAAATTCTGCGCCCATGCGTTCGATACCGATCCTTCCAAACCGGCAACGAAAGCGTCGCTACGGTCTTCGCGATGCCCGTAGGTACTGTTCATCAGCTCGCGGAAATTACTGTAAATACCGTTCATGTAACCGGTTACGTCACCTTCTCCTTTCCAGTAGCTACTGTTGGTAATATCGGATACAACTTTTACGTTCAGCAAGTCGTCGCATCCCATGAAAAGGAAAGTAAGTACTAATATGATGGCTGTCTTTTTCATGACTGTCTTATTTGTTTTGTTAGAAATTTATTTTAAGTCCCACATTAAACTGACGGGGGCGGGGATAGGTGCCATTGTCGTTTCCCGTGTATATTTCCGGCATCAAACCGTCGTATTCCGTAATGTATCCGATATTGTAAACACCTCCGAATATTTCGCAGTCTTTTAAATGGATTTTCTGTACAAGTTTTGCCGGCAAAGCGTAAGCGAAGGACACTTCCCTGAAAGCGAGAAAATCACCTTTTTTGTAATATAATGAGTTGTGCGTATAATACCCGTTTGTTCCGCCAAGACCGTCTGCCACTCTTAAATGGTTACGGATGCTGTAATCGGCGTCGCTGCGAACGGAATATTTCGGAATTGTAGCAATATCGCCCTGTTCTTTCCAGATTTGATCACTCAATACATCGGTCAAAGTCATGTTGTTGTTGCGTGCGCTAGCGATGGAACGTCCCCGGAAAGCATTGTCAATCACGTGTCCCAAAGCGAAGTCCATCACAAACCGGACAGAAAATCCCTTGTAATTGAACGTATTGATCATGCCGCCCATTCTGTCGGGACGGATATAACCCATAAATACCATGTCATAGTGGTTGATGCGACCGTCGTTGTTGCGGTCTTCCCAGATGGCGTCGCCGCCTTCCTTCACCCGTCCGTTGGCGAGTTCGTCGTAGGGAGCGTTTGCTGCATCGGTGTCGGTAGCATAAACGCCTGTCAAATGGTATGCCCAGCGTCCGCCGTAGCGCTCGCCTTCGGCAAAACCACCGACCTTGATGTAGGAATCGGTTGCAGGATCGTAAACCGTATTGCCTCCGATACGATTTTTGTCTTCTCCGTTGAACGGTAATTTTTCCACTATGGATTTATTGTAAGAAAAAGTCAGGCTTGCATCCCAACTGAAATTTTTCAGTTTCAGTATTTTGGCATTGACTTCAAATTCAATCCCACTGCTTCGAAGCGATCCGTAATTACTTCTTACCGAGCTGAATCCGGTTGTTTTGTCCATAGGCAAGTCAAATAACCGGTCGGTTGTAAGTTTGTTGTAGTAATCCACAAGTAAAATCAACCGGTTGCTGAACAAGCCTATATCCGTACCTATGTCGAAAGAAGTAGTTGTTTCCCATTTCAGGTTTTCATTTGCCAAAGTAGTGTTCTGGATACCGACCTGTCCCGTGTAAACATAAGCAGGGCTGTATTGTCCTTGCGTGTCGTAGAGCGACAGTTCGTTGTTTCCGGTTTGTCCCCAGCTTGTTCTCAGCTTGAGTGTGGAAACATACGGTTCAAAACCTTTCCAGAAGTTTTCGTGATGGACATTCCAACCTGCCGAAAGGCCCGGAAAATATCCCCAGCGGTGCATGGTTCCGAATTTGGAAGAGCCGTCGGCGCGAAGCGAGGCGGAAAACAGGTATTTTTTGTTGTAATCATAATTCACACGCCCGAAGAAGCTGAGGACAGCATCGTAAGCTTCGGTGGAAGATATTTTTTGTGTTTCTACTGCTGTGGCATTCAGGGTTTTCACATTATCCGTAGGTGCACCGTATCCCGATCCGGACAGTACATATTGATAGGTATTGATATAACTTGTTCCGAGTACGGCGTTTATGTGATTTTTACCGGTAATATTCTTGTCGTAATTCAAGAGGATGTCTGTTTGGAAATCGCGGTATTTATCGTGTCGCGCCGTTGCATTCCGATTTTTGTTGACTTCATTGTAGGCTTCAAAAGTGTTGTATAAGCCTTCGGTATTAAAGTAGGAAACGCGGGGAGCAAACGACAGTTCCGGCAGGATTTTCCAAGTCAGGCCTCCCTGTATGGTTGTCCGGTAAATGCGGTTGTCATTGTATTGGTCGCGGTAATAAATCTCGTGGTTTCTGTTCCTGAACGATGAAGCAGCTTCACCCGGAGCCGGCAATCCGTCTTCGTAAGTAAGCCGGTAGGAAAAAGGCATTGTGACCGAGCGGTTCAATACATTCTGATAATTACCGACACTGTTGTATTTCCTGTATTGGTAATTTACGCTTAAATCAACGCTCACTTTTTCATGCAGTTTGTAAGTGTCGTTCAGTATGAAACTCAAGTTATTGGAATAAGTGCCGGCTACAACTCCTTCCTGATCGACATATCCGAGGCCGGCATAATAGCTTGAATTATCGGATCCTCCGCTGATATTGGCGCTGATGTCCTGTTTGAATGCCTGTTGGAACGTAACATCCTGGAAATTGGTTTCCTGGAACAGCAATCTTTTTCCCGTAACGGGGTCTATCATTGTTTCCCATCCCTGATTTTCTATCAGGTCGTTTACATAAGCGGCTCCGTAATTTTGGATATAAGTATCCACAAATTCGAGCGTGTTTCTGGAATTGCGTGGATTACCGGTGGACATTCCATACGTGCCGTTGGAGAGGAACTGGTTCGGATTGCCGGTATTGAACTTCATTGTATTCAAACGGCTGACATAGATGTAATCCCGGGCGGAAGTGAAATTATATCTTTTGTTCAATTCCTCTATTCCGGCTACATATTTTACGTTGACGGTCGGTTTCGACTTGAATTTTCCCGTTTTTGTTTCAACGATGATGATGCCATAAGCCGCCTTAGCTCCATAGATAGCCGTTGAAGCTGCATCTTTAAGTACTTGAATTGATGCGATGTCGTCGGGATTCAGCTGACTGATATTACGCATGGCGCCGACTACTCCGTCAATGATAATCAGTGGCGAATCACCTTCCGGAGAGGTGGAAGCGCCTCCGCGGATAAAAACCTGCGGACTTGCGCCCGGTTGTCCGTCCCCGATCTGAAGGGTAAGTCCCGCTACCTTTCCCTGCAATTGCGACAAGGGATTAATGGTCGGAGCATGTTTAAACTCTTCTTCTCCGATCCTGGATATAGCGCTTGTTACCGTTGCACGACTTGCTTTTCCATAGCCGATTACTACGACTTCGTCTATCGTTTTGCTGTCCGGATCCATAGACAGGTCTATGACGGTACGGTTTCCAGCGGGTAATTCTTTAGTAGTATAGCCGACCATTGAAAAAACCAGTGTTAGCTTGTTATTTTCCGGTACGGAGAGTTCATACCGTCCATTTATATCCGAAGCGGAACCGAGTCCCTTGATTTCCTTTACATAGACGGAAACACCTACCATCGGTTCGCCGGTTTCATCACTGACGATACCGCTTACCGAGCGCTTCTGCTGGGCGAAAGCGCCCCAAGGCAGAATGGTTGCAAGCAATATCGTAAAAATCATCTTGCGGAAAAAGAATGATTGATTTCCATGAAGTTGTTTGATTTGCATGATAATTTAGAATTTAAAAATTTAATTGTATTGTTTTTGTATTATGCCGTCATATTTGCCGTTTTAGGTTTTAGTACAGTAAGTTGCAGGATAACCGCCACGACAACCACGAGGCTGAGCAAGGCAAAATCACGCCCCAAATGTCCGGCATCGACCGATTGTCCCAACACTTTTGTGACAAAAGCTCCTGCCGATACGCCTACCATGTTCATAAATCCGTAACCGGTGGCACGGTAACGCGGCGAGACAAATTGACAGAGGATAGGCATGTTGTTTGCGTCGAACATTCCGAATCCCAGACCGAAGCAGACGGCGCCTGCGAGTACAGGTGCGACAGTTGCACCGAATCCCAGCAGAAACAGTGCCGGAATCGTTAGCAACAAGCCGATGGCGCCGGTGTAAATGCGTCCCCGCAGATTGGACTGAACCCATTTGTCCGACAGGGTACCGCCAGTCAGGACGCCGATAAACGAAGCCGCCGCCAAAACAATGGTTGCCAGAGGACCGGCATTTTCCATCGGCATGTTTAGCGTATTGGAAAACAAAGTCGGCAACCAGCTTTTTGTTGCCCAACCCGGTACGCTCGGAGCTGAAAAGTAGAACAGAATTACCCAGAACGCGATGTTTCCCAGCAACATGCCTGCGCCTTTGATGGCTTGCGAAAATTCTACTTTCAGCGTGGATTTTTGTGCGGAATCTGTGCCGTAAACTTTCTTTTCCCGCAAAAACAGGATCAGGACAATGCTGTACAGCATACCGGCAAGTCCAAAGGAATGAAAGGTAAATTGCCACGACATCGTTGCCGATACGGTTGCGCCGAATCCGCCGAGCGCCTGTCCCAGGTAAAAACCTGTGGTGTGGAGCGCTACTGCCAGCGAGCGTGTTTTGGACTCGTGATAGTCGGCGATAAGCGATAAGGCTGCCGGAATGTATGCGGCTTCACTGACGCCCATGATTGCCCGTAAAACGTATAACTGATTGAAGGAAGAGGCGTAACCCATGGTCATGGTAACACCCGACCAAACGAAAAGACTTCCGACAATCAACCATTTACGGTTCATCCGGTCGGCTATTATTCCCGAAACCGGACTTAACAGGGCGTAAATCCATAGAAAAATTGCCATTAACCGTCCGAAATTAACAGCGGAATCTAATTCTTCGATGCTGATTTTCATGTACGGTTGCATGGTTGAAAGCATTTGCCGGTCCAGGTAATTGAGCAAAGCGACCATCCAAAGCAGCCCGACGACGATCCAGGGGTATGCTTTTCTTGTGTTGTTGGATACATTCATGATATTATTCCTTTACTATTTCTTCCAGTTTGAATTGCAGATAAACCAGGTCAGCCAGGCTGCTTTCGTAAAGAATTCCGATTGTGTTGTTATCAACGGATGCAATTGAAGAATAGCCCGCGCTGCGGAAACGGTCAAAAAGTATCCAGTGTTTTTGCGGCCAGGTCTGTCCGTCGTCAAAACTGACTTTCAGGGTGAGGCTGTCGCGGATGGAATGTGAACTCGGATTGGCAAATAACAGGATATGGGATTTATTTCCCTGTGCGTCCACGTATTCGTGCTTTTGGATACTTGCCATACAAGTCGGTTCAATCAGCGCTTTACGGGAAGTCGGATGTTCTGTCCAGGTCGTTCCGAGGTCGGTGGTTGTGCATATCCGTCGTCCGTTCACTTCCGTATTTCCCCGGTTCCGGTTGTCCCGCATGTTCAGCATCAGGGAACCGTTGCTCAGTTCAACGACATTACATTCCGTAACGTCTTTAAAGGCCGGATTGCTGGTCGTCCAGGTTTTACCGTGGTCTTTACTCCAGGTGATGTTTGAAAAAGTTTCGCCTTTGGCATCCCGGCCTTCCGTAGGAAAGATTAATGTGCCGTCTTTGGTCGTTATGCCGTGTCCGGGAGCAGGAGCCAGAAGCCACCATTCCGGTTTTTTTATCATGGATGTGATGTTTTCCGGTTCGCTCCAGGTCAGTCCGTTGTCGTTGCTTTTTGTTATCAGGAACTGGGAGGTTTGTTTAATTCCCCAGCCGGGTTGGGAGCCTTTCCTCCTCCATTGATGTTCCCAGTTAGCGCTATCAACGGTCAGGTTTTCAATCCATTTTCCCTTTTCGTCAAGCACGCCGTGCATCCAGAGGCCGGCGATGAAAATTTCCCCAGTAACATTATCCACCAAAATACAGGCGTCGCTCACTCCATTAAATTTCTGGGGCAGATTTCCCCATTCCCCCATATCCAGCGCTTTTTGTACCGGCTGCCAGGTAAGTCCTTTATCCGTACTCCGGTTCAGGCAAATATCAATGTCGCCTTGCAAATCTCTTGCACTTTCGTAACGGGCGTCATAAATGGCGATTAACGTTCCGTCTTTGGTTTTTTCCAAGCCCGGAATTCGCGACGTATGTATATCGTCCTGCATTTTTTGCCGAACAGCGACACCAATTCTTAGCGGATTTGCGGGTGTTTTTTCGATGCGGACTTTGCCTTGCGAAGTTTTTATTTCCTCACAATTAACGGCTATTTTGTGTGTCAGATCGACCGAATCTTTCAGGGTAACGGCAATCCATAAGGAAACGGTATCCCTGTCGGCTGCCATCTGGTTCTTGAAGTTTATTTTGTTTCCCGTTTGGGGTGAAACAGCTTTCAAAGCTCCGGTATCTAACATTCCCTTCTCATTGGAGCCATATACGCTTACCGATACAATGTCGTTGATGTTTGTTGTACCGGCAAAATGAAGTGAGATGTTTTCGATGGTGTAAGATTGCTTGTCCTTTCTTGTCAAATCTAACCGGATAACCGGATTGATCTCTTTATGAAGCAATACGGGAATCGTCGGTTTATAGATTTCCAGGAAAACTGTATCCGAATAAGAAGTGCAGGATACAAGCAGGAAAACAACGATTCCACCTACAGTTTTCAGGATGCTATTTTTCATACAAGATAAATGCTATGTGGTTTGTTTTAGCGGATTTTTGAATCCGATTGCATCCAGTTCGGCTTTAAGTTCTGCGTATTCTCTGTCCGGCAGAGTGGAAATCGGGGAGCGACATTCGCCCAGGTTCAGTCCGATCAAATTCATAATCGCTTTGCCTCCTCTTACGCCTCCACCGTGTTTGATAATCACTTCGACAGTCTTGATGGAAACCTGCTGTAACTTTCTGGCAGTATCCAGATCATTGTTTGCCATTGCTTTAAATATGCCATCGTATATTTCCGGCAAATAATTGTAGGTACTTCCGACTCCTGCGCTCGCTCCCATGGCAATGCCGGACAGAAGAATTTCGTCGTATCCATGGAACACTTCAAATTGGCGGTTGTTGAGTTCGATGCAAGCTTCCATTTCCATTAAGTTGTTGTGTGTGAATTTAACGCCAGCCAGATTTGGCATTTGGGTTTTGCCTTCCGTCAGAAATGTATCGACCGGCAAGTTGACGCCGGTCATGGAAGGCATGTTGTAATAATAAAAATTCAGACTGGGAGCCGCTTTTGCCACAGGCGTGAAAAAATTGACCAAATCGGTTACCGTTGCCGGTTTGAAAAAAGAAGGAGCTATGGAAGCGATAGCGTCAGCTCCTGATTTTTCCGCATGACGGGCAAGTTCAACAGATTCTTTCAGACAGTTTGAGCCTACATGCGCCATTACTAAAAACCGATTTTGCGCACACGTTATCCATTTTTCAAGGATAAGTTTACGCTCTTCCGTTGTTAACGAAGAAAATTCCCCGGTAGTTCCGCAAACGAATACGCCCTTGATGGCTGTCGATGCGATCCATTCGGCGTAATTTTCAATGGCTTGCAGATTGATTTCGCCGGCTGCATTCATAGGCGTAAATGTAGCTGCGATCATTCCTTTTAGTTTTTCCATTTTTTATTAATTTATATTTGTTATTTCCCTGTTTTTCATAAATATCCGGTAAACTTCAAAATGTTGTTCTATGGCTTGTTGGAAACCGTTTTTATCCTTTTTTTGAAGGTAATGAAGCAAATCGGCATGGGTAATGATCTTGTGCTGTTTGCTCATTTCGATGTTTATCGGCTCAAGGCAATTTTTAAACTTGTCTTTTACAAAAGTCATGATGGGTCTGATGATTTCCTGAAACTGGATAATGGTTTTATTGCCGGTTATTTCGTAAAGTTTTGCATGAAAGGAATATTCGCTGACCGGCGTGTATTCATTGTTTTCAAAGGCTATACTTACTTTCACAATGTTTTCGAGTTCTTCAATGTCTTTTTCGGTGATGTTATTGAACAGATCGCTGCACATTCCTATTTCAAGGGTAATACGGAATCCCAACATGTCCAACAACGACGATTCGCTTAGAATACTTGGATTCATTACCCGTTTCATGCCGTCTAAAAGAGATGGCTCGGATAGGATCATTCCCCTGCGTGTACGGCTTTCGATCACTCCCATCATTTTCATGCGGCTTAAGGCTTCCCGCAGTACACTGCGTGCAACACCCAGTGCATGGGTAAGTTCCAGTTCATTCGGTATGGCATCCCCTATATGTAAATTATTGTCTTTTATGTACATAAGAAGTTTATCTTCTACCTGATCCACCAAAGTGACCCCATGATTCTGAATTTTAAGTGTTTCCATATATTATATGATTAATCTTATTTGTATTATTTGTCTGACAAATATAGGCGTTATTTTTGTATTGGCAACATTTATTTAAATATTTAACAGTTCATCCTTAAATATTTAACAGATATTAAATTTCCAATAGCCTTATTTAACAAGGCCATGGAGGATATAAGGTGTTCTGATTCCTGGTTTTATCTCACCGCTTGTGATGAAAAAGTAATTATCTTTATATATCAGGTGAGTAGTTACGGGTATGGAAATATCGCTTGTACTTATTTTTTCCAAGGTTTCTTTCTGAGTGTCGAACAATAAAACATCGGAGGAAAAACCGGGGTGGGAGAGGGTTGTCGGCAGTATTTCCGGGACGCCGCCGAAAAGCAGGATTTTATTTTCGCCAAAAGGCATGGCTGTTCCAGCCATTGCGGGAAATTGTCCGGATAATGTTTTCCATTCATTGGTTTCGGGATCAAAACAATAGCCTTCCTTGTGCATGAC
Source organism: Bacteroidia bacterium (assembly GCA_025996865.1). Lineage (GTDB taxonomy): Bacteria > Bacteroidota > Bacteroidia > Bacteroidales > Azobacteroidaceae > Azobacteroides. The sequence continues at coordinate 23,676 of BNTV01000062.1, forward strand.
GGTTTCTTCATCCGGTCCGAAACTTCGTCCGCCGAACAGGAACAATTTTCCGGATTGTGCAACAAAAACGCTGTATGCCAAAGGAGGTCCCTGCCAACAAGGCAATTCTATCCATTCCTTTTTGGGGGCTGAAAGATTGAGCATTAAAAAATGTTTGCTTGATTTTCCGTTTATTACGGTTTCCTGTCCGCCGGCTACGTAGATTTTATTGTTCAGTAAAGTTCCCGACATGTTTGCCAAGGTTATGGGAAGAGGTGGATAAGCAGTTGTGTCGCAAATAATTGAATCACGTTTCGACTTCACAAGGAATACTGTATTAAAGCATTGTTTTTCATCGCATCCGCCTATACAGAGAAAACCTTCGTCTAATTGAACGGATAGGCCATAAGCGCGTCCGGTTTCGAGGAAATTTTTTTTGATTTTCCATTGCTTTTGTATGATATCGTAGCCATATAAATCAGTCCACCAGCATTTTTTACCGCCTTCCCAGGGCGGTAATTCGGGAAAATTACTGCCTCCCAGAATAAACAATTTATTGTCTATTAAGCCGGAATAAGCACCTGCCAAACCCATGTTGGCGCCTGTTCCGTCGGCTGTCGGCAAAACAAGGGGAGCATCCCACCGGACGGAAACCTGCTGATTTGTTCGGGTACAGCCTGTTGAAAACAAGCCTAAGAGCCATATAAAAAAGAAATTTGCTGTTCTCACCGGCTACTATTGAAGCAATATATTTATTCTTTCATATTGTGAAAAACATTCTGCACATCTTCGTCTTCCTCAAATTTCTCCAATAATTTTTCTATTGAAGCCTTTTGTTCTTCGGTAATTTCCTTGTAATCATTGGGTATCCATTCAAATTCAGCGCTGTGGATTTCAAAACCGTTTTCTTCCATATACTTCTGGATAGCGGAATAGGATTGAAATTCGCCATAGATGAAAATAACGTTTTCTTCTTCGTCAAATTCGATTTCTTCTACGCCGAAATCAATGAGTTCGAGTTCCAGTTCTTCCAAATTGACGCTGTCTTTCGGCGAGATTTTGAATACACATTTGTGGTCGAAAAGGAATTGCAGGCTGCCGCTCGTGCCCAGCGAGCCGCCATATTTATTGAAATAACTGCGTACATTGGCAACCGTTCGCATGTTATTGTCCGTAGCGGTTTCGACGAGGACGGCAATACCGAAAGGACCGTATCCTTCGTAGATAATTTCCTTATAATCGGCAGCATCTTTTGAAGTTGCCCGTTTTATCGCCCTTTCGACGTTTTCTTTCGGCATGTTTTCTTTTTTCGCTTGCTGCATCAAAACACGCAAACGAGCGTTAGTGTCGGGTTCAGAACCGCTTTCTTTTACTGCGATAGTAATTTGTTTACCCAATTTGGTAAAAACCCGGGCCATATTGCCCCATCTCTTCATTTTTGTTGCTTTTCTGTATTCAAATGCTCTTCCCATAATAAAAAAAGTAAAGGGCAAAAGGTAAAGGGTGAAAGGCGAAAAAAATGTTTTATATCGTTCGCCTTTTACCTTTCACCTTTTACCTTAATATTGCGTTTAATTTTTCTTCCAAATTCTTTTGTATTCTCGACATAATCGACTCTATTTGTTTGTCGTTCAATGTTTTTTCTTCGTCTTGCAAAGTGAAGCTGACTGCGTATGATTTTTTTCCTTCCGGCAAGTTTTTTCCTTCGTAAACATCGAACAGGCTGACTTCTTTCAATATTTTTTTGTCCGTTTGATAAGCTGTTTTTTCGATTTCCGCAAAAGAAATGTTTTTATTGAGCAGCAAAGCCAAATCTCTTCTAACCGCAGGGAATTTCGTTATTTCACTGTATTTTACGGAAACGGTTTTGTTTTCTTTCATCAAAGCATCCCAGCTTAATTCCGCAAAGTAAACTTCGGCATTGATATCCAATTTTTTGCAAAGCGCTTTTTGAATGATACCCAAAACGCCTAATTTTTTACCCGAAATCGTTTCAATTGACAAGGCAGCGGAAAAAATTTCATTTTCAACCGGTTTATAGACTGTTTTCTTATTTGAAATTCCCAACCTTAGTAAAATATTTTCTACCAACGCTTTCAATTCGTAAACCGAAGTTTTTTCGGATGGCCGTATCCAACTGTTATTTATGTTGTTACCTGTCAGCCAAAGCGATAAATGAAATTCTTCCTTTATTGCGGAAAATTGATTATTTTCCTGTCCTTTTTCAGCCTGATATGAATAAACATTTCCAAATTCATACAAATGCAAATCCGGATTTTTGTGATTGCGATTAAAATTAATGCTTTCCAATCCGCCGAAAAGCAGCGTTTGCCGCATGACGTCTATTTCCGCACTTTGCGGATTGGCCAATAAAACACATTGGGTTTTAGGGAAAGTGGCCAATGGTTCGTAATAGGCACTCGAGGTAAGGGAGTTGTTCAGGATTTCATTGAATCCATAACCCGTTAATTGTTCAGAGATTAAATTTTGAAGTTTGTACGAAACATCGGTCTGGGTTTCGTAGGAAAGATTGGATTTCAGCGCTTCGCCGGTTTCGACATGGTTGTAGCCGTAGATGCGCAAGATTTCTTCAATGACATCAACGTCGCGGGTTACGTCCACGCGATAAGTCGGAATATCCAATGTCCAAATAGCCTCTTTTTTATCTATAATGTTGATTTCAAGATTTTTAAGTATCGCTTCGATGATTTCGACAGGAATTTCTTTACCAATCAGATTCCAGGTTTTTTGGATAGAAAGTTCAACTGTTGCATTGTGAACCGGATTCGGATAAATATCTTGAATTTCTCCGGTAATTGTTCCGCCGGCTATTTCCTGAATCAATAAAGCGGCACGTTTCAGGACGTAAATCGTATCGTTTGGGTCAACGCCCCGTTCAAAATGGAAAGAAGCATCGGTATGCAATCCGTGACGGCGAGCCGTTTTGCGTATCCAAGTCGGATTGAAATAAGCCGATTCGAGGAAAATATCCGTCGTTGAGTCTTTTACTCCGGAACCCAAACCGCCGAATACGCCACCGATACACATTCCTTCTTTGAGGTTGCAAATCATCAGGTCTTTGCCGGAAAGTTTCCGTTCTACGCCGTCGAGAGTAATAAAAGGCGTTCCTTCGGGAAGCGTTTTTACAATGACTTTGTTGTCAATAATTTCCTGTAAGTCAAAGGCGTGCAATGGTTGACCGGTTTCTTGCAAAATATAATTGGTTGCGTCCACAACATTGTTAATCGCGCGGATTCCAACAGCTTCCAACCGTTTTTTCAACCAATCGGGACTTTCCTTGATGGTAACATTTTTAATCGTGACTCCTGAGTATCGCGGACAAGCCTCTGTGTTTTCAACTGTTACGGTAACAGAAGGAGAATTGTCGTCGATTTTGAAAGCATCAACGGATGGTTTTTTTAGGTGTATCTCTAAATACGCTGCAAGGTCACGCGCCACGCCATAATGCGAAGCGGCGTCAATGCGATTGGGCGTAATATCGACTTCTAAAATATAATCGCTTTCTATTTTGTAGTATTCGGCGGCTGTAGTTCCCACTTGGACGTCGTCGGGAAGGACGATAATTCCTGCGTGACCAGTTCCGATGCCGATTTCATCTTCGGCGCAAATCATTCCGTTGGATTCTACGCCTCTGATTTTAGATTTTTTAATAGTGAAAGATTCATCGCCGGAATAAAGTTTTGTTCCGATGGTTGCAACCACCACTTTTTGTCCGGCTGCGACATTCGGTGCGCCGCAAACAATCTGATACGGTTGAGCATCGCCGATATCCACGGTTGTAACGTGTAAATGATCGGAATCGGGATGGTCGCTGCATGTCAGAACTTTGCCGATAACTAAACCTTTCAGTCCGCCTTTAATAGATTCAACTTCCTCTACGCTACCGGTTTCCAATCCGATGGAAGTCAGGATGGCAGCCAACTCTTCGGGGCTTAATTGGAAGTCGAGGTAATCTTTCAACCACTTGTATGATATGTTCATCTGTCAAAAAAATTTCTTCTGAGTTCAAAAATAATCGACAAAAGTAATAAAAATAGATGATTTAGCGCGAATTTTCATTCGAAAAATTACGTATCGGTTTAAAACGGCACGTCATTAAACTCGCTTTGGGGCATCATTCTTCCCGAACTGACTCTTTCGGGAGGCATTACATCCGCCTGACTGTTCACCCGCGACTGGTATTCTTCAATCAACCGGCCTTCGTTCAGATTTTGGAAACGGGCAAATTCTTTCTTAAATTCGAGTAAAACATCTCCGGTCGATCCGTTACGGTGCTTGGCGACAA
>BNTV01000063.1 GCA_025996865.1 Bacteroidia bacterium
TTGATGGGATGATGAGGGGTTGCTCTACCCCGGGCTGCGCTTCGCTTGCCGCGGGGTTACCCAAGTAGAAGACCTTACGGTCTTCCGGGTTCAGCACCTCAATTTAATATTTAACCTATTTATTTTAGATTATACAAAATAGATAATCCATTTTTTCAGGGCAAACGCATCTTAATTCGTGTTGTAGCAAAACAAAACCTTAAATGAATAAAAGCGATAAATATTTGCTCAAATCAGCGTGTAAGCGAAAAAGAGCGTTTTTGATATGGTATTTTACCGTGTTGATCGAAATGTTTAATTCTATGGCAATTTCTTCCTGTTTTTTTCCTTCAAAGCGGCTTTTTTCAAAAACAGTCCGACATTCGACGGGTAATCGTTCGATGGCCGACCGGATTTCCTGTTCCATTTCATTTTCCAAAAGGAAGCCAAGGGGATAATCGTCCGGGTCGGTAATCGAAAACATCCAATCCGTTGAATTGCCCAAGTCGGAAAAATTGATTTCCTTTTTTTCCTGTTCCGTTTGAAGATAATTGATGCAACGATTTCTTACCGAACGAACCAAATAGGCTTGCAGCGAAGTGGTAATCAAGAGGCTTTGGCGTTTCTCGTAAAGATGAAAAAACAGATCGCCCACAATGGTTTCAGCCAAAAAAGCATCCCGGAGAAATTCATTTGCAATTTTACACAGCAAAGAATAGTAACAATCGTACAGGTATTTATATGCCTCGTTGTCACCTTGTTGCAATAAACCAATGATTCGTTGCTCTTCGTTATTCATAACGCCGTCATTACATTACAGCTTCAAATTATTCCATATATTCCTTAGGCGTAACTCCATAAAACTCCCTGAAACTATTGGAAAAATGCGAAAGCGAAGAAAATCCCACGGCATAAGCGACTTCCGAAATCGTTAATTTCTTGGAACGCAATAACTCTCCGGCTTGTTTCAAACGAATGTTACGGACAAAATCGCGTGTCGATTGGCCGGTCAGTTCCTTTAGTTTGCGATGGAGATGCACCCGGCTCAGACCGACGCCTGCGCTCAACATTTCGACACTCAGGTCGGGATTGGCAATGTTTTCGTTAATCATTTTCAGCACTCTTTCCATCAAGGCTTCATCGGCCGATTTCAGGTCGATTTTTTCTATTTTTCCTTCCGATTGGGACAGGAATTTTCCTTTCAGGCGTTCACGGTTGTTCAGGAGGTTGGCTACCGTTTTTTTCAAGATTTCCGGATTGAACGGTTTGATCATATAAGCGTCCGCTCCTATATCCAAACCTTCGGACAAATCTTCATCTTTCGATTTAGCCGTCAGCAGAAGGATGGGAATATAATCCACATTCACATTGGATTTGATTTTCCGGCAAAGTGTAATACCGTCCATTTCCGGCATCATAATGTCACTGATTATCAAATCGGGTTTTTCTTTCAGCGTGAGATTCAAAGCCTCTTTCCCATTTCCGGTTTGAATGATTTTATAGATTGGCGCCAATTCGCTTTTGATATAATTGTTTATTTCCAAATCATCTTCGGCCACTAAAATACGGTATTTCGTTTTCGCTTTGACATTCGTAATGTCATCCGGTTTCAGTTCTACGTCGAACAAATCGTCTTTTTTGGAATACACGAAAGTGGCGAGTGGCGCTTCTTCAGCAATGATTTCCATTTCTTCCGGTTTCAGATGCATTTTTCCCAAAGGCATCCGGATAATGAAGCAACTGCCTTGCCGGTCGGTTCGATTTTCGGCATAAATGATACCGTGTTGCAACTCGACTAACGAACGGGAAAGGTGCAAACCGACACCCGTTCCGAAATTGGAATTAGTCAATTCGTTATTAATCTGGTAAAAACGTTCGAATATCTTTTCAATTTGTTCTTTGTCGATACCTATTCCCGTATCGAATACCCTGATTTCAAAATAATCTTTCAGCGGCCCGGTCACCGAATCGTCTTCGCCGGTAGTCAGTTCAACCCGTATCTGACCGCCTTCGGAAGTGAATTTAAAAGCATTGGAAAACACATTAAACAAAACTTTGTCAAAATTATTCAAATCAACCCAGACTTTAAGCATATCCTGTTCGTGGATAAAACTAAAATCAATATTTTTCTTGCCGGCCGTGTATTCGAATGCTTGCATAATATCCTGAATAAAACCGACAATATCTGTTTCACGCGCTTTCAGATGTATTTGTCCGCGGTCGATTTTACGAATATCCATCAACTGGTTGACAAGCCGCAGGATACGTTGCGCATTCCGGTAAATCAACAGGAAAGAATTTTGCAGATCCGGATGATGGTTGTCCATCAACAGTTTTTCCAAAGGCCCCATAATCAAGGTCATAGGCGTCCGTATTTCGTGGGAAATATTAATGAAAAACTGCAATTTCGCTTCATTGATTTGATCCGCATGTTCGAGCCGCAGCATCTCGTTCCGCTCTTTGATACGATAAGATATAATCCGGTAAATGAAATATAATGCCAACAAAATGAGGGCGGTATAAATTATTTTCGCCCAGATGCTCAGATACCACGGCGGACGAATCGTCAGCTCTATCGTTTTGATTTCCGAATGGTTTTCCTTGTCACCGGCTTGATACATGAATTTGTATTTTCCGGGCGCCAAATTGGTAAACGAAACCTGATTTTCACCGGGAGAGGTATTCACCCAGTCTGCGTTGAAATTGCGAAGTATGTACCGGTAAGTCACTTCGTCGGGATTGTCGTAATCCAAAGTAGAAAGTTCAAAACTAATCACATTGTCTTTTGACGATAACGAAATGCTTGAAGCATCCATGATAAAATGATCGAGAATTTCTTTCTTACCCGATTTTTGTCCTTTATATACCGGATCACCAAGCAGGTAAAATCCTGTAATATAAACATTTATTTCTTTTTTCCTGGAATGAATCCGGCCGGGAATAAAACCGGTAATCCCATTGATTCCGCCGAAAAACAATTCTCCGTTAGCTGCTTTAAAATGGGCGCTGCGACTGAATTCGTTTCCCTTCAAGCCGTCGGAAGTGTAGTAATTGGTAAAACGGTTTTCTTTCGGCGAATATTTGGAAATACAGGAAAGCGAACTGAACCAGATATTTCCTTCATCGTCATTTTCAATGGCGCAAATGGAATTTCCGGGCAAACCGTCTTGTGTCGTAAACGATTTTATTTCAGATGTTTGCTTGTTCAAGCGATACAAACCTTCGTCTGTTCCAAACCAGATATTATCTTGATTGTCATTTTTCAGCGAATAGATAATGTTGCTCAGTAAACCTTGATTGTAAGTCGTAAATACGCCTGTCTGCGTATCCAAACTATTCAAGCCCTTGAAAGTAGCAATCCACAACAAACCGTTTTCGTACAATAAAGCATTAATCCAGTTGTTACACAATCCTTTATCACCTTCCTTGTATTGGTAGTAATGCGAAGTAACCGACATCGTATTCAAATCCAACCGGTACAAACCGTCACCGTAAGTGCCTATCCATAAACCGCCTTTTTTATCTTCGGTCATGCAATACACCTTGCTGTTGGTGAATAATTCACTGATTGCTGTGGGAATGGGAATACATTTTCCGCTTTGTTTGTCAAATTGAGCGATACCATTGAGATAGGAACCCATCCACAACTTGCCTTTACTGTCCTCCAAAAGGCAAGTGATGGTTGACGGCACGGAAGCCGGACTGTTGGTTTTTTCAAAATGGCGGACTTGACCGTTGCCTTCGTTGAGGGCATACAATCCGTCGTTGTCGGTACCCACCCAGACAATGTCGTTGCTGTCTTTGTAAATGGCTAATACACAATTGGAACCAATGTTATTTTTCTGAAACGATTTATATCCGTAATATTTGAATCCGTTGGGATTTCCGGGGATAAACAACACGCCTTTTTGAAAAATCCCCGCCCAGATATTGCCTTCTTTATCTTCCAAAAGGCTATGTACCTTGGCTTTGGAAAAATTGAACGAAGTAGAAAACGGTTCGTAAGTTTCAAGTTGCGACCGTTCGGGATTGTATTTTTTCATGCCAAAGCCGTCCGTTCCCACGTACAGTTGTTTTTTATTATCAACGAGCAAAGTTTTTACCGGCAAATGGGTTTGTCCGCTTAAATCGTAAACCGGAGTGATTTTTTTCGTTTTCCAATCGAATTTGTTGAGGCCGCCATTCAGTGTTCCAATAAAAATTTCACCTTTTTCCCTTTCGCAAACAGTAGAGATGGCGTTGCTCGCAATACTTTTCCCCAAACCGGAATCCGTTGTGTAAGTGAGGACTTCGCCCGTTTTACAGGAATAAACGTTCAGACCTCCGTTTTCCGAACCAATCCAGATGTGGTCGCCGGAATCTTCGTAAAGAATGGTCAGGAAGCGGCTGCAAAGACGTTCGCTAAGCGCTTTTTCAAACCGGCAAACCGATTCTCCTTTCCGAATGGAAAACAGTCCCGAGCCGGATGAGGCAAACCATATATCTCCGTCTTTCTTTTCGATAATCGACATAATATGCGGATATAACCGGCTGTTATTTTCGTCAAAAACAGGAATTTCATAAAAAGAATCAGTGTCCCGGTCATACCTGAGCAAGCCGTCGATGCAGCCTACCCAAAAATTGCCGGAAGAATCTTCAAACAAAGTCCGTACATAATTGTTTTTCAGGGAAAGGGAATCGTTCTCTATTTTTTTATAAACGACAAATTGATTACCGTCAAATTTATTCAATCCGTTTTCGGATGCTATCCAGATAAAACCCCTTTTATCCTGATACACCTGATTGATAAGACTATTGGACAAACCTTGCTCAATGGAATAAAATTGAGTGGTTTGAGCCGACAGTTTCAGCGTACAGGCAAAAAGCAAAAATAGTATTTGGAAAGATATTTTCATTCTTATTCGAATCATCTAACAAAGATAATAATTTTTTTTATGATTATCCGCTTTTTTGCCCCTAAATCCCCTAAAGGGGACTTTGCCGCAGCACCACTTGCAAAATCGCAGACACTAAAGCCCCCTTTAGGGGGTTGGGGGTAATCTTTCCGATAATTCCATCCATCGAATCGTTTTAACATCTAATGCTTCAATAATCTTACTAATCCGCTGTGATTTAGCCAATAGTTCATCGGTTGATAAAGTTCCGCTCGACAATTCATTCTCTAATTGCGATTGTTCGGCTTCAAGTTCGGGAATTTCCGTTTCCAAAGATTCCAACTCACGTTTCTCTTTGAATGTCAGTTTGACAGGTGAAGGGTTCACGGTACAGGGTACAGGGTCAAGTTTTTTTTCACCTTTCACCCTGCACCTTTCACCCTGCACCCTGTACCTTTCACCCTGCACCTCTTCCCTGTATTGGCTATAATTTCCCGGGAAATCCCGTATTTCACCTTGACCTTCGAAAACCAAAATATGGTCAACAACTTTATCCATAAAATAACGGTCGTGGGAAACCACAATCAGGCAAGCTTTGAAAGCGGCAAGATATTCCTCCAGAATATTTAAAGTAATGATATCCAAATCATTCGTCGGTTCGTCCAAAACCAAAAAATTCGGATTTTTAATCAATACCGTGCAGAGGTACAAGCGCCGTTTTTCTCCACCGCTGAGTTTATGTACAAAATGGTGTTGTTTTTCGGGAGAAAAAAGAAAATGTTGAAGAAACTGCGAAGCCGTCAATTTCTTACCTCCACCCAAATCAATGACTTCCGCAATATTCTGCACCACATCAATGACCTTCATCGACTCATCAAACTGCAAACCGTCCTGCGAATAATAACCGAAACGAACCGTTTCGCCAATATCGAAAAAACCGCTGTCAGGTGGAATTTCACCCAACAACATCTTGACAAAAGTTGATTTACCGGTACCGTTATTGCCCACAATTCCCAATTTTTCGTAACGGGCAAAGACATAATTAAAATGGTTGGTAATAACAATACCTTCGAAACTTTTGGAAACTTCTTTCGCCTCAAAAATTTTATTTCCGATGTAAGATGCTTTGGTAGCCAGTTTTACATCGCCATCCTCCCTACCCTGCTTGACTTTTTTCTCCAAATCGTAGAACGCATCAATCCGGGCTTTGGCTTTGGTCGCCCGCGCTTGCGGTTGCCGGCGCATCCAATCCAATTCCCTGCGAAACAGATTATTAGCCCGTTCTAATTCCATATTTTGAGAATCCATCCGTTCCTGTCGTTTTTCAAGATAGTAATTGTAATTACCTTTATAAGAATAGATTTGCTTGTTGTCGATTTCGATAATTCCCGAACACACACGGTCCAAAAAATAGCGGTCGTGCGTAACCATCAAAAGTGTCATCCGCGAACGAATCAAATAGTCTTCCAACCATTCAACCATCTCTAAATCAAGGTGGTTTGTCGGTTCATCAAGAATCAGCAATTCCGGTTCGGAAATCAGAACATTCGCCAAAGCCACTCGCTTCAGTTGACCACCGGAGAGTTCGTCGATATTTTGATTGAAATCATTGATTTTCAGTCGGGATAAAATTTGTTTGGCGCGAAGTTCCTGTTCTTCGCTGTTCGAATGTAAACAAGCTTGTAAAACAGTCAGGCCGGAGGGAAATTGCGGATTTTGCAATAAATAATCAACGCGCAAATCACGCCGGAAAACAATTTCGCCGGAATCATAATCTTCTTTTCCGGCAATGATGTTAAGCAAAGTCGATTTTCCTGCACCGTTACGGGCAATCAAACCTATGCGTCGCCCTTCGTTGATGCCGAAAGAAACATCGGCAAACAGAAGCAAATCGCCGAAAGACTTGGTGAGAGAAGAAACTTGGAGGTAAACGGACATAATGATTTTAGAATTTTGCGCAAATTTATATGAAATTTTTTATATAATTCACAGATATATAAAATTTATTATTATTATCTTTGTCGCAAATTGGATGATTTGAAAGACAAATAAAAATTAATTGCAATAATATGTTATTAACAAATCGCTAACGCTAATTTTATTATACTTAAAAACAATGCAACGACGAGAATTTTTAAAGACGGCGGGATGTATCGCCGCATTTACGATTATCCCGCGCCATGTGCTTGGAAAGGGATTTATCGCTCCCAGTGACCAACTGACTAAAGGTATCATCGGTACCGGCGGCATGGGACGCGGACATTTAGGTTACGGCGGAACACGCTTGGTCGCCGTGTGTGATGTGGACAAAAACCACCTCGAACTCGGTAAAAAATTAGTTAACGGAACCATTGCCGCTTATCACGATTTTCGCGATTTGATAGCGGACAAGAATGTCGATATAGTACATATCGCCACCCCGCCGCATTGGCACGGCATCATGTCGGTCGAAGCGGCCAAAGCCGGAAAAGACATCTGGTGCGAAAAGCCCATGACCCGCACTATCGGGGAAGGAATACGGGTAATGGAAGCCGTCAAACAGTACGGACGGATGTTCCGCCTCAATACCTGGTTCCGTTTTACGGATAATTTCTACGGTCTCGGCACGCCCGTTAAGCCTTTGAAAAAATTAGTACAGAGCGGTTTGCTCGGCGGACCACTGAAAGTGACCATCAGCAAGCATACCGGTTTCGACTGGAAATTCTTCTGGGTAGGCAAAGAATACCTTGAACCTCAATCCATTCCCGCCGAACTGGATTACGATTTCTGGTTAGGCCCGGCGCCTTACAAACCCTACAATGCACACCGTGTGCATCAAACGTTCCGGGGATACTGGGATTACGACGGCGGCGGATTGGGCGATATGGGACAACATTACATCGACCCCGTGCAATACATTCTGGGTAAAGACCATACCAGTCCGGTAAAGGTGGAAGTCGATGCGCCGCAGCAGCATCCCGACGCGGTGGGAACATGGCGTTCCATTACCTATACTTACGAAGATGGTTGTCAGATTGTGCTCTGGGGCGGCGATTTCGGTAAATCCGATACGCCTTACATCGCTGGACCGAAAGGAAATGTTTATAAGAATTTCGTTTGTGATATTCCGGACTGGGAAAAGAAATTAGCCGATTTCCCGGAACCCGAACCGCAGGTAACCGATTTCATCGAAAGTGTGAAAACTCGCCAACCGTTTGCACTGAACGAGCGCAACGGATTCCGTTCGGCGACGATTGTCAATATGGGTACAATTGCATTGCAGTTGAACCGCACCCTGCATTTTGACCCTGTGAAATTGGAATTTATCAACGACGAGACAGCCAACCGTTTGCTCAACCAACCGATGCGCTCGCCTTGGATTATTTAATACATTAATTAGTTTACACATGAAAAGAATATATTCAATTTTATTTATACTATGCCTGAGTTTGGGAACGGTTTTCGCCCAAACACCAAGCAACCGGACGGCAAATACCATTATTGCCGATGTACTCGCACAGTTACCGGCCAACAATCAGGCCAATTACAATCAAAAAATGAAAGACCTGGTTTCCACCGGAGAAGCAGGCATCCTGCAATTGGCTAAATCGTTGGAAACCAATAAGGGAAACGATGCCAAAGTTAAATATGCCTTGAATGGTTTGGCAACTTATGTCTCGGCAGAAGGACAAGACGCCGCCCGACTGACGGTGGTCAATGCTTACCTGAAAGCCTTGGACGAAATCAAGGATGCCGACAACAAAGCATTTATCATCAGCCTGCTCGAAATTGCAGGAAAAGAGGAAGCCATTGCGAAATTAAAGACTTATTCGAAAGATGCTGCAACGGTGGTAAGCAATGCTGCAACCAAAGCTTTGACATCCATCAATGGCCCGGAGCCTCAAAGACCGCCATTTACAGAAAAGCAAACGAGGGATTTATTCAAAAAGGCAGAAAAAGAAGGTAAAATTCAAAACCGCGAAGCATGGCTGCAACGGCTGATGGCGTCCAATCCCGCTAATGTGGTCAAATTAGTGCGGACGGCGCTGAAAGACGAAAGTAGAGATTATAGAAATGCCGCCTTGAATTACGCGCGGGATTATCCAAGTTCGGAATTATTCGTCGAATTGTCAAACACAATGAAGAAGGCAAGCCCTGAACTGAAAACAGATATTCTGAATTGGTTTGCACGAATTTACGGTGGAAATGAACTTACGATTGTGCCTTTTTATTCCAATTTGGCGCTTCCTGAATTGGCAAATAAGGACTTGGAAGTAAGAAAAGCAGCAATTACTTTGATGGCAAAAATAGATAACAATGAATCCATGCAAGCTTTGGCAAAACTATTGAACAGTTCCGACGAACAGAATATTCAATTGGCGAAAGAGGCTTTGATTGTGAAGAAGGGTAATATTTCCGATGAAGTGGCTGCGGTCATCCCTACCGCTACCGAGTCCGGGATAATTGCCGGATTGGAATTGTTGGCACATCGTAAGGCAGATAAACATCTCAATGTAGTGCTTTCGTATCTCAATTCAACGAATCCAAAATTACAAACTGCGGCATATACGGCTTTAAAAGATGTGGCTACACCCGAAAGTCTGCCCGCACTCAGCGCTCAATTACAATTAGCCCCTGCCAATGCTGTTTCGGCAGTTCAACAAGCGATTGTTGCCGCCATCAGATCCTATCCGGCTGACAAAAAATTGGAAATCATCACTCAGAATATGAATCTGGCTGCCGCTAATAACAAGCAGTATCTGTTCTATCCGCTATTAGCGACAACAGGCGACCCCAAAGCGCTCAATACCATCATAGAGCGTTTTTCAAAAGAGAGTGGAACGGCCAAAGAAGCCGCTTTCCAGGCATTGTTGGATTGGAACGGTATTGAGGTTGCAGACGAATTGTATAAAATCGGGCAAAGCACATCAACTTTTAGCGCCAAAGCCACAGATAGTTACATTAAATTGGCTTCCGACACCAAATTATCGGGCGAAAACCGGCGCATTTTCCTGACAAACGCCTTAGAAATAGCAAAAACCGATGCACAGAAAAATGAAATACTGAAACAACTCGGACAAACAAATTCGTATCTCGGTTTGCTGCTTGCCGGAGAATACTTGGACAAACCGGCTGTACAGCAGGCGGCTGCCAATGCCGTTAGGGACATCGCCTTGAACAACAAAAATTTTACCGGAAAAAACATACGCCAATTGCTCGAAAAAGTCTCAAAGGTTTTGGACAATCCCGATGCCGGATATCAACGGGAAGCCATTCGCAAACATTTGAACGAAATGCCTGATGAAGAAGGTTTTGTTTCCATTTTCAACGGGAAAGACCTGACCCATTGGAAGGGTCTTGTCGGCAATCCGCTTGTCCGTGCGAAAATGAAACCGGCAGAACTTGCCAAAGCGCAAGTGAAAGCCAATGAACAAATGCGCAAGGACTGGAAAGTCGAAAACGGTTTGCTGGTATTCGACGGAACAGGATATGACAATATCTGCACGGAAAAACTATACGGCGATTTTGAAATGTACGTGGACTGGCAATTGGAACCGTCTCCCGAAGCGGATGCCGGAATTTATTTGCGTGGTACGCCTCAGGTGCAGATGTGGAATATTGAGCGCACCAATGTAGGCGCCCAAGTCGGCTCCGGCGGTTTGTACAACAACCAAACAAATCCTTCCAAACCACTCAAAGTGGCGGACAATAAATTAGGTGAATGGAATAATTTGTATATCAAAATGATAGGCGATAGAGTTACCGTTTTACTCAATGGAGAATTAGTCGTGGACCAAGTTATTCTTGAAAATTACTGGGACCGCTCCCAAGCCATTTTCCCCGTCGAACAAATTGAATTGCAAGCACATGGAAGCAAAGTCTATTACAAGAATATCTATGTGAAAGAATTGGAACGCCCGAAACCTTTCGAACTTTCGGCTCAAGAGAAAAAAGAAGGTTTCCAAATGCTGTTCGACGGCACCAATATGCACGAATGGACAGGTAATCTGGCTGATTATCTACTCGAAGAAGGAACCATCAGCGTACATCCGGGACAAAGTTATGGTGGCAATCTTTACACAAAGAAAGAGTATGCCGATTTCGCTTTCCGCTTTGAATTTCAACTCACTCCCTCCGCCAACAACGGTGTAGGCATCCGCTCCTCGATGAAAGGCGACGATGCCTACAATGCCATGGAAATTCAGATTCTCGACTGCGAACATCCTGTTTACAAGGACATTGAGCCTTACCAGCATCACGGTTCGGTTTACGGCGTGATTGCAGCCGAACATGGCGCAATGAAGCCCGTTGGCGAATGGAACGAAGAGGAAATTTATGCCAAGGGCGACCATATCCGCGTTACGCTCAACGGCAAAGTCATTCTTGACGGGAACATTCGCGAAGCAGCCAAAAACGGTACCATTGACCACAAAGAACATCCGGGATTGTTCAACAAAACAGGGCACATCGGGTTTCTTGGGCATGGAAATGAGCTGAAATTCAGAAACATCAGGATAAAAGAAATAAAGTAAAAAACACCTGATAATTATGCAAAATTTAAAATCAGCTATCATTATCTGCGCAATGCTATTCACCTTCGGGGTTTCAATGCAAGCGCAAACAAACGAAAAAAAACAGGAACAACCCATGAAAGAAGTATGTAATTTTCTGAAACAATGCGGTAAATACTTTATCGCCACCGTTGAAGGCGACCAGCCGCGCGTGCGCCCGTTCGGGACGGCAGCCATTTACGAAAACCGGCTTTACATCCAGACCGGCAAACGCAAAAATGTTGCCAAACAAATGATGGCAAATCCGAAAATCGAGATTTGCGCATACGACGAAGCTAACGGAGTATGGTTGCGTATCGAAGCGACCGTCGTACCTGACGAACGTGTTGAAGCCAAGCAGTTTATGCTCGACGAATACCCTTCGCTCAAAGGAATGTATTCGGCTACGGATGATAATACGTTTTTGCTTTATCTAAGCAACGTGACTGCAACTTTTTACAGTTTTGAAGGTGAACCGCGAGTGGTGAAATTTTAAACTGTTTTATTCTGCACAGTATGGTTTTTGTGCATCGTCATTGCGAAGGTGAATCCTGAAGCAATGACGATGCACAAAATTAAACCGCTTAAAGTTTAATTAATTTCGTAATTCGATTATTATTTCCGGACTGAATGCGGATAAGATAAATCCCCGGCTTCAGGATGGAAATATCCGTCTGTCCCGAAACAAAAGCTTTGGACAAAAGCGTTTTACCAGCCAAATCATAAACCGTTACATTCCCTTCTTCAATCCCGAAACGGATAATGTCCTGCGCCGGATTGGGATAGAAATGTGCGCCGGCAAGCGGGAAGTTCCGGATTCCGGTAGCATCACCGGAGGCATGGGAACGAATGAATTTTACGGTTTCTTCCACATAATCCATGCAATCGCCGTTTGCTTT
The DNA here is from genome assembly GCA_025996865.1 of Bacteroidia bacterium. Taxonomy (GTDB): domain Bacteria; phylum Bacteroidota; class Bacteroidia; order Bacteroidales; family Azobacteroidaceae; genus Azobacteroides. Next base: position 12,283 of record BNTV01000063.1, read on the forward strand.
CCTGAAAAAATAACTGTGGCCGGCGCCATTAATCCGGTAATGGATAACTTCATAAATCGGCGCAGGATAGGTGATTTTTTCCACCCTGATGTCATTGGTGGAAGCATAATACCGCACATCTTCGACCACAGGATTGCCAGCCGAATTGTTTTTTACCCAATAATCAATCACTTGCTGTTTATCCTGCGCCAAGTCAACCTGCATGCCCGACCGGACGTATGAACCGGTGTAAGGCACTACTTCGTCCGTCAGGCTGTGGAAGTCGCATACAGGCGTTTTTATTCCGCTGTCCGTTCCTTCTGCGTGCAAACCCATCGAACCGGCAACCGATATCAATCCGGATAAAATATCGCCCTGTTCCAAGGCAAACCGGTAAGCCATATATCCGCCCATCGAAGTGCCGAAAACAAAGATATTCTCTTGCGGAAGACCGTATTCGTCCCGCGTTTGGTCGATAATGGAACGGATAAAACCGGTATCGTCTATCAGTTTATTTAATTCTTCATCTAAAACGGAAATATACGTTCCGGCCAGATAAAATCCGGCTTTGACGCCCAAACCGCAGCCCCAAACGGAATTTAACGAAAGTTGCTCGCCCGAAAACGTAGCAATCAATTGCGCTTTGGCGATAACATTCGCGTCCTGCTCCGGTAAAGCCTGAGGCGCTAAAATAAGATAGTTCAGCGAATCGGCGACATCCGAAAAGTTATATTCCTGAAAAAAATCCGCCATGGTACGATTAAATCCGTGCAAGCAGACAATAATGCCGGCCGGCCGGTTATAAAGCGGATTGACAGGTTCGTACAATATATATTCCCGATTGAATCCGCCCGATTGAAAAGCCCTTTTTACAGGCGGATTTCCGGCAAAAAGCGCAATGCTTGCCAGACAAAAAAATACTGTTGTATAGATTCTATTCATAATTTTCCAGTATAAAACACGATAATTTGATTTACGTTTAAATAATCATTCATTCTGCGAAAGTAAAAAAAATTATTGAAAAACTTGTATAATATCCGTCTGAATATTATCTTTGTAATATCTATTTAACATCCGTAATGGGATTGTTGTACGATAATCAATAAAATATGCCTGTAAATATACCCCACAATTTACCCGCCGTCGAGATTCTCAAAAAAGAAAATATTTTTGTGATGGACAACTTGCGTGCAGCTACGCAAGATATTCGCCCGTTGAAAGTGGCGCTGCTGAATCTCATGCCCGTAAAAATCGTTACCGAAACGGATTTCGTGCGTTTGCTTTCCAACAGTCCGCTCCAAGTAGAAGTGGATTTGATAAAAATGAAAACGCATGAAAGCAAACATACACCGGTAGAGCATTTAGCTACCTTTTACAAAAATTTCGACGACATCCGCAAAGAAAACTACGACGGAATGATTATCACGGGAGCGCCGGTCGAAATGCTTGATTTCGAGGACGTAAATTATTGGGAAGAATTAACGGAAATCTTTGATTGGGCAGCCAAGCACGTCACCTCAACGATATATATTTGTTGGGCGGCGCAAGCCGGATTGTATCATTTTCACGGAATCAACAAATATCCTTTGGGGAAGAAAAAATTCGGCGTATTCAAGCACACGCTTAATAATCCGGGCATCCCGCTTTTCCGCGGATTTGACAATGAATTTTATGTTCCCCACAGCCGGCACACCGACATCCGGCGCGAAGACATCCTTAAAGTTCCTGCTTTGAGCTTGCTTTCCGAATCGCCGGAAGCAGGCGTTTACCTCGTCATGTCGCGCGGGGGACGCGAGATATTCATCACCGGACATTCCGAATACGCTCCGGAAACATTAAATAATGAATACATGCGCGACCTCGCCAAAGACCTTCCCATTGAAATGCCGGTCAATTATTACAAAGACAACAATCCCGAAAAAGGAATCTGCGTACAATGGCGCGCCCATGCACATCTCATGTTTAAAAACTGGCTGAACTATTACGTATATCAGGCTACACCTTTCGATCCGAAAGAAATAGAACAAATGAGAGAAATAAATGTATAGCCGGACTGTCAGAAAAATAGAATTGTTATCCCCTGCGGGAAATTTGGAAACCGGTATCGAAGCCATTAATCACGGCGCAGATGCGGTTTATATCGGCGCACCGCGTTTCAGCGCACGCGCCGCCGCCGGAAATTCCTTGTACGATATTCGCCGGTTGGTTGAATATGCTCACCAATACCGGGCAAAAGTCTATGTCGCGCTCAACACGATTCTTTACGATTCCGAACTCCCCGAAGCTGAAGAAATAATCCGCGAATGTTACGATATAGGGGTTGACGCATTGATTATCCAAGACATGGGCATCCTGAAGCTCGACATTCCCCCTATCCCACTCCATGCCAGCACGCAGTGTGACAACCGAGACATCGACAAGATTCGTTTTTTTGAGAAATTGGGATTCGCACAAGTAGTTTTGGCTCGCGAACTTTCGCTGGAAGATATAAAGACCATTGCCAAGCGAACAAATCTTTCATTGGAAGTCTTTGTACATGGTGCATTGTGCGTCTCATGCAGCGGACAATGTTATATCAGTCAATCAGTTACAGGAAGAAGCGCCAACCGTGGGGAATGCGCCCAGTTTTGCCGCTTGCCTTACACTTTGCAAGACGCTACCGGAAAAACCCTCGCTCGATACAAACATTTACTTTCGCCGAAAGACCTGAATCAATCCGGAAACCTCGAAAAATTATTGGATGCCGGCGTTTCTTCGCTGAAAATCGAAGGACGGTTGAAAGAAACATCTTACGTCAAAAACATTACGGCTTATTACCGGCAAAAATTGGATGCGATTTTTGAAAAAAGACCGGAATACGCCCGCGCTTCATCAGGTACAACGACTCCATTTTTTGTTCCGGATCCTGCCAAAAGTTTCAATCGCGGATTCACATCTTATTTTCTTCACGGCAGAAAAGAACCGGTCGTTTCTCCCGATACGCCAAAATCTACCGGCGAACCGATCGGTAACATCAAAGATTTAAACCGGAATTTTTTCACTGCCACCGGACAAAAAACGATTCACAATGGCGACGGACTTTGCTTTTTCAACGAACGGAAAGAATTGCAGGGATTCCGCGTAAACAAAGTAACTGACGGGAAAATTTTTCCGGCTGAAATGCCTTCGCTCAGCATCGGTACAACCTTATATCGAAATTTCGACCGGGAATTTGAAAAAACATTGGCCCAAAAATCAGCAGAAAGAAAAATCAATATAGACTTCGTTCTGGAAGAAGATGAATTCGGTTTCAGCTTAACCGCCACAGATGAAGATGGTTGCCAAACAAATATCCGTCATGCTTTCCCAAAAGAAATTTCGCCGAAAAACCAAAAGGAAAATCAGGAACAGCAACTGTCCAAATTAGGAAATACGCCTTTTCAATTAGATAAACTGACAATTACTTTTTCGATGAATTGGTTTATCCCGTCCTCCGTTTTGAGTAATATGCGCAGGAGAGCCGTCGAAGGCTTGTTAGCCGAACGAAAAAACAATTATCTCCGGCCCGAAAGAAAAATCCCACCCATCTCACCGGTTTATCCTGAAAAGAATTTGAGCTATTTGGCCAATGTCGCCAACCGGAAAGCCCTGACATTTTACAAACAATCCGGTGTAGAAACCATTGAACCTGCCTTTGAAACAGAAGCCAAAACAAATGTACCCGTCATGTTTACCAAACATTGTATCCTTCATCAAATGGGTTGTTGTAAGAAAGAGACGAATGTAAAAAACGATCTTGTAGAGCCGCTTTTTTTATTTTCCGGGAAAAATCGTTTTCAATTGAAATTTGATTGCGGGCGTTGTGAGATGCAAGTCATTAATATTGCCCATTACCGATAAGGGCAGTAAGTATGAGCGAAGTTTCTATTAGGCACATTTTTAATTCAAAAATGCTCACCTGGAGATTGGAAATTGAGCCACACAACAAATTAATTTGAGCCTGATAGCAAAACCGCTCTATTTTTTTTGCATTACCTTTATGCCCTGATTAAACTAAAAAATAAAAGAAAAATGAAAATAATAGAAAAAAGTCGCCGAAGTTTCCTGAAAGCAGGTTTAGCGCTTGGCGCAACAGTAACAGTAGCGCCCATATTTAATGTCATGTCGGCATGTCAATCGCCTGACGAGAACAAAGAAGAAGAGACTGTGCCCGGAGAACTTCCGAAAGTGTATATGACACGGACTATTACCTCCGCAGGCTTGATGGCAGCCTATAATGCGCTTGGTAGCAAGGTAGAAGGCAAGGTGGCTGTGAAAGTCAGCACGGGCGAGCCGGGCGGTCATCATTTCCTTTCGCCCGACCTTATCAAGGATCTGGTGCAGTCGGTCCGCGGAACAATCGTCGAATGTAATACGGCGTATCAGGGCAGGCGTTCAAGTACGGCATCGCATAAACAGGCGGCTGCCGAACACGGTTTTACGGCTATCGCCGAGGTTGATATTATGGATGAAGAAGGTTCGATAAGCCTACCCGTAAGCGGTGGGCAACGATTGACGGAAAACTTCGTCGGATCGCACTTCACAAACTACGATTCGTTCCTTGTGCTCTCGCACTTCAAGGGACACGCAATGGGCGGTTTTGGCGGCGCTCTCAAAAACATTTCAATAGGCATCGCCTCAGTCGAAGGGAAATGCTGGATTCACAGTGGCGGCAAGAGCAAAACCAGTACTTGGGGCGGCGAGCAGACAGCGTTCCTCGAATCAATGGCGGAAGCATCAAAAGCTGTTATTAACAGCCTTGACGGAAAAATACTGTTTGTCAATGTGATGAATAATTTGTCAATTGATTGCGATTGCGACAGTCATCCTGCCGCGCCAGAATTGGACGACATCGGCATTCTTGCTTCGACCGACCCCGTTGCTTTGGACAAGGCTTGTGTCGATTTGATTTATGCCGCCGACGCTGCAAAAAGTGCCTCCCTACGTCGTCGCATAGAGCAGCAAAGGGGTACTGTGTTACTCACTCACGCCGAATCGCTCGGATTGGGCAATCAGCAATACGAACTTGTAGATATAAATTCAGGAACTGCCAATCAAGAAATAACTGTCGATAATATCCGTGTGATAGGAAGCGCAGGCTCTATAACAATCCTAAATGCCGCAGGCAAAAAAGCGATTGTTAGTAATATTCAGGGTCAAAACATTGCAAACGCCGTACTGTCTTCCGATAACGTTACCCTTACGATACCAAAAGGTGCAGTAGTAGTAGCGGTTGAAGGCGAAACGGCAGTAAAGGTAATTGTAAAATAACATATAAATAAATTAGACAAATGAAAAAGTATTTTTTAATTTTGTTTTTTCTCATTGCTATATGCAATGTAATTGCTCAAACAAGTACTCAACCGACAGTCGATGAGCAGGAATTGATAGACCTCTGCAAACAGAAATGGCTGTGGATGGCTGATAAAGATATGAAAAAGTTGGACAATCTGTTCGATGAAAAATCAGTCTTTATCCACATGGGAGGTGCAGGCGACAAGGCGCAGGAAATGACAACCATCGAAAAAGGTTTTATCCACTACAAACACGCGGAAATCTTTGAAACATCGGCACGTATTATTGACAGTACCGCAGTCGTGTTGAACAGAATTAGACTAACGGCAGTGGTCGGGGGCAATGAAGTGGTCAATCCCTTCATGGTAACGGAAACATACGTGAAGAAAGGTGGCGAATGGAAACTTGCCGCCCTCGCATTTACACGTTTAATGGGAAATTGATTATGAGAATTAAGACAATCAGTATGATAACGCTGCTAATGTGTAGCAGTTTGCTTTTTGCTTGCGATGAAGAGAAGCCGGACACGACTGTTGTTGAAGAAAACGGAAACATCAACGAAAATGGCGAAAATGGTGGAAACGGCAACAATGGGACGCATCTTATCCCACAAGAACTTGAAACAGTTCCGGAAGCATATTATCAAGCGGCTAAGCAACAGGGTACATTAGTTGAGTTTACCTACGAGACCTACGAATCAAGAACCTACGAACAGAAAAGCAGGAAACTTACGAAGCGCGCAATCGTATATCTGCCGTATGGGTACTCCAAGGAAAACAAGTACAATGCTTTTTATCTGATGCACGGCGGCTGGGGCAATGAGACATCAACGCTTGGCACGTCCGGACGACCGAATCCCTTTAAGAATGTTATTGATAACGCAATAGAGAACGGTAAAATTCAGCCGCTTATCATTATTTGCCCGACTTACAACAATACAAGCTCGGAGGACAGCGGTAATTTCGGACTTGCGCTTGAATTAAATCGGAATTATCATAATGAACTCTTAAACGACCTCATTCCGACGGTAGAAAGCGCTTATTCAACATATTCGCAAAGTTCATCTCCTGAAGACTTGATGGCGTCGCGCAACCATCGAGGGTTCGGCGGATTTTCTATGGGTTCGGTGGCGACTTGGCGCACTTTCCAATACGGATTGGATTATTTCAGATATTTTCTGCCCATGAGTTGCGGAACTTCACTTGACGAGGACAACATCTTTGCAGCGGCAAAAAATTACGACCAAGACGACTATTTCGTTTGGGTCATCACAGGGACGGCAGATTTTGCCTATTCGTATGACGAGGACAGAGTAAAAAAGATGCGAAATTCTTCGTATTTCACAGAGGCAGACAACGAGCGGGACGGGAATTTTGCATACCGCGTTAAAGCCGGATATTCCCATGATGGTCGAGCGTCAATGGAATATACCTACAATGGACTTCTCTGGTTTTGGAATGAAGAAAATAGCGATAATAACAGCAATATGAGAACACATTTAACAACGACTGATTACGTCCGTGACATTGTAAACCATCCGGCTTTCGAGGATTTCGGGGAATTGCTTCTATCGCGTGATGACAATTCGTCATACTATGATACCCGTCTCTCGAACGTAAGTTCCCTTATGCCTTATCATGGTAATGTTCGTCCCGACATTGTAGTTGGCACATTAAACTATATGATTGATGAAGTTGCAGGCGGCGAAACTATCTTTTACAATATCTATACCGATGAACAAAAAGCAGCTGATGTATCGAAGAAAAATACCGGATTGTTCTTTTTCAGAGGTTCGAAAAATGCACCTTTCGCAGTGGTATGTCCGGGCGGCGGATTTTCGTATGTCGGCTCATTGCACGAAGGCTTTCCTTTAGCAAAGCGGATAAGCGAATTAGGATTGAATGCTTTTGTTATTCGTTATCGCATTGGAAGCGAACAAAAAGCAACCGAAGATTTGGCGGCTGCGATTGCGTACATCTTCCGTAATTCTGAAACACTCGGCGTAAGCACAAAAGACTATTCCGTTTGGGGAGGCTCTGCCGGAGCGCGTATGGCAGGAAATATTGCATTAAGCGGAGTTGCGGAATATGGCGGCGGCAATCTGCCCAAACCTGCTACGGCAGTGATTGCCTATACCGGACAATCAACTTATTCGAGCGATTTCTCGCCCGCTTTTATTACGGTGGCTGCCAATGACGGTATTGCAAACGTCAATACGGTAGAAACAAGAGTTGCAAATTTACGCAATGCCGGTGTGGAAGTGGAGTATAAGCGTTACCAAACTGCCGGACACGGCTTCGGACTTGGTACAGGTACGGATGCCGAAGGATGGCTTGATTTGGCTGTCGCTTTCTGGCAACGGCATATTTCCCTTCACTTGTCGCTCTCACTTTCACAAGGTTAATGGGTAACTAAAATAAAATTGAGCCTGAAAACAAAATATTTAGTATCTTTGCACTTTAATTCATACAATCATGGACGACCTGAAAATACTCCGCTATTCAAACATCTTTCTGTCGTGTTTCAGCAACAACGGCACGAAATGCACCAAGATGATGAAGGAACATTATCTTGCCTACGTCTATTCGGGCGAATTGGAAATCAACGAACGTGGCAAAATAAGCCGTATCCATAAAGGCGAATGTGTTTTTATACGCAAGGACAATCAGGTCAGTATGACCAAACAACCCAAAAACGGCGAGCAGTTCAAATCCATTTTCATGTCTTTCCCGCGCAACTTTCTGCGAGAGGTTTACCAAACCTTGGACAAAAAACAACTTCCCGAAAATGTCAAACGCAATAAAGTCAGTGTGTGGAAATTGCCCTCCGACCGACCGGATATTATCAGCCTGTTTGAGTCGATGATGCCTTATTTCAATTCTTCCGTACAACCGACCGAAGCATTGATAAAATTGAAATTGCAGGAAGGCTTGCTTATCCTGTTGAATATCGACAAGAACTTTTACTCATCGCTTTTTGACTTCTCAGAACCGTGGAAAATAGACATTCTCGGCTACCTGAACGAAAACTATATGTACGACCTTTCGATGGAAGATATTGCAAGTTACACCGGCAGAAGTCTTGCCTCATTCAAGCGGGATTTCAAAAAGATAAGTCCTCTCTCTCCGCAAAAATGGTTGATACATAAAAGGCTTGAGGCGGCGCAATGGAAACTCCGAAACGAGAACAAGAAAGTATCGGATGTGTATATCGAAGTCGGATTTAAAAATTTATCGCATTTTTCCAAAGTGTATAAGGATGCATTCGGCTATGCGCCATCAAAGTAAATAGTGTTTCGTTCAACAAACGCGCCCTGAAAACCTATATTGACGGGCAGCGTATAACCAATGTTCCCAATGTTGCTCAAGCTAACTCGCTTGTTTTGCCAAAGACCGCCTCACAAGCGCAGGCAAAGGGCAAAATTCGTCCATTGCCGATAACAGTACCGACGAGGGACGCGCGAAAAACAGGCGGGTGGAATTTGTAAAACTCTAATCGTAAAACAAAATACAATGGACGATAAAGACCGGATAGATGAATGGCCGGACGACGACAAGGTCATTTACATTCCAGATGCGGAGTATCACCGCTTTATGCGGTCGCTCCGCAAATTGGAAGAGGCGCAAAAGGAACTCCATAAAATAAGGGACAGCTTGAATAATGGAGAGTTGAAAGTTGAAAGTTGAGATTTGTTTATCCGATTTTTCATTTTGTTTTGGCTATATAAATGGTATAATAATTTTCATCCGGCTTTTTGTTTTTCACGGTTGCTTCATTTGTCTTTTTTACAAAGTAAAAAAGATTTTCCACGTTCAAAGGTGCAACATCACACACACCGCTTCCGAATATATCGTCAGTTATTCCCTCTTCTTTGGCGTTAGGATGTATGGTGACTTTAACATTGTACATGCGCTTGTTACTCAAATCTTCCACATACAGATACATCTGCCGTTTTATCATGTAATGGATAAACAAATATTTGCCGATAAATCCCTGAAATTTATGCACATATTTGTCAAATGACTTGGATGAAGCGGGTGAATCCGGAACGGTAGTAAATTGTATCACCGGGTTTAATTTTTGCCCCTGAACACGGTATATGGTATTGTCAAGCCCGGAAAAAGCAACATGTACGCTATTGTTGTAAACGGAGAAAACGGGGGAAAACCCTGTAAATGCTCCATCACCACCCCGAGTTACCTTGTCCTTTAAATCAGCAGCAATTTTGCTCTTTACGGAAGTGTTTAAGTTGTAATTTGATAGAGAATAATGTATGATGTCATTTTTCGGTTCAATCGATGTCATCCAAAACTGTTGATTATAATAAAATGCCGGTGATGGCATTATCGGTATCGCATTTAGCAATTTACCCGAAAAGTCATAACATTTCGTTTCCTTGCCAAACGCTACAAATAAACGTTTGAGAGATATATCGCACATCACTTTAAGTATCTTATTGCCTTCTGTTTTCTCATTGAGAATTTCCCGGAGCAATTTTCCGGTCAAATTGTACTGCAATATCCGGGTAGGTGTTTTTTGTTCGTTTTCTATCGAATAGACATTTACGAAAAGATAGGGATCGGCATAAATGACATTATCAATCTTTTCAAATCCTGCCGGTTCGAGATCAATATGACGGACAGCAGTCGCTATATCCGATAATGATACCGGAACAATATCTTTTGCATTGATCTTAATTGTCCGTTGTCCGTAAGCAGTAATTGACAGGAACAATAACAAAACCCCTGTTGCAACAAATTTATCCGACAATGTTCCTATATTAATTTTTGTTTTGTTCATAACTGTAAATTTCGTTTTTAATTTTAAAACAATGATATGTAAATTATCTCTTTCTTTTTTCATTTTTAACAATAATTGTACTGATTGCGGTTTTATTTCTTCAATGTCCCGATATAAAGTGTCGGGTTTGGCTCCTCTTTTAAGGATTCGTCCTCCTTGGTGTGCAGATAATAAAATGTTCCGGCAGCCAAATCCAATGGACGGATATCGGCTTTTCCGGTATGATGTATGTCGTCGTCGAACCCATCTACCATATTATATCCCTTATCGGTTTTAGAGTCATAACAAAAAAGAAGTATCCCCAACCTCGCATAATAACGAACAAAAACAAAGCGCTGTGTTTTATATATATTCATCACGTTTTTAGTTCTTTCACCATTCCGCGTAGCTCCCTCATCGCTGAAACGGACTTTTAAACAGGGGACTAATTCGGAACCGTCAAATCGGTATAACGTATCAGTCACCATGGTTTTGCTCGCCAATGCGGGATAATAAAGATAAGTATTTTTACCGTCAAAGGTTATATAATGGCTTTGCGGATTGGTTGTTATCGTCCATTTTTGTAAAAATTCTTTCATTATTTCCAGACTGTCAATTATTTGCAAGTCGTTGTCTATATGGTATAAAACAGAACGATTGACAAAACCGTTGTCTGTATTGTCATTCCCAAATGTGATGTTGATAACCGATAAACGGCCGTTTGTATAGCTGATCTGTTGAGGAAATTGCAATTTTTGAAAAGTTCTTTTTTTAATGCAATTCCCGTTTAAATCGTAACAAAGTATTTTACCAAAATCAGCTACATACAGACACTGCTCCTGTTCATCAAAGGCAATATCCCCAATTGACATATATTCTTCAGGCCCCTGTCCTTTGCGACCAATCGCACGGATAAATTTTCCCGTCTTGTCAAAGAGCAGTATTTGATGATACTCTGCCAGAATGATGTAATCTTTGAGATAAAACACCTTACCAGCCCCACCACGCATAAGACTTTCATCGGTCATCTCCAAGTCTATCGCTATTATTTCGTCTGCAACTTCTGATAACGAAAGCCGGTCATTGGCTTCTACATCCACAGGAATTATCGGTATATCGGAATTGGAGGTCTGCTTGTTATTGCAGGATATACACAATATAAACAGGCAAATTGCTGTTAGCTTGTTTATTCGATTTTTCATTTTGTTTTGTCTTTAATTTTCATGTGTAAGCATTAATTGACAAGGGGCTGACCAAACATCAAATGTATTTTGCGGAGCAGATTTACAATAACAGATAAAATGCCCAAAACAGGCAGATGTAGCAGAACTCCACATAACAACTACAAAGATAATACTAAAAAATTGACATCAAAATTTTTTTCTTGCTTAATTAAAGTCATAAAGATTTTTATTCCTAAAAAAAATGAATACCTTTGCTCCGATTTTGCAATCAATATGATAAAAAGATATCCGGCAGCATTAACCATTGCAGGTTCCGACAGCGGAGGAGGCGCAGGCATCCAAGCCGACCTGAAAACCTTTTCGGCGCTGGGCGTATATGGTACGTCGGCCATTACCGCCGTCACGGCACAAAATACGCAGGAAGTCAGAGCCATAGAAACTTTGTCCCCAACGATTATCCGGCAGCAAGTGGAAGCGGTATTGGACGATATTACCGTCGATGCCGTCAAAACCGGTATGTTGCCTACGCCCGAAATTATCGAAACGGTTGCTTCACTTATCGACCAATACCATATAAAAAACGTGATTGTCGATCCGGTCATGGTAGCAACCAGCGGCGCCCGTCTGGCAGATTCCGGTATTGCCGAAGCTTTTCGCAAACACCTTTTTAAAAGGGCGTTGCTTATCACGCCGAATATTCCCGAAGCAGAAGCCCTGTCCGGCATTACCATTCAAACGGAAGCCGATTTTCAAAAAGCGGCGGATATTATGATGGAACAAGGCTGCCGGGCAGTTTTGATTAAAGGCGGACATTTTACCGGCGACAGAGTGACGGATATACTTTTCGGACCGGAAAAAGGAGAAAGCGCCGTCATGCTATCATCCCGTATTGAATCCAGCAATTTGCACGGCACAGGATGCACTTTTTCGTCAGCCATTGCTGCCAATATCGCATTGGGATGGGATTTGGCAAACGCCGTCAGACGTGCAAAAACATATATTTTTCTGGCTATTAAAAACGGGAGCGGATTTACTACCGGAAAGGGTTATGGGCCTGTAAATCATCTTTTTAGGCCGGAGAGGCTTAAAAAACTAAAAACTAAAAGTTAAAAACTAAAAACTAAATGTATGGAAGTGATTTTGAATGATAAACAGTATGAAATAAAGGAAAATACAACGCTTTCCGCTTTTGTTGAAAGCCTCGGTTTGAAACCGGAAGGCATTGCAATTGCTATCAATTACGAAGTCGTTCCGAAAGACGAGTGGGCAAAAACGATTTTGGCGGACAAAATGGAGCTGATGTTAATCCATGCCGTATCAGGAGGATAAAATGACGAGAAAATTACAATTTATATTTTGCTTTTTGTAACCAAACCGTAACATTATCGTTACAATACCGTAGTTTTTCCTATCTACTTTTGCATAAATATTTATTACGATTAAATGAAACGATTGAGGCGAATTTTTGAACGCATTGTAGAGGCGATGCTTACCCTGAGCGGGAGTATCACCACCCTTGCTATTTTGTTGATTATCATTTTTTTATTCAAAGAAGGATTGGGCTTATTCAGCAATCCGGCAGTGGAAAAAGGCTATGCACTTTGTGTCCATCCGACGAATCCGATAGAGAAACTTAATCCGCAGCAAATCAAGCATATATTTGATTCCGAAATAACGAATTGGAAAGAGGTCGATGGTCGGGACGAAGAAATTATGATTTTCCGCCTCGATGAAATTTTTAGTATCTATTCCGATGAAGAATTGGGCGACGATTACGCTTTGCTTCCGCAGAAATTAGGTGAAATCATTGCCGAAAACCCCAATATCATCGCTTTCCTTCCGGAAAAATATCTGCCGGAAGACAGGTCGTCTATGAAAGTCTTGCCTTCGGGAACGATTAATATTGCCGACTTTTTCGGCGGACAAGAGTGGCAACCTACCGCTACGCCCGCTCCTCAGTATGGCGCATTGCCGTTAGTGCTGGGAACGTTGTGGGTCAGCCTTTTTGCCATTTTAATCGCTTTGCCGTTGGGATTGGGCGTGGCGGTTTACCTTTCGGAACTGGCAGACGAGCATACACGTAAAATACTGAAACCCACTATTGAACTATTGGCAGGTATTCCTTCTGTGGTTTATGGTTTTTTCGGATTGGTGGTCGTTGTCCCGTTTATTCAAAAAACGCTTCAACTGCCCGTTGGCGAAACGGCTTTTGCAGGCAGTTTGATATTGGCTGTTATGGCGTTGCCGACCATCATCACGGTAGCCGAAGATGCTATGCGCAATACGCCGCGAACGATGCGGGAGGCGAGTCTGGCTTTGGGTGCAACGCCTTGGCAAACCATTTATAAGGTCATTCTTCCTTACTCCTCTTCGGGCATTGTCGCCGCGGTGGTGTTGGGTATCGGCAGGGCTATCGGCGAAACGATGGCGGTACTTATGGTTACGGGAAATGCAGCAGTCATACCCCATTCGCTTTTTGAATCGGTACGCACCATTCCGGCAACGATTGCGGCGGAATTAGGAGAAACTCCGACAGGCGGAACGCATTATCAAGCGCTGTTTTTATTGGGTATCATTCTTTTTATTATGACAATGATAATCAGCTTGTCGGCAGAATTTATATCCAAACGGCAACAAAAAGGAATTTAATTATGAACAAAAAAACAACACAAAAAATAGCTTTTTTCACCTTTCGGGTGCTGGGATTATTAGTAGTAGCCATTCTGTTGGGAATATTGGGATTCATTGTTTACAATGGTATCGGCGTTATCAGTTGGGAGTTTTTGACTTCGGCGCCCACCGAAGGAATGACTTCCGGAGGTATTTTTCCGGCTATTGTCGGTACGCTTTGGCTGGTTGCCGGCAGCATGGCATTTGCCTTTCCGTTTGGCGTGATGTCCGCCATCTACATGAACGAATATGCGGGCAACGGCTGGATAGTGAAATTTATCCGCGTGATGACCAACAACTTGAGCGGTATTCCGTCTATCGTTTTCGGATTATTCGGTATGGCATTGTTTGTCAATACATTAAAGTTTGGCGATTCCATTCTTGCCGGCTCCCTAACATTAGGTTTACTCATTTTACCGCTGATTATCCGCACGACGGAAGAAGCCCTTAAAGCCATTCCCGATTCCTATCGCACAGGGAGTTTAGCGTTGGGAGCAAGCAAGTTGCAAACCATTCGCCGAGTGGTGTTGCCGATGGCATTCCCCAACATCATTACCGGCTTGATACTTGCCATCGGCAGGGTTTCGGGCGAAACAGCCCCGATACTTTTTACTGTTGCCGCCTATTTTCTGCCCAAACTGCCCACCGGTATTTTCGACCAAGTGATGGCGCTTCCCTACCATTTGTATGTGATTGTAACAAGCGGAACAGACATTGAGGCTTCGCGACCGATTGCTTATGGAACGGCTTTGGTTTTGATTGCAATCGTGTTGATACTAAACTTAATAGCTTCTTTTTTGCGAAGAAATTTCGGTAAAAAAATAAAAACAAATTAATGATGATAGAAACACGAAACATCGACTTTTATTACGGCGATTTCCACGCCTTGAAAAATATCAGCATGGAAATGCAAGCGAATACCGTAACGGCGCTAATCGGACCTTCCGGTTGCGGAAAGTCCACTTTTTTGCGCCTGTTCAACCGAATGAACGATTTGATTGACAATACCCGACTGACAGGCGAATGTCTGATTGACGAACAAAATATATACCATAAATCCGTTCTGGTGGACGAATTGCGTAAAAAAGTAGGCATGGTATTCCAAAAGCCCAATCCGTTTCCAAAATCCATTTTTGAGAATGTGGCTTACGGACTGCGGGTAAACGACATCAGCAACAAGTCGTTCATCACGCAACGGGTAGAAGAATCGCTGAAAGCCGCCGCCCTCTGGGACGAGGTAAAAGACAAGTTGAAAAAGTCGGCATTCGAACTGTCGGGCGGACAGCAACAACGGCTTTGCATTGCGCGCGCATTGGCAATTTCGCCCTCCATTCTGTTGATGGACGAACCGGCTTCGGCACTCGACCCGATTTCGACATCCAAAATAGAAGAGTTAATCTATTCGCTCAAAAAGGACTACACCATTGTCATTGTAACGCACAATATGCAGCAGGCAGCCCGCGTCAGCGACAGAACCGGTTTTTTTATGTTGGGTGAACTGATTGAATTTAATGATACAAAGAAAATGTTTTTGAGTCCGGAAAAGGAACAGACACAGAATTATATAACAGGGAGATTTGGATAAGTGGAGAATTGAGAGTGGAGAATTGAGA
>BNTV01000064.1 GCA_025996865.1 Bacteroidia bacterium
TTTGAGGCCGGATGCCGGGTCGGTATCCTGCGAAAATGCGTTGACAGAGAAAAAAAAGAAAAAACTTAGTAAAATTATTCCGAAATTTTTTGTAACTTGCGCGCTTTTAAAAAGATAGCGGCGAGTGGTCTCAGGTGTGTGTGTGTGTGTGTGTGTGTGTGTGTGTGTGTGTGTGTGTGTGTGTGTTTAATGATTTTTTTCACATCACCAAATTTTTTAACCAAAAAATTGTTAAAAGATTCGTCGAAGTTTATTATATATTCCATACTGCTATTTTCCAAACTCATAATCGTGTATTTCAAATTGTTTGTCAAAATCGCTGCAAATGTAAGTATTATTTTTAAATAAAAATGCGAAATAGATAATTATTTAAACAAAAAATGAGTATTTTATTAAATTTCTCAAATTTATAAGGTTGTTATGCCCGATTATTCTGTAAAAAACACAATTTCCGCACTCTGTCTGGGGTAAATATTTTATAGAATGGGCGAAAAAACGGGTTTGGCTGGTTTTTATTCATATTTGACAATAAAATCGGGGTGTTTGTAGCAACTATTGCATGGATGATGGGAAATGTGAACGTAAATGAGGTGTTTATTGAGGGCTACCAATGACGGTATGCGACAATTTGAAACAACGTTCGTCGTAGTCAAATGCACTTTTTCAATTCCGCCAATGGGTTTAATCATTATATTTCCGTATATTTGCAGGTGTTTTGAAATTAATTTAACATTTGACTATATATAGTTATGAAGAATAGTGTTACAAACAGGAAGATGGTTTTATCAACCGCTATAATTGCAGCTTTTATCTTTTCATTTTCATCTTTGGCTGAAAACGGAACTCCTCTCAACGCCGCCATTACCACTGTAAATAAAATCAATCCTACAACGGTCGAAGTTGTGTTTTCGGACAACAACCGCAGAACAATTGATTTTTATGGCGATAATATATTTCGCCTGTTTCAGGACAATTCGGGCAGGATCATGCGTGACCCGGAGGCAAAGCCGGAAGCGAAAATAGTAGTGACCAACCCGCGTAAACCCGTTTCAACACTGGATATTAAACCGGAAAACTCGACAATTTCGATTCTCACAAACAAAATTGAAATTCTGCTGGATAAAAACACGTCCATGCTAAAAGTAATCAACAGGGAAACAAATAAGGTGGTATTTGAAGAAATGCAACCGGTATCGTTTGAGAAGGATAAAGTGACTTTAACACTCAAGGAAAACCCCAATGAATATTTCTATGGCGGCGGCGTTCAGAACGGACGGTTTTCGCACAAGGGGAAAGCAATCTCCATAGAAAACCAGAACAGCTGGACGGATGGCGGAGTGGCGTCTCCCAATCCTTACTATTGGTCAACAAACGGGTATGGCATAATGTGGTACACATTCAAAAAAGGGAAATATGATTTCGGCGCTGAAGAAAAAGGCATCGTCAAACTGTATCACGAAACAGATTATTTAGATGCTTTCTTTATGATAAATGACGGTGCAGTGGCTCTGCTGAATGATTTTTATCAGTTGACGGGCAATCCTGTACTGCTTCCCAAATTCGCTTTCTATCAGGGACATCTTAATGCCTACAATCGCGATTTCTGGACACGGGACGAAGGCGGCATACTGTTTGAAGACGGAAAACGATACAAGGAAAGCCAGAAAGATAATGGCGGCATTAAAGAATCACTCAATGGAGAAAAAGACAACTACCCATTCTCCGCACGAGCCGTTATCGACCGTTATAAACATTACGATATACCATTGGGATGGATTTTGCCCAACGACGGCTATGGAGCGGGCTATGGACAGACGGAAACCTTGGACGGCAACATTCAAAATTTAAAATCTTTGGGCGATTACGCGCGTAAAAACGGCGTCGAAATTGGTCTGTGGACACAATCCGACCTTCATCCCAAGGAGGGAGTTGACGCGCTGCTGCAACGCGACATCGTAAAAGAAGTCCGGGACGCAGGCGTGCGCGTGCTTAAAACCGACGTGGCATGGGTTGGCGCCGGATATTCGTTCGGACTGAACGGCATTACGGACGTAGCGCAAATTATGACCTATTACGGCAACGACGCCCGTCCGTTTATCATCTCCCTCGACGGCTGGGCGGGAACACAACGCTACGCCGGTATCTGGTCGGGAGACCAAACCGGAGGCGTCTGGGAATACATCCGCTTCCACATCCCTACCTATATCGGTTCGGGGCTTTCCGGAAATCCCAATATCACCTCCGATATGGATGGCATCTTCGGCGGAAAAAACGTCGCCGTCAACATTCGCGACTTCCAGTGGAAAACATTCACTCCCATGCAACTGAACATGGACGGATGGGGTACAAACGAAAAATATCCGCACGCACTCGGCGAACCGGCGACATCCATCAACCGCCATTACCTGAAACTTAAAGCCGAACTCATCCCCTACACTTACAGTATAGCAAAAGAATCATTAAACGGCTTGCCGATGATAAGGGCGCTGTTTCTGGAATATCCCAACGACTATACACTGGGTAAAGCTACCCGATACCAGTTTTTATACGGACCGTATTTTCTGGTGGCGCCCATTTACAAGGAAACAAAAGCCGATAAACAGGGAAACGACCTGCGCAACAACATCTACCTGCCCGAAAACGCCGTCTGGATTGATTATTTCACGGGAGAAGCATACGAAGGCGGGCGTATAATAAACAGTTTCGACGCTCCGCTATGGAAACTGCCTGTGTTCGTTAAAAACGGCGCAATCATTCCGATGACAAATCCGAATAACAATGTATCCGAAATCAACAAAAATCTTCGTATCTATGAGATTTATCCTTACGGGTACAGCGCCTTTACAGAATACGATGATGACGGCATCTCCGAAAAATACAGGCAGGGATATTACTCTACAACTCGAATCGAATCGAATGTGGACAAAAAGAACAGCGTTTCAATTACCATTCATCCGGCTCAAGGCGATTTCGACGGCTTTATAAAAGAAAAAGCAACCGAATTTCGGATTAATGCAACTCAAAAACCGAAAGCCATAACTGCGCAAATCGGGAAAAACAAGGTGAAATTAACAGAAGCAAATTCATTGGAAATATTTGAAAATCAGGAAAATACCTACTTCTACGATGCTGCGCCCCATTTAAATAAATTCGCAACAAAAGGTAGCGGACTTGAACAAACAGTTATCACAAAAAATCCGCAAGTCCGGGTAAAATTAGCGCCAACCGACATCAAAACAAACAAAACAGTATTAACCGTCGAAGGCTTTAAATTCGAGCCTGCAGACCGTCATAAAACAAAAACAGGCACGCTAACCGCCCCTCTTTACGCACAGATAACGGAAGAAAATACCGGCGCATACTCCCTTAATCCGACATGGAAGGCAATCGACAATGCCGATTTTTATGAAATAGATTTTGACAAAATGCTTTATACAACCATCAAAGACACAACATTCCTGCTTGAAGGATTAGATGCCGAAACCAAGTACTCGTTCAACCTCCGCGCCGTGAATAAAGACGGTTTTTCCGACTGGGTACAGATTACGGCTACGACCCAATCAAACCCGCTGGAATTTGCAATCAAGGGAATCGAAGCTGAAACGACAGCCGAAAATCAGGGACGCTCATTACGCCGGCTGTTTGATTTTGAAGAAGGTGAACTGTGGCATACAAAATACGGTGAAAACGCTATTCCGCTCGACCTGGTAATGGACTTGAAAACAATCAACCAACTCGACAAGTTCCATTATGTACCCCGCGACAATGCAGGAAATGGAACAATCTTAAAAGGTTCCGTTCTTCACAGTTACGACAAAGAAAACTGGACGCCGGCGGGAGCGTTTGAGTGGGCGCGAAACAGCGACGTAAAAGGATTTGAATTTACCGGAAAACCGGAAGCCCGTTATGTAAAGTTAACCGTTACTGAAGCTGTCGGCGGATATGGTTCAGGCAGAGAGCTATACGTATTCAAGACGCCCGGAACAAAAAGCTATCTTCCCGGAGACATCAACAACGACGGGAAAATAGACGGCAACGACCTGACGTCTTATCGTAATTATGCGGGATTAAGAAGCGGCGACGCCGATTTCGAGGGTTACATCAGCAACGGCGACATTAACAAAAACGGGTTAATTGACGCTTACGACATTTCCGTCGTAGCCACCCTGTTAGACGGCGGGATAAATAACCGGAGAACCGAAAAAATGCAGGGCGCCATTCGGCTAAGTACGGCAAAACAAAACTACAACGCCGGAGAAACGGTCGAAATCAAAGTCAGCGGCATCGACCTCCTTTCCGTCAATGCCCTGAGTTTTGCATTGCCCTACAATCCGCAGGATTACGAATATGCCGGAATAGAAACGCTAAACACAAAAGAAATGGAAAATCTGACGAACGACCGGCTTCATACAAACGGCAACAAAGCCCTCTATCCGACATTTGTCAACTTAGGGGAAAAAGCGTCCCTTGAAGGAACACAGGACTTGTTTATAATAAAACTCAAGGCAAAACGAAAAGTGAAATTCGACCTGAAAGCAATCGACGGTTTCCTTGTAGATAAAAAACTGAACATCCAAAAATTTCCCGCAGTGAATACATATCAATGATTTGAAATGCTATAAAGGCTGAATTGGATAGACAAACAAAAATCAATTTTTGAGGTCATTGAAAACCGGTAATTTTGTCCGAAATTTACCGGATATTTCGGACAATAGCTATAATTGGCTTTTATTTAACTTTATTGTAATCCGTTTCTATGATTTCTATCGCTCTCTCCAACACCTCATCTCGCCCCGTTTTTATTCCCGCAATGGTTGGTTTTACTATTTCATCAATTTTTACCCCGATTCTTTGCAAATCGCTGCCATCAGGATAATATACGCCCAATCCGGTAAAGAAGGTTACAAGACCACCGGGCAGGTTAAAACCGGGGGGTTTTCCATCTTTAATGCCTCCTACAATTGCCCCATCCGCTCCTGCAGTCGTACTGCCAATGACAACTGTATTCGGAATGAGCTGAAAACCTAAAACATTGTCCTCCGCTTGACTTTGTGTATATTCATTAACAAGCACCACAATTTTATTTTTATACCAACTTGCTTGTTTTTCTTCTACATCCGGTTTCCCATTTGTAAAGGAAAAAAAATATCCGGGGTAGGATACATTGGCATAACTAATTAACGAAAATCTCGTATGGGTCATGTTTAAATAGGCTAAAAATGGTAGTGATATGTAATCGCTGGGATAACAACGCAGGTCTATAATCACGCCTTTTGTCCCACTCATAACTTTTTTTATACCATTGTTCCGATCTTCAACCTTACATCTGGAAGGCAATACATATCCAATGTTATTCTCCAAAATTTGATATCCTTCTTGTTCGGGATGAGGATTGCTATAATCGGGTATATGTAATTGACGCATATCATAGCGAGAGGCTTTTACGTCAAAAGATTTACCGTCTCTCAGCACTGTTATTGTTGCACTATTTGAGTTTCCAGTCACTATTTTTGCGGAGATTCTCCTGAGTTTTACCGCATAATTAGAAGCAGGCGTGTATGGCAATAGCTCTTTCACGATGTCTTCTACCAACTCTCCATCTATAGCCGTAATCACATCTCCAATCTTGATTTTTTCTTTCACATTCGCATCCTCACCGGTAAACATGGTTACAACCAATTTGTCTTCAATAAACTTTGTTTCAAATGGCGGTTTCAACAGCCCTTGATTCAAATTATTTTCACCTAAAAAAGCGTGAGAATCGTCTGTTTTCGCCACCAGCTTCAGGCAAGTAAAGACATATTGTTCTTGATTTTCGGCATATACAAAATCCGCTAACATTTCCGACCATTTTTGGTCACATAAATCTCTGTAAGGAAAAAAATAATTAACAATATTCCAGTATCTGAACAAGGAAAGCAGTCGATAAGATAAATCCGGATATAATAATTCTTCATATGCCGGTTCGTTTGTGATATTTATCAGTCCGGGAAGTCCCTCTTTCCAGTTCAAATTTACAGTCACATAATGATTAGCCGTTATCACAGCATTGTCTAAAATGAATTTTATTTTTTCAATCGTTTCCGAATTGAAATATTCGGGATTAAACAACTCTCCGTAATCGGGTTTGGTTTTTGCCTCCATATCGGGTAATTTCTTATCTGCATTTTTATCCACAGGAGGCAAACTATCCAACCAATTGTCCAATATCTTTTTCCATTGCGCTTCATTTTTTGCTTCACGTATGGAAGGAATTAATTTCACCAATTCCATATCCCAGTCGTAATTACCCGCAGCTACCGCAGGATGGTGGTATTTCAGAAAGCCCCAAAGTTGTCCTAATGCAATCAATGGTTTCTTTTCTTTTTGAGGTAATTCTGATTTATTTGTTTGTCCATTGTTGTTACATGAATAACAACAAAACGAGAAAATACACAACAGTGTGATGATTGTCCGTTTCATTTTCGTGGAATTTGTTTATGATGTCAAAAATACATATTTTATTCGGAAGTTAAAAGCGATAGTGAGAAAAGTACAGGGTTTTTATGAAAATTTAATTGCGGATTTAAGATTTATAGTACTTTTGCAGCAAATTTAACAAATAGCTGTTTAATGAAGAAAATAAAGCGTTATGTATTGTTGGCGGTTCTTACTTTTCTGCCTGCCGGTCTGATGGCTAAAGAAGTAAAAGGTACTGTGATTGATAAGGAAACCCGGAAACCGATTGAAGACGCGATGATTCTTTCGGGAGATAATGCCGGTAAATGGACAGTCGCCGATGATAAGGGTAAATTTAGCATAGAAGTAACAGACAAGTGTAAGTTCCTGAATGTATATCTGTTAGGTTACAAGAGCGTCGATGTCCCCATTGACGGGCAGACCGGAGAAATAACCGTTGAACTTACGCCTTCTATAATGGGGCTTGATGAAGTTGTTGTAACCGGACAGGGAGCCGCCATTCAAAAACGGCGGATATCATCCAATGTTGTGAGCATCGGCCAAACACAATTGGCGCTTTTGCCTCAGAACCGGATAGACGAAATGCTGCAAACGGCTTTGCCCAATGTCCAGATAAACCTGACAAGCGGGCAGCCGGGCGCTACTTCGCTAATCAAATCCAGGGGATTGTCTTCTGCTTTTGTGAATGCAACTCCGGTCATTTATGTGGATGGCGTCCGGATTGACAACCTCAATACCAAAGCGCAACTTACTTCCGGAGCGGCGTCCGGCGTAGCCGGCGGTTCCATTGCCGATATTCCGATGGAAAATATCGAAAAAATCGAGTATGTAACCGGAGGCGCTGCAACAACGCTTTATGGTTCGGATGCGGCGAATGGGGTCATACAGATTTTTACGAAAAAAGGGGGAAATGGAAAAACAAACTTTTACGGAGAAACAGAGTTGGGAGCGGATATTCCCACCGACCGGTTTTATCATTTCAAGCAGACAAAAGAACTGTTGCATCAAACCGGTTTTGTTCAACGCTATCGGCTTGGATTCAACGGCGGAACGCAGGATTTCGGCTACAGTTTTGCCGGCAGCATGAGCAATCAGGACGGGACGCTAATTCATGACCGTAATTTCAATAAAAAATACGATTTCAGCGTCGGGTTCAAGGTGAAATTAAGTAATCCTGTTCATTACGCTTTTTCGTTCGGCAGCGTGCTTAACGAATACGGCCGCGACAGAAACGGAAATGAAGGAGGATACACCGGTTTGTGGTTTGCCGAAGCCGGACGCTCGGGAACAGGTTTCGGATTTAATCCGGAATTGGATAAGCTCACCGATGCGGAATTAGCAGAAATAAAAGCGTTTGTCGATAAAGCGGAAGCCTTGCAAAATGCCACGGTAAGCGTAAAACGTTTTCAGAATGCCCATACCTTGACGGTAAAACCGCACCGGAGTTTGGTGTTCAACGGTACAATGGGCATCGACTACCGGACGAATACCGATAAAACCGTTACGACAAACGAATACCTGATTCATACGCGGGTTTATCCGGAAGGAACGGCAGATCAGGGAAGCATAACCAATTACGATCGCAACTATTTCGGATTAACGGTCGATATCAACGGACAATGGAAAACCAATATCGGTTCGCTTTTTTCCCAGATCACAACAGCCGGCTTCCAATTTTTCAGTACGCACGACCATCAAGTCGCTTATTCGGGAATGAACCTGCGCGATGGCGCCTTGTCGATTACCGGCGCCGGCGTAAAGCAGTCGGATGAATACCTTTCTTTTCTATACAACCACGGTTTTTTCCTTCAGGAAAATATCGGCTTTAAGGATAAATTTTTTCTTGATTTGGGTTTACGAACCGATTACAACACGGCTTTCGGCGAAAATGTCGGATGGCAGTACTATCCCAAAATAGGATTTTCCTATTCGCTTGCCGAAGAATCTTTTATGGCTGAAATAAAGCCGGTTGTCAGTGATTTCAAATGGCGTGCAAACTATGGAATTGCCGGTAACTATCCGCAACCTTTTTCCCATCAGAAAACCATTTCCCTCGGTTCGTTTCAGGATAAACAATATGCAACATTCGGCAATTACGGAAATCCTGATTTGGGTCCCGAAAAGAAACATTCTTATGAAGCAGGATTCGACGCCTCTTTTTTCGATCGCCGATTGACCACCGGATTTACGTATTACTATACACGGACAAAAGACGCCCTGTTTAATGTTCCCGCCCCTCCATCAACCGGTTACGACACCTATTTGGCCAATGTAGGAGAAATTGAAAACAAAGGTGTCGAACTGTCCGTTCATGCGATTCTGGTGCATTGCAACGGATGGGATTTCAGTGTTAACGCCTCCTACAACACCAATGCAAATGTTGTGTTGAGTACCGGAGGCGCTGCTCCGTTTGCCGTAGGCGGAATGTCGTCGCGCACATTGCAGAATGTAGTGGAAGTAGGACAACCTGTCGGTTTCCTGCGCGGTTCAAAAGCGGTTCTTAACCCTGACGGAAGCCTGAAAGAGGTATTGCTGTTGCAAAACCTGGGAAGCGTAATACCAACCGGTTACGGTAATTTTGGTTTCAACCTGGCCTATCGCGGATTATCGTTCTTTGCCGCAGGAAGTTACCAGGTCGGCGCTTACGTACATTCGTTCGACCGTCAATTTCGTTTCAGTTACAACATGGAAGAACCCCGTATTCCTGAAAAAGCGCTTGAAGGAACTACGCAGGGAGCGCAAGTATGGAATTTCTCCAATTTTTTTGTTGAAAAGGCGGATTTTCTCAAAATACGTACAATTGGCGCCTCCTATCGCTGGACGCCGAACCGTTGGCTGCCAACCGTCCGGCATATCAACTTTTCTGCGAATGTTTACAATCCGTTTACATTCACCCGGTGTTCGATGGATCCGGAAGCAGTACATTCCGGAGCAACGACCCAGGGCGCCATAGCCGCCGGAGGATTTAATTATTCGGTCTATTCTACGCCTGTACAGGTAGTAGGGACTTTACGTTTAACATTTTAATTTGTATCTGATTATGAAATACTTGTATAAATATACTATTTGCTTGAAAAAATACATCCGCCGGCCGGCCTTGTTTTGCCTATCAGGCATATTGCTCGCCGGTCTGAATAGTTGCGAACTGATTCAACCGAAGGACATTGTCAATCCCAATGTGGACGCCGGAAGTTTTTTGGATTCTTATGATGCAATGGCGCCCTGGCGCAACGGAGTAGAACGCGAATTTGCCCTCACGGTCGGCTCATTTGTCGAATTGACGGAACTTGTTTCGGATAATTATTTCAACAACTACAGCCAAAGCAGTAAAGTATTTGATATTCCGCAAATAGAATATCACGATACGGATGTTGCCGGCTTGCAACGCAGGTTGGCTCGTTTACGGGAAGTAGCCGTTTACGGGATTGAAAAAGTAGCTCCCGCCGACCCGAAAACCAATGCGGATGATTTGTTTTCACTGCAATTGGCCAAAGCGTATTCTTACTTATTGGCAGGCGAATATTTTACCGGTTTACCAATGACTCCCAAAGGAGAAGTGAAGGACTGGAAAGCGCAATTAAATCAGGCTATTACGGAATTAAAAAGCTTGTTTTCCAATCAACTTCCGGTTGAAGATGCTTCGACATTGAACGTATTGATCGCCCGCGCCTATTACCGGCTTGGAGATAAAACAAATGCGGTCGATTATGCCGGAAAAGCCCTGAATCTTTCCCGAGACTTCGTTAAAACCGTGAAATTCGACGGTTTGAACGGAACAAGCAACGCCATGCAAGCCGGGGTGTACGGAATAACACCGGCTTTTCAACCTTTACCGCGTCTTGATTTTCTCGACCCTAAATATGCGCTTACCCGGCCGAACGAGCAGCGTCCGATTGTAATTGCAAAAGCCGAAGAGGCTTACCTGATACAAGCCGAAGCGTTGATTGCTGAGGAAAAACCGGAAGACAGCCGCGCCCTGTTGAAAACCTTGCTTGCCTTGGTAACAAGTCGTCCGGAATATACCGTTGATGAAAGTAACGAAACCCGTACCGGTTCGTATAAAAAAACCTACCCCAAATCGGATTATACGGTGGCCGCCTCCGCTTCCGATCTGCAACGCAGCGGATTAGTACGTACTCGCGGCATATCCGGCGCTTTAGTAGCGGTACCTTGCATATCCGGGACGTCGGTTGAGGCGGCAATGATTGACAATGCCTCTACAATAGACGATTTGCTGGAACTATGTTATTTGATGCGTCAAGAGATTTTCTTTTCGGAAGGCCGTCGTATGAGTGATTTGGGGATTCGTTTTCCGGTCGCATTCAGTGAAGCGTCTGTAAATCCGAGCGCTTCCGGATTTACAAGCGCGCAAATTCCCTCTTTCATTCCCCTGTCGCAGGATATGGACGCTTTTGAAGTGGATGTAGCAACGAAAACCGTTGTAATTAAACACAATATGAATCACGTAATAGTAACCAATAAAACTTCCGAATATGTTGTACCGTTCATGTAATTCATTGAAAACTTTTTGGGGGATTTTGCTTGTTTTTTGCCTGTCCGGATATTTTCAAAAAACAACTGCGCAAAATCCGGCGGCAGCAAAGTATGTAATCCTGATTACCGTTGACGGTATGCGTTCGGAAATGGTTTCCGACCCGCAAATGCCGGCGCCGACAATCAAACAAATTGCTCAGGACGGCATTTATGTGAAAAAGGTCAATTGCGTTGCACCTTCTTCTACCTATCCTTCTCATACTTCCATAATTACCGGAGCGCTTCCTGTTCGCCACGGAATATATTACAACACCCGTTTCAATGGAAACGGAAATTACAATCCGACGAATTGGTATGCCGATTCAATCCGGACACAAACGATTTGGGGAGCGGCGAAAAAAAGGGGGCTGACTACCGCTTCGCTTCTTTGGCCGGTGAGTACGCACAGCAAGGATATAGACATTAATATTCCGGAATACTGGTCGTTGGAGCAGGGAATAGACCATGTTCAGTATTTGCGCGATCATTCCACACCGGCTGGAATATTTGACGAATTGGAGGAACAAGCTACCGGTAAACTTACTTCTCAGAATTTCAATCCATATACACGCAACAGGGAAGGGCGTACCGGATATATGGCAACTTATATTATGGGGAAATACCGTCCCAACCTGATGACCATCCATTTCATCAGTACCGATTATTACCAACACAAGGCAGGGATACATTCCAATGAAGTAAAAATGGCATTGTCGGCGGTGGACTACGGAATCAATCAAGTGATTGAAGGCTTACACCGGCACCAGATAGCCGACAGTACGGTGGTTATCGTTTGCGGCGACCATGGATTTACGGACGTTTCCCGTCTGATTGCTCCCAATGTGTGGCTTGCCGAAGCCGGGTTGCTGACTTCCGACAGCCTCAACTGGAAAGCAAAATTTCACGGGTCGGGAGCGACGATGTTCCTTTACCTGAAAGAGAAAAACGACAAGAAAACGCTGCGTGCCGTGCGTGAAAAATTGCAGTCTTTACCCGATGCAACCCGGAGCCTTTTCCGGATTGTGGAACAAGACGAATTGACTCGCTTGGGCTGTTCGCCGGATGTTTCCTTGGCCGTTGAACCTATACTCGGCGTGGGTGTTGCAACCAATCTCACGGGAGCAGACGTGGTTGAACAGCAAAGCGGTAAACATGGCTATCTCTCTCCGTTTGATCCGACTACCTTAGTTGCTTTCGGACCCGGAATACCTAAAAAAATCATCAATGAAATCAATATCACCGATATTGCGGCATTCGTGACGACTTTGCTGGGAATTCCGTTTGATTCCCCCGACGGTCGTCTGGTCGAGGATATGGTTCGGGAATCTGCCTGCTACTAAGGTCGTTTTTGTTTGATTTTAAGGTTTAAAATAAGGTTTTGTTTTGCTACAAATTAAGATGTGTTTGCCCCCTGCTTGATATAGAAATATTTTTGAGATATAGAAATATTTTTGTAGCTTTGCTGCGTAATTATAAAAGTTTTGCCTATGTAAGTAGTACATAATGAGAGGAAACTTTCATATTTTTAAACATATAAAATAGCGATTGCTATTGTTTTGGCACTTGAAATTCCACAATTTTCGCCTATTCAGTTAGGATGTAACGCCGAAAATAATTAGTAAACGCTCACGCGACTGCGTGGGCTTGACTGATTAGGCGTTACAGGTCGTGGAAAACCTCAAGTGCAGAAAATGTTAAGTCTGCGCTTTTTTTATGTCCGTAGGTTAAGTTGATTGATTAATAAAATATACAAAATGTTAGTATTAAGAAATATACACAAATCCTTTGGTGATGCCCGCGTTCTGAATGGAGTAAATCTCCGTTTGGAAAAGGATTGTGTATATACGCTCAAGGGTGGCAACGGTTCAAGCAAGACTACATTAATAAATATTATTTCGGGTTTTCGTGCACTATTGGTTTGACGTTGCGAAACTGGCTGATAGGGCATTTTATTGTTGAATATGAGCAGTATGGCGAACATTTGTTGGAAAAAATATCGGCAACATTGGCACAGAATGGATTAAAGAATGTATCGGTAGCCGGGTTTTCGCGATTTCGGCAATTTTATACGGTATATCCGCAAATTATCAGGACGCTGTCCCAAAAATTGAGGACAATGACAATACAAAATACGCAATTAGTAAAAAGTAATAAATAATTAAACAGCAATGATTTATATTGAAGTTTGTAAAATACAGGCAAAAAGGGAAGTTGCGTATATTTATGAGTTGGCTGTAATGCGGGCGAGAGCGATGTCCTCAAGGATTGATTTTATTTTCACATATTAGGAAACTTTTCTGACTACCTGCTTGCAGATTATCTGTTGGTTTCAATTCGCCGATAAGCAATGGCGATTCGGGATTATGAAGTTTATAATTTTCGCAAGGTAATTGGGTGTTCGTGTTTGCATAGCAATATTTACAACCGTTAGGACAACTATTGAGAGCGCCAAGGTCTCGGCTTTCGATACAATGACAACCTTTACGAAATCCCTTGTGTTTCAGGTTGCGAAATTGGAGATTATTTGCTTTACCCAAAATATCCAACGTAACACAACCCGAACTTTCAATTCCAAATCGGGCATAATTATCTTCGGGACCGCAAGTTTGCAGAATAATCCCTTGCTTTGCCGAAATTTTGCCAAGTCCTCTTGCCAAATCAATTGTGTTTTCTGCGGTTAAAGGAATCAGTTCTGGAAAATTCGTTTCATGCTTTTTGTACATTTCAACAAAACTGAATATGCAACGGTCGATATGCCCTGACAAGCGATTTGCTATGTATTGAAAAGTCTCAAAATGTCGAGCAATGGTATAATCTTTTGTCAGCAACACAGGGTCGTAACGCCAAGCAATGCGTTGAGAACCGACAATCTCTGAAAGTTTGAGCAATGTTTCAATACTTGTATCTATATCAGGAACATTGGGTTCAACGTCTTTTCCATAAGCCGTGATTGTATAATAAAAATAAGTATTGAATTTAGTCGTGATTTCTTCGATGCGAGTAAGAACAGGCGCATAATTCTTTGAACCAAATACAATACAGTCTATTTTGTCGGGAGTTAGTTCATAACGTCTGACGGAATTTGGGAACAAAGAATTGCGGGAAAGAACATAACCCTCTTCAAACCGTTTAAAAAGCCAATCGGAATAATAATTAACGATGTATGTGCGTCCACTGATATTAAGAATCATATATTTCTATTTTTAATTTTGACAATGCAAAAGTATCTCGGTTGCTGAAGAAAGAAAACCCGATTCTTGCTCACATTCCGCTTATAAACATAGCATGAATCGGGCTGAGGAAACAAAATGAATATGCGATATTTGCAAAATGGGAAAAATAATTCGTACAGAACTCGAAAACATGGCAGATGAAAAGTATCGGGTATTTTCTTCAAAACTTATTCCCAACATTAACAATGTGCTTGGGATAAGACTTCCCGAACTTCGCAAAATTGCCAAACGGTTAGCCAAAGACGGATACAAAGAATATTTGCCGATAACAAACCTCATTTATTTTGAGGAAATCATGTTGCAAGGTCTGATAGTCGGTTATCTGAATCTGGAGTGGAAAGATAAGGCAGAATATATTATCGAATTTGTTCCCAAGATAGACAATTGGTCTGTTTGCGATAGTTTCTGCACAGGTTTGAAGTTTGACAAAGCCGATACAAATGATGTTTGGAAATTTCTACAACCTTATTTGAAGTCGGAAAAACCGTATGAAATACGATTTGCCGTTGTGATGCTACTCTTTCATTTTGTAGATAAAAAGTATGCGAAACGTGCATTTTCTGCATTCGACCACATAAAACACGATGATTATTATGTAAAAATGGCGGTGGCGTGGGCAATATCCATTTACTATCGAGATTTGCCCGAAATAACATTGCCTTATTTACAGAATAACAAACTGAATGATTGGACACATAACAAAGCCATTCAAAAAATCACGGAATCATTGACCATAACAGACGAAACAAAAGAGATAATCCGTTTGGTAAAAAGAAACAAATAGAAATGAAACAACAGTGGGAAAAAGTTCAGATTACAACGGATAATGGCGAAATCAAAGAAGGAATCGCCCCTGTAATCATTTCGGCGAGCCGTGCGACTGATATTCCTGCATTTCACGCCCAATGGTTTATCAATCGGTTGGAAAAAGGATATATCCGTTGGGAAAACCGTTTCAATCCTGCCGAACCGAAGTATATTTCTCTTGAAAACGTTCGCTTGATTGTCTTTTGGACAAAAAATCCACAACCTATTATTCCATTTTTGAAACATTTGGACGATAAAGGCTTAAACTATTATTTCCAATTTACATTGAACGATTACGAAAATGAAAACTTCGAGCCTGTCGTTCCACCCTTGAAACAACGGATTGATACATTTATAAATTTATCCAAAACCATCGGGAAAGAACGAGTTGTATGGCGTTTCGACCCGCTGTTATTAGCCGAAGATATTTCCGTTATCGATTTATTGCAAAAGATTCAACGGCTTGGAAATTACTTAGTTCCGCATACCGATAAATTAGTGTTCAGTTTTGCCGATGTGTTCAGCTATCCTCGAGTTAAAGCGAATCTGATAAAAGACAGCAGGTATTTTACGAAAGACAATATTCATTTTGCCGAATTTACGACTGATAAGAAAAATGCAATGGCAGTTGGGCTTCAAATTTTTTTGCATGAATGGAGAAAAATAAATCCCGATTTTTCAATGGCTACCTGTGCCGAAGATATTGATTTAGAAAAATACGAAATAGCACACAACAAATGTATAGATGATGATTTGATGATACAATTATTTCACAATGATTCCAAATTAATGTCATTCATAGGATATACGCCCGATTTATTCGGTGAAAATGCCCGAACAGCAAGTGCAAAACTGAAAGATAAAAATCAACGTCCGCTTTGTGGCTGTGTGTATAGCAAAGACATAGGCTGTTACAGTACTTGCGCTCATTATTGCACATATTGTTATGCCAATACTTCCCACGATTTGGTTGCACGAAATATGAAACGCACAAATCCCAATTCAGATACCATTTTACAAATAGAAAAATGACAACAGAAAAAACATACACATTAATCGGTGCAGACGGGAAAACCAATCAAAGTAATACGCCAGCCACATTAGGCGGATATAAACAAAGCAAAATATACGGCAATCTCGATTGTCCTTCCGCTTTGCGTGCGATTGCCAAAGGCGGATACATAAAGCAACGGGTTTTCTTTGCCGACGAGCAAACCGCAATCAGTGCGGGATATAGACCATGTGCCGTCTGTATGCCAAAAGAATACGCAATATGGAAAGCAAACAAAAAATAAGCAAGAATCGGGTTTCTCAAATAATATTTTAATGATACTTTTGCATAAATAATAAATTTAAAAAAATGAATGCACAAGAAAAACTCGATTTTGCACGCATAGCCGAAGCTATCGAATATATCAAGGAAAATTTCCAAAGTCAGCCGACTTTGGAAAACATTGCCGATAAAGTTTGTTTAAGTCCCGCCCATTTTCAACGAATGTTTACCGCATGGGCAGGCGTTAGTCCAAAGAAATTTCTGCAATACACAAGTATCGAATACGCCAAAAAAGTGTTGAAAGAAAATACTTTGTTCGACACCGCTTACGAAACAGGATTATCAGGCACAAGCCGTCTGTACGACTTGTTTGTCAATATCGAAGGAATGACACCCGGAGAGTATAAAAACGGAGGAGAAAGCCTTTCCATTAATTACAGTTTTGTTGAAAGTCCGTTTGGCGATGTCATTGTAGCTTCTACGTCCAAAGGTATCTGCCACATGGCTTTTGCCGATGATAAAACGAATGCCCTTGAAATATTGCAGATAAAATTTCCCAATGCCCGATATGCTCAAATGGTTGATGCCATACAACAAAATGCTATTTTTATTTTTACGCAGGATTGGTCAAAGTTGGGCGAAATAAAACTGCATTTGAAAGGAACCGATTTCCAGTTGAAAGTATGGGAAACTCTGTTGGAAATTCCTATGGGCAGACTAACTACTTATGGCGATATCGCTTCCAAATTGAACAATCCTAATGCTTCACGCGCCGTTGGAACCGCAGTTGGCGAAAATCCCGTAGCATTTCTTATTCCTTGCCACCGTGTAATCCGTTCGTCGGGAGAATTGGGCGGTTATCATTGGGGAGTTGCCCGAAAAACCGCTATTATTGGTTGGGAAGCTGTGAGAAACGGTATTGAAACAATATAAAGTAAGTTATTCCTATTTTTTATCCCATAAAATATTTCACTATATCTGCAAGGCTAATCCGAACAAACAAGATGAGTTTTCATAGTTCGCTCTAAATTAAATTCTATGCACTCTAAGCTAATTTTTGTGCAATCGAAACTCTATTTTAATCGCTCGAAACTTTAGTTTGACCACTCTAAATCAATTTCTGCCCGCTCTACGCTTTAGTCTGTCCGCTCTAACCTTACTTTAACCGCTCTATGGAGCAGTCGAATCTATCTAAGAACCTAAACCCCATATATATAATAAATAATGTTACTTTTGCAGTAGGTGGAAAATTTAATATATGAAAGCAATAATGCACTACAGCCAACAAGCGGTTTTTTGCTATGCTTGCCGTAGCCCGCAGAAACGTTAGTGATAATTTGCAAGTTTATCGCCCGCACAAACATTAGTGAAAGCAAGCACAGCATAAAGCCGCCAACACGTTACCTGCAAGCAGCGGACAGCGCAACGGGAAAACAAAGGCAAGCCCTGTAAAGCCGTTAGAGCAGGGAAAAATTAATAAATATGGTACCATTTAGTAATTCAAACAGTGCAATGGAGCCAGAGACCATTCAAAAAAACGGGGCAAATCTGAAAAGCCTAGCGAGTAAGAAGAATAATAAAAGCAGTAAAATATGAAAAATATGAGAAATTTAAAAACCTATACAATAGACCGTGTTTTTCATCAGTATTGGGATGAAGATAAATATTGTAAATATTGTAAGACAGTAACAGTACATGAAGGACAATTTCATCGTCAACGTTCAGGAGAAGGAATAGGTTGTTTGTCTTGCCAACGATGTGGAATGGGTAAGGATTGGAAAGAACATGACTGACAATCATTATCGAAACATGCTAAAAAGGACCATAAATAGTATGAGTAAAAACTTCAAAATATTCTTTGAGGGAAAAAATTTGGTTGTAAAACAACAATGCAAGTTTCAAAGAACAAGACGATTATATTTATAATTGTTCTTGTTGTGAAGATAGTCTCATCATGAATAATTATGGAACTTGGCTGAACTTCACAAGGAGTAAAGAGATACATGTAATGCTAAAATATAGCAAAGAATCGTTGTTATGAAAAAGTCCAAATAAGCCGAATAAGGACTATAAATTAAGAAGTAGACAAAAATTCTAAAACAATAATGTCATGGCAAAAGGTAAAAAATGTCCTGCTTGAGGACATCCGATGTATGCAGAGCGTGAAAAGTCTGAAGTCGCAGATACAACTGTTTGGTACAGGTGCAGAAATTCAAAATGTGACCAAACTAAAAATGTATTTGAGAGTAAATAAAAATACTCATTTGTTTTATGCCTTTGTTTGAAGGGTTACTCAAAGTTCTATAATTCAAGAGAAAGGGTGAACGGCTAACAATAAAGGCTTAAACGCTACGCAGCGGAGCGGAGCGGAGTTGCGTTTTAAGCCATCATTGAACGATTGCTTCGGTAGCGGTGTAAAATGAGTGATTTTTCTCTATGGGGTTTCAATAATCGGATTGAATCCCGGCAAGATAAAAATTGGCAGGAATTTGGTAGATTTTATGTTCGTTTTGTCCCTTTTTGTGTGTTTGCACAAGCTTGTCAAAATCATTAATATCGTGAAAACTTCAATGACCTATGAAAACAGTAAAGGAGAAAAAAACGAAGAAACGTGTATAAAATACCAAATTATCTCATAATACAACGGTAGAATTATTATTAATTCTGCCGTTTTTGTAATCTGTTTACAAAATTAAATGGAAAATATTTTAATAATTCTGTTTTTATTTGTAATTTTGCAGTCTATTTACAAATTTAATGCTTTAATGATATGCTAATAAATTTCAGTATTCAGAATTTCGGTTCAATAAAAGACAAACAAACACTGTCTTTTGAAGCCGATAAATCCAAGCATTTGGAAGATTACTATGTAATAAACATAAACGGTTTGCGACTGCTTAAACTTGGCTTAATTTACGGTGCAAATGCTTCGGGAAAAACTACTATTCTGAAAGCCTTGGACTTTTTGCGTACGCTTGTGCTAAATCCCAAGTATAAAAAAACTGATATTTTTGAGGAATTAAAACCTTTCAAGTTTAATGCAGACACGATAAATCAAAATACAATTTTTGAAATTGAGTTTTTGCAAAATAATACAAGGTATTATTATACTGTAGAATTAAATAAAGAGGCAATTGTAAAAGAAGAATTGTATTCATTCAATCCTAAAAAGTCAAATGTTTTTAAGCGAGATACTAAACTGCAAAATCTTTTCACAAGCATTGAGTTTGGCAACAAAATAAAAGTGAATAAAAGCGCAGAAGAAACGTTGATTAACAATACTTTATGGAATAACACTGTGCTTGGTGGATTTCTAAAAACCAATATTGATATTCAAGAGTTAAAGGACGTTGTTGACTGGTTTAGTGCCACTCTTTCTGTAATTTCCTCTAATGAGCATTTACACTATTCTTTTATGCCCGACCCTGCAAATCCGTTCATTGAAGAATGGAAAAAATATAAAAATGAGGTACTGCCAATAATTAAAAAAGCAGATATGAATATCTCGGATTTTGAGATTGAAAATCATAATCTCAAATTTGAGCATATTGTAAATAATGAAAAATTTCAACTTGAATACGAATCTGAATCTGAAGGAACACAACGATATTTTAATCTTGCTTATGTTTTGTGGTATGCTTTGAAACAACCTCGTTTAATTTCCATAGATGAACTTGAATCTTCGTTGCACCCCGATTTGTTTCAACATTTTCTACTAACGTTTTTGGTTAATTCAAAACATTCTCAAATTATTGCTACAACACATAACCGAGAAATTTTGAACGACAAAGATATTTTTCGCAACGATGCAATTTGGATTACCGATAAAGATAATAAAGATTGTGCAACAGAATTATATTCGCTTGCCGACTTTAATACGTCTGTAATTCGTGATACAAGCAACATTTACAACGCATATAAGATTGGCAAACTTGGGGGCGTACCAAATCTCGGTGATTATTATCTTGAAATTGAGCAATTATGAGAAAAAGCAGAAATATACAGAAGCGTAAAGTTTTCTCATTTGTTGTTGATGGCAAATGTGAACTGTGGTACTTACAGTTACTCAAACAGCAGGAAAATCTAAATATTCATTTAGAGCCAAAATTACCACACAAAAAGTCGCTTAAAGACCAATTCAACTTGGTTTCAAGGTTGTCCAAAGAAAGTGAAAAAGTGTTTTGGATAATTGATTTTGACAATATACAGAAAGAAACTATTGAAAATAAGAAAGGTACAAAATCGGCATTACAAGAGTTTCAAGGTTTGTATAATAAGTGCCAAAACAACGCAAATATTGTTGTAATCGTAAATAATCCTTGTTTGGAATTTTGGTATTTGCTACATTTTGAGCAAACGGCAAGATATTTTCAATCTTACGAACAACTTGAAAACGCATTGAAACAACGTTTACCTGAATACGAGAAGACAGAAAGATACTACAAAAACGCTCGACAAAACATTTATCAACGCTTGAAATCACGCTTAGAAACGGCATTAAATAATGCAAAACAAGTAGGTAATTTTGACTTTTCCAATACGGACAAAGGAATTTCTGAAATGCACAAAATTTTTGAAGCGTTAAGAAAATAACACAAATAAAAACCTGCCTATAACAATAAAGGCTTAAACGCAACTCCGCTACGCTGCGTAGCGTTTTAAGCCATCGTTGAACGATTGCTTCGGTAGCGGCGGAAAATGAGCGATTTTTCTCTATGGGGTTTCAATAATCGGATTGAATTCCGGCAACAAAAATTTATTGCTTTTTTATCCCTCCGATAAGTTGCATTTATTGGTTGAATTTACGTCTCAAAACACAGAAAAACAGCAAAAACGTGCAGTTTTGTTTTGCAATATTGGGAAAAATGTGTAGTTTTGCAATCGAATAATTGGCGAAAATGTGCAAAACATGAAAAGAGAGATACTTGATAAATTAGAAATCTGGAAAAACTCAAGCAATCGCAAGCCGTTAATTTTAACAGGTGCGAGGCAGGTGGGTAAAACTTGGGCGATACAATTACTGCCGACACGCTGCTGATTTTCGACGAAGTACAGGCAGTGCCAAACGCGCTTACTGCACTGAAATTTTTTCAGGAACAGATGCCCGAACTTTATTTAATTGCTTCAGGGTCGGCTTTGGGGATTGCCATGCACGGCAATTCGTCGTTTCCTGTAGGCAAAGTGGATAATTTGCAGTTGTATCCGATGACTTTCACGGAATTTTTGCAAGCAATTGGCGAAGAACAGCTTGCCGAGATTTTACTAAATCAAGAACCTGAAAAAACAGGCGTTTTCCACGAAAAACTTGACCGATATTTGAAACAGTATTTTTTTGTTGGCGGAATGCCTGAAGTGGTTGCCGGGTATGCCGAAAGCAAAGATTTTGTAAAAGTGAGGAAAATCCAAAACAAGATTTTGAAGGATTACGACCGCGATTTTGCAAAATATGCAACGCCGCTTTTGGCAACAAAAATCAGAATGTTATGGAAGTCAATACCTCAACAGATTGCCCGCGAAAACAAAAAATTTATCTACGGTGCTGTACGACAGGGCGCACGCGCACGCGATTTTGAAACAACGATTCAATGGCTTTTGGACTCTTCTATGATTCATAAAATAAATCGCGTTTCCACACCAAAATCACCACTGAAATTTTACGAAGACTTTGGTGCTTTCAAACTGTTTTTGAGCGATTTAGGACTTCTGGGAGCGATGACAGGCACTTTACCACGTCATATCGTAGAAGACGATTCTATTTATACAGAATTTAACGGTGCAATGGGTGAACAATTTGTCTGTCAGGAACTTATTGCAAACGAATTACCGACTTTGTTTTACTGGTCGCGCGAAGATGCCAAGCAGGAAATTGATTTTATCAGCGAAAATGAGCAGGGCGTTGTTCCGATTGAAGTAAAATCGGGTACAAATCTTTCTGCCAATTCATTTAAAGAATTTATGAAAGAACACAACTCACCGCTCGGTGTTAAAATTTCAGCGTTGCCGTATAAAGAAAACGAAAAAGTGATAAATGTACCGCTTTACAATACTGCAAAACTTGAAAAAATAATTAGGAATCAACGATAAAAAAACTTGGGCTGCCATAACAATAAAGTCTTAAACGCTACGCAGCGGAGCGGAGTTGCGTTTTATAAGCCATCGTTGAACTATTGCTTCGGTAGCGGTGGAAAATGAGCGATTTTTCTCTCACGAGCCTCAGTAAGCCCGCCACTACGCCAAGCCGCCAAAACGTTGGGCGCAAGTCAGCGAACTGTACTTTTGCAAGATAACATTATAATCAACAAAGTTATGACTATAGACATAATAAAAGACGAGATGAATATTCTTGAGCGTATTGGCGGCGACAGAGGCGGACACTGGAAAATGTATGATAAGTAAAACACGGCAAACA
The DNA here is from genome assembly GCA_025996865.1 of Bacteroidia bacterium. Lineage (GTDB taxonomy): Bacteria > Bacteroidota > Bacteroidia > Bacteroidales > Azobacteroidaceae > Azobacteroides. The sequence continues at coordinate 22,715 of BNTV01000064.1, forward strand.
TGGCTATCTCTCTCCGTTTGATTCTCCCGACGGTCGTCTGGTTGAGGATGATGAGTAAGTGTATAAATCAGTTCTTACTTTTTTCTAATAAAGTCAATTCTAAATCATATCCGACAAAAGGTGGTACACTCAAATATGCCCCAGTCCAGATTGCATCTCCTCGGTAATATATTTTTTGACCAGCCGAAGAAACTTCCCATTGTTTTGCATATTCAGGATAATTTTTAATTATACTCGTGCTGTTTTCTTTCTGCGATAATATATGCAATGTAGCAGAATTAGTTTGATTATTATAAACCATCCAAGCAACTATACCCGATTCGTCACGTTCTTGCTGTAACTTTCCCATGGTTTCATCAGAAACAGAGTTTATAAATAGATAAGCATGACCTTCCAACTTCACTTTTTTGTTATTATTTTCTGATAAATCTTCCGTACTAACTTGTTTATAAAGCATATAATTCTTTCTATTGTTGTAAAAGAATTTTAACCCTTCAGAATCCCAAAAATGCATATCTATTGTTTTAGCGGCTTCGTAGAACAAAGCAGCATTGCCTGTTTCTCTATCATTTATTTCCGTTAATACCCGGAAAAATGGATGAAGTGTTAAATCTACAGCAATTCCATTTCCTACCGATTTTCCAGTTCCGAGTGAATCGGATTGAAAGGCGAGCGTATAACATTGCGCACAGTCTTTAGGTTCCGCATCCGTCATTTTTCCGGTTGAAACGTCCACATATCCGGCCAACTTCCATTGAGTGCCTTTCAATTGGAATGTTCCGACGTTGAATTGTTCCGGTATCGAAATGCTTAATCCAATATCGGCATCTTTTGAAAGTTTAGGTACGGTCATATAAAAATACAAAGGCGCAACATTTTGAGTAGCAGAAGGGGTAATTTCTACATTAAGTTGATATTGTCCCGCAGAAACTTCCTGCAACGAACTTTTCGTCACTTTACTGTCGGCATTAAAGCGTTGAATCTTCACAGCAAGGAATGAACTTTCGTTCCAGTCTATATTCCGAACATCCAAACAGGAAAGATCGTTTGTTAATTCTTCTCTTGAATTGAATATATAAACGGTGTCTCCTTCCAAATTAGGGTTGCAGCTGCTTGACGATGATTGCGAAGAAAGCAGTTTTACCGGTACGTCCACAGGATAATTTTTTACGTTATCTGTGTTTTGATTCATGCTTTCGCTGCATCCAAACAATACAATCCCCATGATTATTGATAAAATTTTTGTTTTCATAAGATTAAATAATTTAAGTTTGTTATAAATACTAAAAAACACTTTTCACAAAGGTACTACAATAATTGATAATAAACAATATAACCAAAATAAAAATTAGTTGTATTTACACGAGAATTCTACCCTATGGATACCCGGTGAATCTATTTTTCTTAATTCCTGTTTTCCTGTCAGCCCGTTAAATATGCACACTGTATCTTCTCCTGTTGTCTGGCAGATTATGATACACTGCTCATTTTCCCGACTGATGCTGAGTATGTCCGAAGTATTTCCTTTCATCATAGCAGCTATATGAGCGTGGCAACGGATCGTAGTTATCGCATATCGCTCCACATCTATACTAAATTCATGATTCTTCAAAATCAATTTGGCCTGTTGAGAGGGATGAGCACTTTTCCAGTCCACATTCAACAGATAAAGTGTTCTGAACTTATCAGAATCCCAAACCGAAAAATCGATGTTTTGAGAAGGTTTAATCCAACCCTTTTCATGTTCCTTTGACGTAATATTTGAGGCTATATTTTTCATATCCTCCACATATCGTTCTTTGATAAGGTCGTCTGCCGGATAGACATTCTCCGGATAATAGATGATACTGCCCTTTCCCAAAGGAATTACCGTTTTAGTCTTATATGATTTGTAATCAATGCCGAGCAATGTTTTTATTACCGTATCATCTTCAGGGAATTTTGCAGGCAAATGTGGTTGCAGTTCACTGTTCAGATGGACGGCACTAAGGAGAACCGTACCTCCTTGTTCAACGAATTTTTTGATGCGTATAAAATCGGCATTATCGAAGGTATTCCAGCCTAAGAATATGAGTGTTTTATATCTGTTCATCACCTCAGAAGAGGCTTCAACAGGCAGAATATCGACAAGTCCGTAGGGAGTGGTGGTAAACAAACCGTCTGTACTGCAATAATCAAGATTGTTTTCAGGATAGAATGCTTTTAGTAAGTCAAAACTTTCCATTGCTTTGTTAAAAGCCCACTTATCACCTTTCTGTGACCATATTGACGTGCGACCAAATGTTTTCCAAGCATCATTTCGCCCAATCATAACTGCAATTTCCGTCTTTAGATCACCTCCGCGTGAATGTGTTTCTATATAGTCCAGTATCCTGTGTTGCGCATATAGATGCTCTTTACCTGCCTTTGTATATCTGTCGTTGGAATATTCATCTGTCCAAAGCCCTTCTTCGGTATTAATATGAGAAGACCCGTGTATATAGGCTACTGCTAAGGATAAAAAGAAACGTAAAGAATGTTTGGGGTCGGTAAATGGCTGCGAGCCCCACTGCATTGCATGCAACGAGCCAAAGTCTTTCTTGCCATATACCCTTGAAGTACCCCGCAAGGCAGACATTATTATATCTTCCGGACCGTATATTTGTTCTGCCCCCAGCCATTCATAGCCGGCCTGATACAAATAGCGGAATATCGGTGTAACTCCTGTATGCCTGGTACTCTCGCCTCGTGAATAGCTCAAATTCGCGATGAACTTATTTGCGCCGTCAGCCATATCCTTCACTCCAAACGGGTCGTAATGTATAAAAATCCCATGGTCGGTATAGATAGGTCTGTGCTTCGCAAATATACCGCCATAAGGTCTTGTCCGCGCTGCTATATCCGAATGAAGCCCATTATATAAAAAATGCTGCCAGTAATAATATCCGCCATCATTTTCATGAGCCTGTTTTCCTCGAAACATGGGTGATTGAAGAGAGCTTAGGGACGGATTAATTTTCGCAGATGCCAGGGTGCGCCCCTCCACCTGCCACGCATAAGGAATATGCATCTTGTTTAATAACGATGTATAATGTTTAATAACATTTTCGTCGGTTATCCTCACGCCGCCCCACTGATATGACGGCCTGAAATGATACCGGTTACCTATACGACTGCGAAAATACCATTTGAAAAACGGATCGTAGGGTTCGTATTCTTTGTCTATATGGAGTTCGTCGCCGGATGATAAATGGACATTATCTTTCTCTTTTACAATCAATTGCTCTATTAAACCCGATTTACTTAGAGTGCCGTCCGAAAAGTTGAGCCGAACTTTAGTATCCGGATTGAGAGCAGCAAACTGCACGGCATGCAACCCGGGATGCTGTAATGTAAGAGATTTATCAATCAGATGAATATTCGGATTATCGGCAGATACTTTCAACGTGATATTGGGCTTATTGGTTTCGAGCAATATAGCCGTGGTATCACCTACACCGACATAGCGTGGAATAGATACAATTTCAAAGTCCTGAGCGCTTTCCTCCAGCAATTGTACCGATCTTAGTTCATACGGAAAAGCTTGGCGATGCGGTTCTTTTAACAATGTCAGTTTTAGATTTCCTTTCCCTGCGATATCTTTTGGTAATGGAATATAAAAGTCCGCAATATCGGACGCACGGTCAAATATATATCCTTCAAATATTGTTTTTCCCTTAAACTCCAGTTTCCATTTCGGCCGGCTGCGGGTTGCCAGATTCACACCTACCCAATAATTGTAATTATCCTGCCTCTTTTCATTTTGAATGAAAGGATGCGAAAATACATTTTTACCATCCACATAAAACTTAGGAGCCTCCAGCCAACATTCTCCGCTAAAATTTGTTCCGCCTATTCTTATCAGTACGGTTGCCGTATTGCCGGATAGTTCTATTCTCTTTTTTAATAATTTGAAGTTTCCGCTTCCTTCAGGAATGGGAATAGATACAACTTCATCAGGTTTATCATAGACGTCGTCAGGATGTCTTCCCTCTTTTTTATGATATATCTGAAGTTCGATTCCGAAATCACCGGCAGAGGCAATTTTCAGGCTTTTACGCTTACAGGCAATTTCCATATCAACATATCCCTTAGTGAAATCAACGCCCGTAATGCGGTTATACGCATGACGTTCAAACGGCTCATTATTCCCTTGGAAAAACAGGGAATAGTTATCCTTATATATATTGAGTGAATCTAAATTTTCATCAATAAGATATTCCTGTTGTCTGAAAAACTCTTCACCTCGGGGAGCAAATTTTCCGGGCATTTGTACGCCACCGACAACGCGAAGAGTACGTCTCACAGGGTAATCTTTATGAACGAAAGTAACTTCCTGTTCCATAAAGTTTCCGGGATCTATTTTCACAAGCCCCTGCTCGCCTTCCGAAGGGTATAATATAGTTCTGTATTCTTCTTGTAATTGTGCATGAATAGACAGGATGCTGCTAAGAGCAATGAACAATAATATCGTCCGTTTCATAGTATTTGTATATATGATTTTTTATATCCTTCGGGGGCATTTGACTACGTCGAATGTTGTTTCAAATTGTCGCATACCGTCATTGCTTCGCTTCGCAATGACGGTGCAAATATAAAAAAAGTTTTTGATAAGTTGTGTACCCCCCCACAATAATAATTCAAAATTTGGCCAATTCAAATAATATTCGTACTTTTGTAATACTGGTATAATTGAAAAACGGCATGATATACATTGCAAATCCCATATACGACGTTGTTTTCAAGTTCATGATGGAAGACAACAAGGTGGCAAAGAAGTTCATCTCCGCTATCATCCGCGAGGAAGTAGTGGAATTGGATTTTGCGCATA
>BNTV01000065.1 GCA_025996865.1 Bacteroidia bacterium
AATATGGAGAACATTAACGCCGTTCTGATAAACGACAACGTTCCGCAAAGTGACAGATTGGTAAAACTCAACCAGATAGCCATTCAGCAGATGCAGGTTTTGCAGGACGTGGAGAATAGAAAAATATTGAAATAAAGCTGTACCTTTGTCGAAAAATTGCAAGACGTTAAAATTATAAGTTATGATGTTCAATGATAGGATAAAACAGTTGCGCGAAGACCGCCAAATTCCGCAGCGAAAATTGGCGGCAGCGTTGGATATTGATACCGCTTCGTATTGTAAAATTGAGCGTGGCGAACGCCGCGCCCGTAAAGAACATATTGCCATTATTGCCGAACTTTTGCAGGGCGACAGGGAAGAACTTTTAACCTTTTGGCTTGTAGAGCAAGTTATGGCAATAGTGGCTGATGAGAAAGAATTGTCTAACAAAGTATTGAGTATTGCAAAAGAAAATATAGAGTTAAATAATTTTCAAACAGATACTGATATATGCAAGTAAAAGAAAAAATCAAAAGTTTGCTCCAACACCTAAATAATGGTGTCTACGAGAAAAACGAGGCGATTGCCCTTTCGTTGTTGTCCGCCGTTGCGGGCGAAAGTATCTTTTTACTTGGTGCGCCCGGCGTTGCCAAAAGTTTGATTGCAAGACGGTTGAAATACGCTTTCAAAGATGGCAAGACCTTTGAGTACCTGATGAGCCGTTTCAGTACGCCCGATGAAATTTTCGGACCCGTTTCAATTTCCAAACTCAAAGACGAGGATAAATACGAGCGGATTGTAAAAAACTATTTGCCCGATGCCGATATTGTTTTCCTTGACGAAATTTGGAAAGCGGGACCGAGTATTCAAAACTCGCTACTGACGGTAATTAATGAGAAAGTTTTCCGTAATGGTGAGCAGGAAATAAAAGTGCCGATGAAGGCATTGATTGCCGCGTCAAACGAGTTGCCCGCACAAAACGAGGGTTTGGAAGCATTGTGGGACAGGTTTTTGGTACGGCTGGTGATTGAGGGTGTTCAGAAACAGGAAAATTTTAATGCAATGATTTCCGAAAACCTTGATTCTTACAAGGATAATGTAGATAATTCGCTGAAAATCATAAAAGAAGAATATGAACAATGGAGTGCGGAAATTGATAAAATAGAAGTGCCGGAAAATGTGTTTAATGTGATTGACGTTATCCGCAAAAAACTGCAAGCACATAACAATGAGGAAAAGAACGCCGAAAATCAGATTTACATTTCCGACCGCCGTTGGCGAAAGATTGTGCGTTTACTGCGCACTTCCGCCTTTTTGAACAACCGCAACGCTGTTGATTTGATGGATTGCTTTTTGATAAAAGAATGTTTGTGGAATGAGGAAGGGCAAAGGAAAATTGTGGCGGACTTTGTGAGCGATGCGATTCAAAAGCACGGGTACAAATTACAGTTTGATTTCAAGAGTTTGAAAGAGGAATTGGCTGAATTTCAAGAGGAAATAAAAGAAGAAACGAAGTTTGAGAAAAACACAAGAATAGAAGTTTTGGATGATACAGTTAAAGACCATTATGAAATACTCAAATTAGATGATGACCGTGATTTTATTCGTAAAATAGATTACAATAGATTAAATAACTCATATCAAACAATTTCATTGTATTATAGTAAAACTTCAACAACAAATTTTCAATCTTTCAATAAAGAGATAAGAAAAGGAAATTCTAAATTTACCATTATTACAGATGATAAGGAATACCGACTCAAAACTACAATCAAAGGTGAAATTCGTCAAGTAACGAAGAAACCACACAAAGCCGTTGAAGAAGTTTGGGATAAAAAAGTTTTTCAATATCTTGCTGTTACTAATCAACAAAAAGAAGAATTGGAAAAATACAGAACAAAAGATTTGGCGCATTTACGGACAAATCAATTTGTAAATCTTGCATTAGCAAATATTGTAGAAGTTCATTTGACGAACACTCAAAAAGAAATTGAGAAATATGAGGTAGAAATTCGGAAAATACAGAATGATTATAAGAAACTGAAAGATGAGGAGGTGATTTTGATAGAAAAGGAGGATATGAAATGACAACTGAAATTTTAGTTTCCACTATTACGGCAATAACGGTATTTTTTCTTGGTGAAGTTTTTGTGTGGTTTCGCAATAAAAAACAGGCTTATAACGATACAAAAACTCACAAAGAAACTATTTTGAATTGGATAACTTTTATGGAAAGTCCAATAACTGACCAAACAAAGGAATTGGAAAGTTTTATCGAAAAAATAAAAACGCAAGATATTTACCCGCAATCATTAGGAACTATTTCCTTTTTGGCAGATAAGGTGGATAATCTCCCCTTGGAATCATATATTTTGACTTTTATAATCAACTCAAAATACAAGAAAGGGAAAAAAGAAAAACATACATTACAGTATCTAACTCACTCTATTATAAATCAATTTAGGTATCTTGTTAATATGGAAATTGGTTTAAAAGAATCTTTTCGAGGTTACAAGCAGTATTTTGAAAATCTCACAAAGGAATGGTTTATTTATTGGCAACAATTAAGCGATTTTTTAAAAGATAATTCTCTTGCAATGTCAAAAGAGTGTTTGGATTATCTCAAAGCAATCAAAAACACAACTGTAAATGAAAAACATAATATCAAAGAATTAGAGCCAATTATTAACAGTATTATTGAATTGACAGTAAAAGAGATGCACGTTAATCCGCAAAATAAATACGCTTTCAGTTTTTATCCTATTCTACAACAAGTTCAAAAAATTATTATTGATTGGACAGTTGGAGTGAGAAATTATAGTAAATCTTTTGAATATGAGAAAGATAAGATGCTTGAATCTTATAATAGTTTGAAAAAGACCAAGGAATATTTGGAAAACGACACGAAGTTAAGATGGGTTTTTAATATCAGAACAAAGTAATTATGCCCAATTTCGACAAATTCATTCACTTCGGTACAATCGGCAACGAAGAAAAGTTTCCAGATAAAACTTTGTTATTTTCAATTTTATTTTGTATTTTTGCAAAATAATTTCAAAATCGAATATTAAAATGGTACTCGAAATTTGTTTAAGTAACTTTTTCTCGATTAAAGACGAGGTAGTGTTAGATTTGCGGGCAGGCAACAGCAAGTCGCAACAAACACAGCGTTTGCAGGCAAATACATTTGCTTGCAAAGATGAGCATTTGTTGAAATCTGTTGCCGTTTATGGCGCAAACGCTTCGGGTAAAAGCAACATTGTCAAAGCAATACAAATGTCCGTCCAAATGATTTTGCAATCGCATTTGTACAATGAAAATGTTGTTTTCAATATCGCACCTTTCAAATTTGAGGATTTTCCGAAAAAACCGAGTTTTTTTCTTATTCGTTTTGTGATGAATGATATTGAATATGAATATTCGTTTTCATTTTCTCGAAACGAAATTTTTACAGAGGAATTATATTATTACCCCAATAATCGTCGTGCAAAAGTTTTTACCCGCAACGAAAAAGCAGGAAAAGAAAAATCGGAAATATACAGTTTCGGCTCTGCCATTCGCAAACCGCTTGATATTGCCGAAAACACTTCTCGCAAAACGCTTTATATTTCCCGCGCCAGCCAAATGGACAGGGAAATTGCCAAAGATGTTTTTATGTTTTTTGCCGAAAAAATTCGTCTTGGTTTTGCATTTGAGCCGTTATTTATTGAAAAATCATTCACGGGAAATAAAGAAGTTATATTAAAAGCGTTGCAAATAGCCGACAGTGATATTGTGAATGTAAAAATGGAAAAAATAAAACAGCCACATAAAAATGTAAATGCTGATTTGGCAAACAAACAGATTTTAGAACAAAATATGACTATTGATTTACTGACTTTTACCACATTCCATAAAGCAAATAAAACAATACCTTTCAATTTTTCTTTAGAAGAATCGCAAGGAACACAAATGCTGTTTTATACTATTTTGAATGTGATTGATGTTATAAAAAACAACAAACTTTTACTGCTTGACGAAATAGAAACCAGTTTGCACAGCAAAATTGTGGAATATATTATCGGTTTGTTTCACGCGAGCGATTCTGCGCAAATTGTTTATACTACGCACAATACCAATTTGCTAAATCTTAATAAATTGCGCAAAGACCAAATTTATTTTGTTAATAAAAAAGACGATGGTTCGAGCGATTTGTATTCGTTGTTCGATTACAAAGATTTTCGTGATACGATGGACGTAGAAAAGGCGTATTTACAGGGCAGATTTGATGCCATTCCGTATATTGACGACAGTTTGGAAAAGATTAAAACGATTGTCAAATGAGAAAAGGCAGACAATCGAAAGGTAAGGAAATACGCCCCACATTTTTTGTTTTTTGCGAGGGCGAAACGGAAGAGGCATATATCGCTTTTTTGCGTTCCAATTATCGCATACCGATAGAAATTGTTGTTAAAAAAGCAGGTAGCGGTATAAACAAGCGATTTATTGACAGTTACAAAAAAGATTACACAACGCACCCGAAAGATAAAACATTTTTGATTTATGATTTTGATGTGCCGGAAATTGTAGAAAAGTTACAGAAAATCAGCAAAATAGAATTATTGCTTTCCAATCCCTGTTTTGAATTGTGGTATTTACTGCATTTCAAAAATCAAACGGCAGAATTGACAAGCGAAAATTGTGTTTCGGAACTGACAAACCATTTTGGAAATTACAAGAAAGGCGTTTTGAATGAAAAATTAAAAGACAAATTATTGAATAACAAAAATATTGTTGTTTCGAGAGCAAAAAATCTTGTTGAGTTTAAAAATCCTTCGACAAATGTGTATGTTTTTGTAGAAGAATTAGATAAAATTAAAGAAAATCTATGATACCCAATTTCGACAAATTTATTCATTTTAGCACAGTCGGCAACAAAAATACTCGCAAGGAACTTGCAGAAAATGTCTTTGCGCAATTGAACAATGTAGAGATGGGGCACGCCCCGTCTCTGCCGTCACAAACCGATAATTTTGTAGGTGCAATCCATTCGATTTTGGATAACGAAACAATACGCCAAATGTGCCACGAAAACGAAGATTTGTCTGAAAAAATAACTGCCGATATTTTGGATTTCGCCAATAAAACGAAGAAACTGATTGACAGAACCGAAAATCCGTTTGAAAGTGAACACAATTTTTTGAAACAATTTGAGAAAACTACCGAAAATACGTTTAAGTGGCTTAACGATTGGAAACCAATCAAAGAGTTTGTTTCAAAAACCTACGACAAACAAACATTAGACACCGATTTTTATGAAAAGGAATTTGAACGTGCCGCAAACGTAGGGGCGTTGCGCGCAACGCCCCTACAAACCGCCCCACAATTTGAAAGTGTAAAAGAACATTTTACGGAAAAATGGAACGAACAATTATTCAAAAAACAAACAGCATGGGAACTCGAAATCATTGACCGCGAGCGTAAAAAATTCTGTAAAGAACTTTACTGCAAAATCGAGGAACTGAAAAAATTGCAGGAAATCTTGTCGCCGTTTACCAACGAATTGGGACGGCTTTGGGATATGAGTAGCGGGAAGTGGCAAAATACGAATTTTGATATTCTGAAACGGTATGCCGAACTGATGCAGCGCGACAAATCGTTGCAGGAACTTGCCGAAATGCTTGGACGGATGCAACAAGCCGAGCAGGAATACGAAGAAGAACTTTTTACCGATATTCAACTGAAAACCAAATGGAAAGTCGAAAGCGCAAGCAAGTCGGATATTGTCGGAATCCACGAAAGTGATGATATTTCTTCGGTGTTGCCTTCGGAAATTGCCCTGCTCGCCAACCCGACTACTGAATTGATTTTCTACAAGAAATTCGCAGAAAAAAAACTGCAAGCATTTGATTATCAATCTCGTATTCTCGCTTATGAAGAAGAGCAATTTCAAAACTGCCGAATGAAAGCGAAAGAAGGCAAAAAAGGTCCGTTTATCATTTGCGTGGATACCAGCGGCTCAATGCACGGCACGCCCGAAACTGTCGCCAAAACACTGTGTTTCGCCATTTTGAAAATTGCAATAAGGGATAATCGGAAGTCTTATCTGATTTCATTTTCAACGGGAATTGAAACATTAAATTTGACGGATTTAAAAAACTCATTGGACAAAATAATTGATTTTCTTTCAATGAGTTTTCACGGTGGCACAGATGCCGCGCCCGCAGTGCATGAGGCGTTGCGAATGTTAGAAACGGAAGATTACCGCAAAGCCGATGTAATAATGGTTTCGGATTTTGTGATGTCGGGATTTGATGCAGCAACACAAAAGAAAATCACAAAAGCCAAAGAAAACAAAACTAAATTTCACAGTTTGGTAATCGGAAACTCACAAAATCAGCAAGTTATCAAAGATTTTGACAATAATTGGATGTATAATGAAGGTAATCCAAATGCGGTTTTGGGGTTGTTGAAAGATTTGAAAAGTTTATAAATAAGATATTATGCAAGAAATCAAAAAATAGCCATCTTAATTGACGGCGACAACGCAGAAAGCAAGTTGATAGAACAGATTCTCAACGAGGCGGGCAAATACGGCAAGGTTACTATCAAGCGCATTTACGGCGATTGGAGTAAAACCACGATGAAAAGTTGGATTGACAAACTCAACGCCTACGCCATTCGCCCAATTCAGAAGTTCGCCTACACGACTGGAAAAAATTCTACCGACACCGAACTGATAATTGATGCGATGGACATTCTTCGCTCACATTTGGTGGACGGCTTTTGCATTGTGTCAAGCGACAGCGATTACACCGGACTTGCAAACCGTATCCGCGAAGAAGGGCTTTTCATTATGGGTATCGGTCGCGGTCATACGCCAGAAGCATTTGTAAAAGCGTGTGAAACATTTACTTTCACTGAAATTTTGTCGCCTGCTGCTGAAACAAAGTCCGAAAAGAAAACCGACAAAGAGCCGGAACACATTGCCACCGAAACGCCTAAACTTCCGGGCGTGAAAGTCGTTGGGCAAATTGATTTAAACATTGTCAGTTCGCTGAAAAAATCAGGTATCAAATCAATTAACCAACAGGACATTGAAAATGCCTTTAATATGGCTGTCAATGAAGCCACAGGAATGGCGGTTTTGTCGCGTTTCAATGAAACCCTGCGCCAAACCGACCCGACATTTGATTATCGTATTTTTGGGTTTAACTCCTTCCGCAAGTTCTGCGAAAGTTTGTCACCAAACTATACCATTGTCCTGCACGAAGATGGCGTAACAATGAGTTTGAAAAAAATGAATTAAATTTGCAATATTAAATTTATGTCAGAAAGTCAAAACATAGAAAGCGGCAAGTCAATGACCAAACAGAAATTGTTGGAACATTTGCAAGATATAGAATGGGACAATTTTGAAGTCAAAACAGCCCGTACAGACGTTCCGAAAGACGTTTGGGAAACAGTTTCTGCGTTTTCCAACACTTCGGGAGGCTGTATTGTGTTCGGCGTGTCGCAACTGTCGCCACAGGCAAAGAGATATAAGATTGACGGTAAAAATGTTTTGGCGTTTTACATTCCGTCTTCCGATATTAAACCGGTGTATTTCAACGGTGTACAAAACACTTTTATTCGCACAGGAAGCGGCGACCAACAAGCGAGCGAGTTTGAAATCAACGCTATTTATCGCGACCAAGCCTTCGGTTCAATGTCGGAAAAGGTAGTTGAAGGCACGTCGGTTGATTCGCTTAACAAAGCCTCATACAAGCGTTTCCGTGAATATCTGAAAGGATTTAATCCAAACCTGCATTACAACACGATGGACGATAACGAGTTTAACCAAATGCCGAGCCGCGTTACACGTTCAGAGTCGAAGAACAGGAAAATCTTTGGGAATACTATTTTGTGCTGTTTCAACGCCTGCGGATTTACGCCAACAACCCGCTTACAATCGGCGAAATGGGAATCGGACACGAAGACACAAAAGAAATAGATGCTTTGCGTGAAGCCTTGGTAAATCTGCTTATTCATTCCGACCATTTCAGTCCGATGAAACCGCGTATTCGCGTTTTTACCAACCGTATTGAATTTGAAAATCCGGGAAAATTGCCCCGCACTGTTGAGGAACTGATGAAAACAGACGAAACTCTGCCGAGAAATCCGGTTTTGGCAAAATTTTTCCGTTTGGCAAAACTTTGTGAAAGTGCAGGTTACGGATTTGACAAAATGCTGCAATGGAAAAAGCAAACAGGAAATGAAGTCCTGTTTGAAACCTCTATCGATAAAACAAAATTTACTTTTATGCTTGATACCACTAAAACAATCGGAGAAGAAAGCGGTACGGAAAACAACCAGAAAACTGTGGAGAAAATTCTGGCAGCAATACACAATAATCCTAACATTACACAAAAAGAATTAGTGGACATAACAGGATTAACAAGAAGAGGGGTGGAATGGAATATCTTACAACTCAAAAACAACGACATTATCCGCCGAGATGGTGCAGATAAAGGTGGTAAGTGGGTAATTATAAAAACAGATTGAATCCGATTATTTGTACCATATTTGCGACATAATTTTGTAAGATATTGAATATCAATATTGAATACTTTTAGGAAAATGAAGTAAGAATGAATGCAAAGCTATATTCCAAAAATTAAGGTGCATACAAGATGTAAAAGGGAAATAATATTTCTGTCGAAGAATTATTGTTATAGCATATTTTTCACTATATTTGTGGCATTATTGTAAGATACATATTTTATTAATATGGAACTAAACAGAATAAAAGCCATCCTTAATGAAAAAGGAGTTAAGCAGACGTGGTTGGCGGAGAAACTTGGTAAAAGTTTCAGCATGGTCAATGCATATTCTTGCAATCGGAGACAGCCGACGTTGGAAGTGTTGAATCGGATTGCAGATATATTGCAAGTAAACGTGAAAGAATTATTGGTGGACAATAATAAACAAAATAATAATGGCAATTAAAAAATCGGAATTATACACTACTCTTTGGAAAAGTTGTGATGAACTGCGGGGCGGGATGGATGCAAGCCAATACAAAGATTATGTATTGGTAATGCTTTTTGTAAAATATGTAAGCGATAAAGCGAAGACTGACCCCGATTTCATTATGGAAATACCGCAAGGGTGTAGTTTTGATGACTTTATAAATCTGAAAGGAAAAGATAACATAGGCGAACAAGTCAATAAGAAAATCTCGGCACTTGCCGAAGCCAACCATTTAGGTGGCGTTATCAATGTAGCAGATTTTTGCGATGAACAAAAATTGGGCAAAGGCAAAGATTTGATAGACACGCTTAGCAATTTGATTGGCATTTTTCAATCTTCCGGTCTCGATTTTGGTAAAAACCGTGCTGCCGATGATGATTTAATGGGAGATGCTTACGAGTATTTGATGAAAAATTTCGCCACCGAAAGCGGTAAAAGCAAGGGACAATTTTATACCCCTGCCGAAGTGAGTCGTATCATGGCAAAAGCGACAGGTTTGGATAGAGCCGAATCGGTATCGAAAACCATTTATGACCCGACTTGCGGTTCGGGTTCTCTGCTGTTGCGAGCTTTGGCTGAAACCCCTCATGGCGCTACGATTTACGGACAAGAAAAAGATTCTGCCACAGCCGGTTTGGCTAAGATGAATATGATTCTACACAGCGTAATTGATGCCGATATTCGTCAAGGCGTTTTTATGATTGATGCCAAAGCCGGATTTGCCAAAGCCGGACCCAAAAACCGCCTGCGCGAACAAGATGTGCGCCGCATTGTAGATGTTTGGATGGCACAACAAAATGTACCGCATTACGCCCGTTTTGTAGAAAACGAAGAAATTGAACGGAACGATTACAACCTGAATATTCCACGTTATATCGAATCGGAAGATACGGAAGTGTTGCAGGACATTGACGCGCATCTCAACGGTGGACTTCCGGCACATGATATTGCTCAATTTCAAAACTATTGGACGGCTTGCCCCAATTTGCAGAAAGCGTTATTTATTCCGCACACCAAGCGGATGGGTTATTTTTTACTTCATTGCGAAACAGATAATGTACGAAATACCATTCGGAAAAATACGGATTTTATCCGTCAAACCGAAAACTATAATCAACATTTTGCTCAATGGTGCAGACAAATACGCCCTCAGTTGGAAGTATTAACCATTGGAACAAAACCGAAAAACCTGATAAAAGAATTAGGGGATAGCATTCTTGCCAAGTTCAACAATGACACCTCATTGGTAAACGTTTACGATGTATATGGGCAATTACTTGATTATTGGAACGAAATTCTACAGGATGATTGTTATCTGATAGCCGCTGATGGTTGGAAAGCCGAACTCTATACGCCACAACCTGCGGCTAAAAAGGGCAAAGACAGCAGTTTCAAAGCAGCTAAGGAGAAAAAAGCCACGACACCCGATGAAATAGTATGCGATTTATTGCCTGTATCTATCGTGATTGATGAATATTTTGGCGAGATGAAAGCGCTGATACAAACTGCCGAAGAACGTCTTGCCGAAAATGAAACGCAACTCTCAGAATTGCAGGAAGAACAAGCCGACAATTACCTCGACCCAAGCAATTTTGCCGATGACAAAATAAACGATGGCAACCTGAAAAAACGCCTCAAAGTGCTCAACAAAAAAGCCGATGCCGAAGAAATAGCCGTACTCGAAAAATATCTTTCGCTAAAAGAGGATATAAGTGAAACCAAGCGGATATTGAAAGTGCTGAAATACGAATTGCTTGTAAAACTAACGGAAAAATATCCCAAACTAACCACAGAGGAAATCAAACGACTGGTAATAGAAAAGAAATGGTTTGCCGCGCTTTTCCTGCGATTTGACGGAGAAATGCAGCGCATCAGTCAAAACCTGAATGTAGGCATTACTTCTTTGACAGAGCGATATGCCGAAACACTGCCACAGATAGATGCGAGTATTGCGAATTTGGAAAGCAGCGTAAATAGTCATTTAAGCAAAATGGGGTTTAGTTTATGAAAGCTTTAGAAAAAAACAAATCAAAAATATCAATCCGCTTTTTTGGCGATAAAGAAGTGCGTGCCGTTTGGGACGAAACTAACAATAAATGGTGGTTTTCGGTGCTTGACATTGTAGGTGTTCTCAATGAACAAAACGATTACAGTAAAAATCGTAATTATTGGAAATACCTGAAAGCTAAGTTGAAGAAAGAAAATAATGAACTGGGTAGTGACACTACCCAATTGAAATTAATTGCACCTGACGGAAAAAAGCGTTTATCCGATGCCCTTGACAGTGATGGCGTTATGGAACTAGCAAGACAATTCCCCAACAACAAGGCAATGAAATTTTTGGACTGGTTCACATACAGCGACAACAGCATTGACGGACAAAGCAAAAAGAAAGCATATACGCTGTTTGAGAGCAATCTTATAGATGAAATTGAAGTTGGAACAAGAAGGGGACTGCAGCAGATACACGCCTATTTGTTTGGCGGCTTGTATGATTTTGCCGGGCAGATAAGGCAAAAAAACATTTCAAAAGGCGGCTTTCAGTTTGCCGTAGCGCACTTTCTGGGCGGCACATTACGGCAAATAGAACAAATGCCCGAAGATACTTTCGACGAAATTGCCGATAAATATGTGGAAATGAACATTGCCCACCCCTTTATGGAAGGCAACGGGCGAAGCACACGCATCTGGTTGGATTTGATGCTGAAAAAACGCCTGAAACGCTGCGTGGATTGGAGTAAAATAAGCAAAAACGACTATCTGAATGCAATGATACACAGTGCGGTAAACAGCGCCAAGATAAAAAACCTGCTACACAATGCGCTGACGGACGAAATTGATTCCCGAGAGATGTTTATGAAAGGTATTGATTATTCGTATTATTACGAAGAAAATGAATAGAATGAAAAATACAAAATATAAACAAACCGATATTGGCATTATTCCGGAAGATTGGGAATGTGTGATGATAGACGATATTTTGCAGGAAATAACAATGGGTCCATTTGGTTCTGACATAACCGTTTCAAATTTTGTTTCAAGTGGTGTGCCAGTATTGAATGGATATAATGTTTCTTCGGAATGTATAAAAGATGTTTTTGTCAATTTTGTTACAAAGGAAAAAGCAAATCTTCTTAAAAAAGCAGTGGCGAGGCGTGGAGATATTATTGTAACCCATAGGGGAACTTTAGGACAAGTTTCATATGTGCCAAATAATTCATTGTACGAAATGTATGTTATCTCTCAGAGTCAATTCAGGGCAACTTTTAAATCTTCAAAAGTAGATTCTCGTTTTATAGTATTATTTTTTCATACTAAAAAAGGACAATCGATTCTTCTTGAGGGTAAAGGACATACAGAGTACCTGCCATAGCACAGCCAACTACAACTTTCAAAAAGATTTTTGTTCCTCTTCCTTCTAAAATGGTCAATACCTTGGTTCGCCGCTATATTGACATAGCAAACGAAATGACACCAGCCGGTTATACACCGGAAGAAGCCGCCGAAATTAAAAAGCAGGTTGATTTTTACAACGATTTGAAAGACGAAATCAAACTAAAAAGTGGCGACGCCCTTGATTTGAAACTCTACGACCCCGCTATGCGCCAACTGATTGATAATTATGTGCGTGCAGAAGACAGCGAACAATTGCTGAATTTGGAAGATATTTCGTTTTTGGATATGATGGAGATAGAAGGCGAAAATGCCATTGATAAATTGCCCAAGAATATTAAGAATAACGAAAAGTCAGTAGCGGAAGTATTACGTGAGTGGTACAGGGAAGAACTCAAGCAAACATTAGTCCCAGGAATTTTCGAAACAGATAAAAACGGTATCGTGGATGGTAATATCTACACGGCACACAAACTGAATACCGTATTTCATTGCAGCTCCCCGAACTTTTGAAATCAAAGGATAATCTGTTTTTTAGTAAATTATTCGAAAATTTTTTATAACTTTGACACCTGATAAATTCACCAAATTCAATTTATAATTTATATTATCAATATGAAACCAAATTTTTTTTGCGGCGCATGGCGTCGAAGTTTTCAAAATATTGCGGCAGTAAGCTTGTGCCTGCTGGTTTTGTTTGCCTGTAAAGAAAAACGTCCGGCGGTTATTGAAACGCCTGTTTTTGACGTGTGGAGTAGCTCAACCCTCGAAATTGAAAAGATTGAGATGAGTGATTCCACAACGATTTTTTATATCCGGGCATTTTATCATCCGAATCAGTGGATACGAATTGCCCAAGATGCTTATATCCGGGAAAGCGGAACGGATGAAAAATTAACCATTGTCAAATCTGACGGTATTGAATTGGATAAAGAATTTTTCATGCCCGAATCAGGCGAGACTTCTTTCAAACTGTACTTCCCTCCTTTAAAGCCTGAAGTTACGAAAATTGATTTTATCGAATGTGAATCCCCGGGCTGTTTCAACATTTGGGGAATCCACCTGATGCCCGGAGCAAAAGTTGAAGTTGCGCCGGCGATGACGCAGAAAGAATGTACACAACCCGTACCCGCTTTCGAATACAGCACGAAACCGGCCAAACTCAGCGGAAAATATTTTGGATATTCCAAAGCAATGAACAAAGAGGTGATCGTTGATTATCCGAATTTTTCAGGTGAATCCCAAACCGTAAAGGCAAACGTTGCTGATGACGGTTCGTTCAGCCTTGAAGCGCCTGTTGGTTTTCCCGGCATATACAATTCTTCTTTGGGACGCATTTTCCTGACGCCCGGACAAGAGGTGAAATGGTCTGCCGATTTGGTTAGACAAACGCGTGAAGAATCGCGTTTTCGTAAAGACAAAGAACCCCGCGATTCAATCAACGAAATGATAGAAAGCGACGGCTTTTTCATTTTGGAAGCAGACATAAACAAAATCGGTCGTCCTTCTTTTGACCGGGAAAATCCCGACGCTTTTTTAACGGAAATATTTGGAATCAAGTTAAAAGATCAAACAATATATACACCCTTTTTCCCTATGGCTATCAGTGTATTGAAACATTTTTACCTGCCGGCCGACGCGAAAAACAAACCGGTGAAAGAACAATTTGCAACGCTTAAAGAAAAAGCAAAATCCATATTGGGTGATACGAATCCGGTTTACGACTATATTTTAGCCTCATTGTATAGTGATCGCATTCAGAATTCTAAATTCTATACCGATGCCGACAAGGACGAAATCAAAGCCGCCTTTGCCAATAATCCGGTTTATGCAGAAACATTAATCACCGAAAACGACAAAATAAAAGCGCTGACGGAAGCCAACAAATCTTTGATTAAGCAAGTCCCGAATGTCGCAGAAAATAAAGTTTTTGACGAAATCCTCAAACTATACAAAGGAAAAGTCATATTGGTTGATTTCTGGGCGACCTGGTGCGGACCTTGCTTACAAGCACTCAAAGAGATGACTCCATTGAAAGAAAGTTGGAAAGATAAAAACCTTGTGATTGTGTATCTTACCGGTGAAACCTCTCCTTTGGCAACCTATAATAAAATGATTCCCGACATTCACGGCGAACATTATCGCGTAAGCGACAGCCAATGGGGATATTGGTCTAAAGCAATGAAAGTAGAAGGTATTCCCACTTACATGATTTACGACAAAAACGGTAAACAAGTGCAAAGATATACCGGTTATCCGGGGAACGAGGTGATGAAGAAAGTGGTTGAAGGGCTTTTTTAGTCCGGACACAGTTGCTTGTTATCTTATAAATTCGTATCTTTGCGGCGTTTTTGCGGCAAAATTCAGATTTTTTTGAAATAACCTATTGTTTTCTCAAGAATTATCACTAACTTTGCAGCCCGTTTTAGCATTTAGAACGAAATAATAATCATAAAAAACAAAAGAATATAATTTTAGAAAATGCCTACAATTCAACAATTAGTAAGAAAAGGAAGGGAAGTTTTGGTTGAAAAGGGAAAATCTCCCGCCTTGGATGCTTGCCCGCAAAGACGCGGTGTGTGCGTGAGGGTTTATACCACAACGCCGAAAAAACCTAATTCTGCCATGCGTAAAGTAGCCCGTGTCCGTCTAACCAGCTCGAAAGAAGTAAACGCTTATATTCCGGGCGAAGGTCACAACTTGCAGGAACACTCCATCGTATTGGTGAGAGGTGGTCGTGTAAAAGACCTTCCGGGTGTTCGTTATCACATTGTACGCGGAACTTTGGATACCGCAGGCGTAAACGGTCGTACACAAAGACGTTCCAAATACGGCGCCAAACGTCCGAAAGCAGGTAAAGCAGGCGCTGCTCCGGCAAAAGGTGCTCCGGCAAAGAAAAAATAATTACAAATTACGAATTACGATGTTCTTTCGTAATTTGTAATTCGTAATTGATTAAGGTTGAGTAAACAAATTCGGAGGAATTTGTTGAAGATACCCAAAGTTAACAACCAGTTTAATAAAAAATTTTAGAAAAATGAGGAAAGCTAAACCAAAGAAAAGACAGATCTTACCGGATCCTGTTTTTGGTGATCAGAAGGTTACAAAGTTTGTAAACCACTTGATGTATGACGGCAAAAAAAGTATTGCCTTCGACATTTTTTATACCGCTTTAGATAAAGTAAAGACTAAATTGCCTAATGAACAAAAGTCTCCCCTTGAAGTATGGAAACAAGCGCTTGACAATATAACCCCGCTTGTTGAAGTAAAATCACGCCGGATCGGCGGCGCAACATTTCAGGTTCCTACGGAAATTCGTCCCGACCGCAAAGAATCGGTTTCAATGAAAAATATGATTTCTTACTCCCGCAAAAGAGGCGGTAAATCAATGGCTGACAAATTATCGGCCGAAATCGTTGATGCGTTCAATAATCAAGGTGGTGCGTTCAAAAGGAAAGAAGATATGCACAGAATGGCGGAAGCAAACCGAGCATTCGCACATTTCAGATTTTAATTTTTTTTAATAATAAAAATGGCTAATAGTTCAGATTTAAATTTAAAATTCACTCGAAACCTCGGCATCATGGCGCACATCGATGCCGGAAAAACGACAACGTCGGAGCGTATCCTCTATTATACGGGACTTACTCATAAAATAGGCGAAGTACACGACGGAGCCGCAACTATGGACTGGATGGAGCAGGAGCAAGAGCGTGGGATTACGATCACTTCTGCGGCAACAACTGCAAATTGGAAGTATACAGGCGATACATACAAAATCAACTTGATTGACACTCCGGGACATGTCGATTTTACAGTCGAAGTAGAACGTTCACTCCGTATTTTGGATGGCGCGGTGGCTACTTTCTGTGCTGTAGGAGGCGTCGAACCTCAATCGGAAACCGTATGGCGTCAAGCCGACAAATATCATGTTCCCCGAATCGGTTATGTAAACAAAATGGACCGTTCCGGGGCTAACTTCTTTGAAGTCGTTCGTCAAGTAAAAGACATGTTAGGTGCAAATCCATGTCCGATTCAAATTCCCATCGGGGCTGAAGAACATTTCCGGGGAATCATTGACTTAATTACGATGAAAGCGCTTTATTGGCACGACGAAACGATGGGCGCCGATTATTCCATCGAAGAAATTCCGGTGGAATTTGTTAGCGAAGCCCAGGAATGGCGCGATAAAATGCTCGAAGTTTTGGCGGAAGTTGATGATACGCTAATGGAAAAGTATTTTGATGATCCCTCCGCTATTACAGAGGATGAAATTCGTGCGGCAATCCGTAAAGGAACTTTGTCCATGCACATTAATCCGATGATTTGCGGTTCATCCTTTAAGAATAAAGGTGTACAACCCTTGCTTGATGCCGCTTGCGCTTATCTGCCGAGTCCGGTTGATACGCCGGCTATCGAAGGTACAGACCCCGATGATCCCGAAAAGGTAATCGTTCGCAAACCAAGTTCTACGGAACCGTTCTGCGCTCTGGCTTTCAAAATTGCAACCGACCCGTATGTAGGACGTCTTTGCTTCTTCCGCATTTATTCGGGAGAACTCGAAGCCGGTTCTTACGTTTACAATACACGTTCCGGCAAGAAAGAACGCATTTCCCGCTTGTTCCAAATGCACTCCAACAAGCAAAATCCGAAAGAATTTATCGGTTGCGGAGACATCGGCGCGGGAGTTGGCTTCAAAGATATCCGCACAGGAGATACATTGTGTGATGAAAATCATCAGATTATATTGGAATCCATGGATTTTCCCCAACCGGTTATCGGAATCGCCGTTGAACCGAAAACGCAAAAAGATTTGGACAAGTTAGGCATTGGTTTGGGTAAACTGGCGGAAGAAGATCCGACATTTACCGTAAAAACCGATGAAGAAACCGGCCAAACGATTATTTCGGGTATGGGCGAGCTTCACTTGGAAATCATTATCGACCGTCTAAGACGGGAATTTAAGGTGGAATGCAACCAGGGACGTCCGCAAGTATCTTACAAAGAAGCAATTACAAAAGCAGTGGAATTGCGTGAAGTATATAAGAAACAAACCGGTGGCCGTGGTAAATTTGCCGATATGATTATTCGTGTCGAACCGGGAGATCCCGATTTTGAAGGCGATTTGCAATTTATCGACGAAGTAAAAGGTGGAAACATTCCGAAAGAATATATTCCGCCTATCCAGAAAGGTTTCCAACGCGCAATGAAAAATGGCGTATTGGCAGGCTATGCCTTGGATAAACTGAAAGTTACCGTTATCGACGGTTCGTATCACCCGGTGGATTCCGACCAATTATCGTTTGAAATCTGTGCGATGCAGGCTTTCAAGAGCGCATCCGAAAAAGCAAGTCCGGTTTTGAAAGAGCCGATCATGCGAATTGAAGTGATTACGCCGGAAGAAAGTATGGGCGATGTAATCGGCGACTTGAACAAACGCCGCGGACAAATCGAAGGTATGGATACCAGCCGTACCGGTGCGAGGATCGTGAAAGCTCACGCTCCGCTTTCGGAAATGTTTGGTTATGTAACCGCTTTACGTACAATTACTTCAGGACGTGCCACAAGCACGATGTCGTTCTCGCATTATGAAGAAGTTTCTTCTTCGATTGCAAGAGCGGTATTGACGGAAGTAAAAGGTCGGGTGGATTTGATAAAATAAATGTAAGGGCGGGGTTTTCCGCCCACATTAAATATTAAAAAGAGCGCAAAGGGAGTAAATTCCGTTTGCGCTCTTTGCATTTTTTAGTAAGGAAACGACGGATTTGACACCCTCTATCCGACCGATAAAAGCTTCATCTTCTTTACTAACCATTTTCCTATTGATATGTATTCCCGCGGGAATGTAATACCGTAACCTGTGAAAAATTGCATAATCTGAAAATAATGCCTATATTTGTGACTGAAACTTAAAATTAAAATTTATGAAAACAAATTATAATTCTTCCACCATACTGACTAATTTAAATAACAACCTTCCGGTGATAATAAGCGCTCAGGCAACTCAAAACCATCATACTTTTTTAGGTCTTGTACAGTGGTATACTTACGATGATGGTCATTCATGGATAATCGACGGATATGAAAACCGGCGGATCAAATATACTTATCGTTATGAATGGGTATATGGCGGGCAGGCGGATCCCACTGTTTTTACCCCTTACATAACCATGACGGAAGAATATATTTCGGAAACTCCGGAATATTTCATTATGAATTGGGGATGGGATAGTAGTCATGATTATGGGAGATATGCAATGGGAAGCAACCCTGTTTGGACTGCAAATTTGCATGATGAAAATGGGAATACACTAACGCTTAACTTTCAGTATCAGAAAAAAATGATATGCAATTTCACCGTAAACTAAACACAGTTATGAAAAAATATTTTTTACTGTCAATTATAGCGATTTTGTCGTTTTCTTGTGTAGATGATGAAGGCGGAGAAATAGGCGGGCATGGTTATCGGTTCTTTCCGAGAAAAGTATCTTATCTTTTTGTTCTTCCATTAGAACAGGTTATACGGTATGTGCCGGGGCTTAATGGTGAAGTTATGCAATATACTGATTATAAAATATTTAGAGATGATGCTTTGAGTAAAAATGTATTTCAGCTGGGCATATCCACCAGTAACTGTGATCTGTTTTCATTGGAAGATCCTATGCTTTATAATACAATATTGGATGATCATATTCCTGAAATAGAGCGACAACTTGCACAAGATTATGAAAAACAATCAAAACAGAAAAAGTCGGGTTCACCCGGCGGTCTGGATGCTTTTAATTGGATAGACATTGAATACCGGACAACCCCCATCCGTAATTTGACCATCAGTTCATTGAATACGCCTCTGTTCGGAAAAGCAGCCGGAGAATCATTGAATGATTTTTTTGATATTTTAGGATATGGGCCGTCGGCAATAGTGTCTTATCCGAGTAATAGTTTAATATATGGCAATACAAGTAAAGAATTTCCGAAAGCCATAGACGAATGGCTGAGTTTGTATCCGTATGCACAGGCAGGTATGCGTTTAGCCCCGAATAAGGCGATAACCGGGCTTCCGGTGGATGTACAGTTTGTGGTCCGGATGGAAACCCATGAAGGTTTGGTTTTGTTGGATACGACCCAAATGTTTACTATTACGGAATGAGATTATGAGATGCCTGATTAATATCGGAATAATATTGTGCGCAAGCATTTTGTTTTGCGCTTGCGTAAAAGAACTTCCTTTTGATAGCAAAGAAAGTGAAGTGGCGGTTGTGAATTGTCTTTTGACTAACGACAGTATTCAACAATTAAGTCTGACACAATCGGTAAAAATAACGGATCCTTATCTTTTCAAAGAAATACGGGACGCCGAAATCAGTTTGTCAACCGGCGGGGAGATTGTGGGTTACTTTGAGCGGGAAAGTTATGGCAATTGGCAACTTAAATATACGCCGGTGAACGGAAATGTTTATCGCTTGCTCGTTAAATTACCGGATGGAAAAGAATTAACCGCTTCAACAACAATGCCTCCGGCTATCGGGATTGAGCCTTTAATTAATAGAGACCGTTACCCGACAAGAAACTTCAATCAAACAACGGCAGATTATCCCTGTTGGATTTATGTGTTAAGAGACAATGATTTGCCTCCGGACTTGATGAATCCACATCCCAGTGCGAAGGCAATATTGGCAAATAATCTGGGCGCCGATCATCCGATGATTGACAGGTTCAATAAACATGACAATATGTCCGATATAGAGATGGAAGTCAGCATGCCTTTTTACGATTTTTATCTCAGAATACAGCCTTCATCCGGTATGGCTGAGAATGTGAGTTTCGGCATACAGGCGGCCTATAGTTATTATTCCTATATTTACTTTCGTACTGTTTCGGACGAATACGACAAATATTTGAAAAGCAGTATCCAAAAGATGAACATATACCAGGACGCAGACGATCCGATACACATGTTTGATGAAAGCAAGGTGTATTCCAATATTACCAATGGGATGGGTATTTTTGCCGCTTATAATGAAATATCCACATTTTATAATAGAAATCTTTTTGTTGTGCATAATGGTAAAGTTCTTTTTTATGATGGAAACATACCTCCGTTTTTTTAAATATGTGTTTATCGTTGCTTTTTTGCACCTGTTCCTTTTCACGGGCAATGCGCAAAATAGCGACACGATAACGGTTTTTTCAAAAGACACCCTGAAAACAGTCGGGTTCATAAAGCCGGTGACTATTGTCGGCACGAAGCCGGCTCGCGGAAACAATACCTACCGGTTTGATATTAAAGATGTGAAACCTTTAATCACCGTTATCGGCGAAACCGACGTGTTGCGATATATCGGAACCTTACCGGGCGTTTCTCAGGGAATGGAAGGCGGTCTGGGTTTTTTTGTGCGGGGAAGTAATAACAGCAACAACCGCATAGAACTGGATAATGTCCCCGTTTACGGGAGTGCACACTTGTTTGGCTTGTTTTCCATATTCCCGGCCGATATAGTGGAGGATGTACATTTCCGGAGCGGTAAAATTCCGGCTTCTTCCGGCGATTTATTGGCTTCACTTACTCAAATATCAACCATTACTCCGCAAACGGATAAATACAAGGGAAATTTTTCCATTTCTCCTTTTATGACAGGCGGTAGTTTGAGCGGCCCTATCTTGAAAGACAGGCTGAGTTTCCAAGTCGCAGGACGCTTTTCCCTTTTGGGCGCTGAACTTAAACTTGCCAAATCTATTTTTGAGATGGAAGGTGAAGTCTATCCTGAAGTCGCCGATCTTTATGCCGGATTACATTACCGGATCAACAATGAAAACAGCATCTCCGCATCGGGCTATTACAGCAATGATTATTTCAAATATCAATACGTAAATGAATACAACGATAATAAAACAGAAGAAAATTGGGGAAATAAAATTTTCCGCTTATCATGGGACTCAAGAATTAATACAGATTGGCAAATGAATGTAATGGCCTATTATAATTCTTTTCTTTCAGGCCGGAGACAACAATATCATGCGGATGATGAACAAAAAAATGATCTTCGTTTGCAAACTTTGTTAAATGAAATATCGGCTCAGGCAACAATTAATTACGATAAAGAAAACATCAAGACGAATTTCGGATTTCAGGGAAAATCGCAAAAAATTCAACCTGCATCTGAAAAATTTTATATCGGAACCAATGGGGATAATAACAGGTTTAATTTTAATGATTCTTTCACTTCCGGAATAGTTTCTGTTTTTGGAGATTTTGGATATACTTATAAGTTTCTGACTCCTTCTGTTGGCTATAGAGGGACATTTTACGGGATGGGGGATTATAAGACCTGGGACAACAATATTCGTTTAGCGCTTTCTGTTGAAACTTCAAAAGAAACCGGCTTGGAACTAAGTTATGACCAATTTTCCCAATTTCACCACATCGTGGAAGGTTTGCCGGTGGGATGGTCGTTGGATATGATTATCCCGGCCGATAGAATGTCTGCTCCGGAAAAGGCGCAGCAATATTATGCCGGCGGATTTTGGACAAACAAAAAATATCTTTTTTCATTCGGTGGTTATTACAAACAGATGAATAATCTGGTAAGTTATGTAAATGCGATTAACCTGTTCGGGGTACAATATAGCAATTGGACAAATGAAATTGCCGTAGGAACAGGTGAAAGCTATGGCATGGAATTTCATGCCGAAAAAAAAGGAGAAGATTGGAATGTCGCTCTTTCCTATACCTTGTCTAAAACCAACCGGCTCTTTGATGAAATCAACGACGGCAAGAAGTTCCCGTTTAAATTCGACCGGCGACATATCTTCAATTTTACGGGGCAAGTGCTAACTCGCAAACGGAAATCCGGCGAACAACATTTCAATATTTCCGCCGCTTTTTCGTCCGGTCATAATATGACTCTTCCCATTGGCATGTACAAAGGGATAGAGCCTCCTGCGTGGAATCGAATGTCAGGCGTCTATGTTCCACCCTCGGAGAGAGATAATATTTATTCCCGCCAATTAATGAGTGATATTAATGATTATACCTTACCGTATTATTTCCGGATTGATGCCGGTTATAGTTTTCTGCATACTGGAAAATATTTTACAAGTGAATTTGTTGTAGGCCTGTTTAATATCCTGAACCGGCAAAATCCTTATCTCGTCTTTTATGATGAAGGACAATGGAAGCAATTGAGTATTTTTCCAATAATCCCTTCCATCAAGTATGCTTTGAGCTTTTAGTCTCTTTTTTGATATTTTTTCGCAAAAAATTAAAGGTATTCATGATTATTTGTTGTTTTTCCAAAAAAAATCCCTACCTTTGCGAGCCGTTTTTTATTCTTTTTCATTAAAAAGCGGTAAAAACGGATGAATTTCAGGAGAGGGAATGGCTCTTTTTCGGAAATTCAATCGGTTGATAAACAGTTAATTATTAATTAAAAAACAATGAGCCAAAAAATCAGAATTAAATTGAAATCTTACGATTACAACTTGGTTGACAAATCAGCCGAAAAAATCGTAAAAACGGTAAAATCGACCGGCGCTGTGGTCAGCGGCCCGATTCCATTACCCACACACAAACGCATTTTTACTGTGAACCGTGCAACTTTCGTTAACAAAAAAGCGCGCGAACAGTTCGAATTGTCTTCCTACAAACGGTTAATCGACATTTACAGTTCCACTGCAAAAACCGTCGATGCCTTGATGAAATTGGAATTGCCGAGCGGCGTAGAAGTAGAAATCAAAGTGTAGAGACACACAATTGTGCGTCTGCACAAATTTTATGTGTGCGTCTGTACGAATTTAATGAATATTAATAATAATAATTGAAATGCCAGGATTAATTGGAAAAAAAATCGGAATGACATCCGTTTTCAGTGCCGATGGAAAAAATCTTCCATGCACTGTTATCGAAGTAGGTCCTTGTGTAGTTACTCAGGTAAAGACCGTTGAAAAAGACGGTTACGAAGCTGTTCAATTAGGTTTTGAGGATAAGAAAGAAAAGCATACCCCGAAACCCGAATTGGGACACTTCAAAAAAGCCGGCGTAACACCCAAGAGACACTTGGCCGAGTTCAAAGGACAAGGGGTATATAAACCCGGAGATGTAATCACAGTTGATTTCTTCAACGGTGAAGGATATGTGGACGTTATCGGAACGTCGAAAGGTAAAGGATTCCAAGGAGTTGTAAGACGCCATGGTTTCAAAGGGGTAGGTGAAATGACATTAGGTCAGAGCGACCGTCAACGCCACCCGGGTTCTATCGGCGCCTGTTCATACCCTGCGAAAGTATTCAAGGGTACGCGCATGGCAGGTCACATGGGCGATCAACGTGTAACGGCCCAAAACCTTGAAGTAATTAAGTTATTACCCGATCACAACCTGATTCTCGTAAAAGGTTCTGTGCCGGGCGCAAAAGGTTCAATCGTAATAGTTCAAAAATAATGGAAGTAAGCGTATATAACATTAAAGGACAAGATACCGGAAAAAAGGTAAACCTGAAAGACGGCGTATTTGGCATTGAACCGAACGACCATGTTATTTACTTGGATGTAAAACAACACATGGCCAACAAACGTCAAGGAACAGCTAAATCAAAAGAAAGAAGCGAAATGTCGGGAAGTACCCGCAAACTCGGACGTCAAAAAGGCGGCGGCGGCGCTCGTCATGGCGATATCAATTCGCCGGTTATGGTAGGCGGCGGCCGTGTATTCGGTCCCAAACCAAGAGATTATAATTTCAAAGTCAATAAAAAAGAAAAATCTTTAGCCCGCAAATCGGCTTTATCTTATAAGGTAAAGGAAAATGCGATCACTGTAGTTGAAGATTTCACCTTTGAAGCTCCGAAGACCAAAGAATTTTTGGCTATGGCCCAAAATTTGAACTTGGCCGGTAAAAAACTGTTGGTTGTGCTTCCGGAAAATCCGGAAAATAATGCAAATATTTACTTGTCGGCCCGCAACCTGCAAAAAGCAAGTGTAACAACCGTTTCCGGACTCAACACCTACAAAGTGCTGGATGCTGCACATTTAGTGCTTCTCGAAAGTTCGGTTACCGCGATAAATAACTTTTAACAAAAGGAGGAACAAATCATGGGAATAATAATTAAACCTATCGTAACGGAAAAACAAACATTTATCACCGAAAAGAAAGAAAACCGGGTGGGTTTCCGTGTGACTCCCGATGCGAACAAGTATCAAATCAAAGCGGCGATCGAATCGCTTTACGGAGTTACGGTTGAAAGAGTCAACACGATGAAGTACGACGGTAAACGTAAATCGAGATACACCAAATCAGGAGTGATCAGCGGAAAAGAAGCCGCTTTCAAAAAAGCAATCGTGACTTTGAAAGAAGGCGAAAAAATAGATTTTTTCAGTAACATATAATCGAATTGAAAATGGAAAATGGAAAATGGAGAATGAAAGTTCTCAATTCTCAATTCTCAATTCTCAATTCTCAATTAAGTAAATAATGGGAATTCGTAAATTAAAGCCCACAACACCGGGGCAAAGACACAAAATTATCGGTACATTCAGTGAAATCACTGCTGCTGTACCGGAGAAATCCCTTGTTTTCGGTAAGCGTAAATCAGGTGGTCGCAACAGCGAAGGACACAGAACGATGCGTCAACTCGGCGGCGGTCACAAACGCAAATTCCGTATTATCGATTTCAAGAGGAATAAAGATGGTATTCCTGCAACAGTCAAAACGATAGAGTACGATCCAAACCGGTCGGCCCGTATCGCCTTGTTGTTTTATGCCGATGGGGAAAAAATGTATATCATTGCGCCCAACGGCTTGGAAGTGAACCAAACAGTGATGTCCGGAAACGAAGCATCTCCCGAAATCGGGAATGCGCTTCCGTTAGCTAAAATCCCTATGGGTACGGTAGTTCATAACATTGAATTACGCCCGGGACAAGGAGCAAAAATGGTGCGCTCGGCAGGAACATTTGCTCAGGTAGTGTCACGTGAAGGCAATTATGCAATTATTAAAATGCCTTCCGGAGAAACACGTAAGATACTTTCGGCTTGCAAAGCTACCATCGGTAGCGTAGGCAACTCGGATCATGCTTTGGAAAAATCAGGTAAGGCGGGAAGAACCAGATGGTTAGGACGCCGTCCGCGTGTACGTGGTGTTGTAATGAACCCCGTAGATCACCCGATGGGTGGTGGCGAAGGCCGCGCTTCAGGAGGACATCCGAGATCCCGCAAAGGATTATATGCTAAGGGCTTGAAGACAAGGGCGCCGAAGAAGCAGTCTTCACAGTATATCATTGAAAAAAGAAAAAAATAACCTGATTAAATAAGCGTATATAAAATATGAGTCGTTCATTAAAAAAAGGCCCTTATATTAATCTCAAGCTGGAAAAGAAAGTTCTGGCTATGAATGAAACAGGTAAGAAATCTGTTGTAAAAACTTGGGCAAGAGCTTCAATGATTTCTCCCGACTTTGTCGGTCACACCGTTGCGGTTCATAATGGTAATAAATTCATTCCTGTTTATATCACCGAAAATATGGTTGGACACAAGTTAGGCGAATTTTCTCCTACACGCCAGTTCCGCGGACATGCAGGAAATAAGAAAAAATAAAAAGATATGGGTGCAAGAAAAAGAATAACAGCAGAAAACAGGAAAGAAGCTAATAAAAGCTTGTACTTTGCAAAATTGCAAGGTGTTCCGACTTCCCCGCGTAAAATGCGCCTCGTAGCAGACATGGTCCGTGGAATGGAAGCCTTCCGAGCGCTTGGCGTTCTGAAATATTCGAACAAGGAAGCAGCTGCTAAAGTAGGAAAACTGCTCCGCTCGGCTATTTCCAACTGGGAGGAAAAAAACGAACGGAAAGCAGAAACCGGCGAATTATATATAACATCGATTAGCGTGGATTCGGCAACAATGTTGAAAAGAATGCGCCCGGCGCCTCAGGGAAGAGGTTACCGCGTGCGTAAACGTTCAAACCACGTGACTTTGTTTGTAGATACAATAACAAAAGATAAACAAAATTAATTGCTCTATGGGACAAAAAGTAAATCCGATAAGTAATCGTTTGGGAATCATCCGCGGATGGGATTCGAATTGGTACGGAGGCAATAACTATGGCGATACTTTGTACGAAGACAGCAAAATCCGTAAATATTTGAATGCCCGTCTTGCCAAAGCAAGTGTATCTCGCATTGTTATTGAACGTACATTGAAATTAGTGACTATTACCGTATGTACAGCCCGTCCGGGAATTATCATCGGTAAAGGCGGTCAGGAAGTTGACAAACTGAAAGAAGAATTGAAAAAGATTACCGACAAGGAAATCCAAATCAATATCTTCGAAGTAAAAAGACCTGAATTGGATGCGGTCATCGTGGCTAACAACATCGCTCGCCAGCTGGAAGGCAAAATGGCGTATCGCCGTGCCATCAAAACCGCCATTGCATCGACCATGCGCATGGGCGCCGAAGGCATCAAGATACAAATTTCAGGCCGTTTGAACGGAGCCGAAATGGCGCGTTCGGAAATGTATAAGGAAGGAAGAACACCACTGCATACTTTACGGGCAGATATCGACTACGCTTTGGGCGAAGCCCTTACGAAGGTCGGCTTGCTGGGAATTAAAGTTTGGATTTGCCGCGGAGAAGTTTACGGCAAACGCGATCTTGCCCCGCAATTTGCTGCTGCAAAAGAAACAGGAATGAATTTATTACCATTATGAACCG
>BNTV01000066.1 GCA_025996865.1 Bacteroidia bacterium
CTTGTTGGCAAAGGCGGTAACCGAATTGAATTACATCAGTATTAAGAGGAAAAGCGTGTCGTCTGTCACGTAAAATCAGCAAAAAAATAATTTATGAACAAAAAATTCAAAGAAAATGAAAAAGAAAATTTTAAGTGGAGCTGTCCTATTGGTGATTGCAGCAGGTGCTGTATTTAATGTGAATTTGAATTCACAACATATTAATAATTTATCGGCAGTTGGTTTGGCTAATATTGAAGCTTTGGCGCAAAATGAGTCCGAGTCAGGCTGGTATAAAAGGGAAATTTACTCTCAAACAACAGACAATGGAACAATTGTTTCTGAAAGTAAAGTCGTGATGTGTAGTCAAGGAGGTCCTTCCAGTTCTTGTACTCCAAGTTGTAGAACTCGCTTTACTCAAGGGAATGGAACTTGGGGTAATTGGCAAAGTTGTTAATTGATATCAATAACATCAAGTTGTCTCAATTACTGAAACAAATTTGAAATAATCACTTTTTGTAAATAATCATAATTGAGACAATTTTTAATAATATGCAAAATATGAAAATAAGTATAATTTTTATCGTTGTGTCCCTCCTAATATTGGGTGGATGTCAGCAACACAAAAGCAAAGGAATAGAGGATTCCGGTATAAATATAAAAGCCCGTTTGGAAAATTATCAGAAAGAAATCGTTTACTCCACACTTTTCGACCAAGTGAAATATGTGAAATTAGAAATGAGCAATGAATCATTGATTGGGATAATCGCAAAAATTAGAGTTGCCGAAGAGCGGATTTTTATATTAGATCAACGGTTAAGAACGTTATTGGCATTTTCGGATACGGGGAAGTTTTTATGGAAAATAAATAAAATAGGAAATGGTCCCGGAGAATATACTGAGATCATTGATTTTGATTTGAAAAACGATCAACTCTACCTGTTCGACCCTAATCGGAATATATTGGAATTTGACTTATCCGGAAATTTTATAAAAAGTTACCCTTTAAAAAGATTTGGAACTTCAATGGCTGTAAATGATACGTTTTTATACCTCTATACCTGTAATTATCCAACCGAAGAAGGAAAGTATCAGCTATTAATCATGGATGATTATGGACAGAATTCGAAAATCGGAGTTTCTGTAATTCCAAAAAATCTGATTGAAGTTTGCAAATCTTTTAATTCTGAAAATGCTTTCTGTCATTTTGAGGATGAAACCCGTTTTTTCACTCCTTTCTCTACAAAAATCTATTCAATTAAAAGGGATAGTATTTTTGTAAAGTACAATATTGATTTTGGAGAATTTAATATTCCCGAAAATTATTTTGATAATTATACGGCAGATGATGTGGCAAAATCAAAATATGCATACGGTTTAAATGCTTATTGGGAAACAGATGCGTATTTCTATTTCAATATTAAAGTAAATGAGAATTTCCAGAGTGTACTATATTCCAAAAAAGAAAAAAAACTGACTTATGGTATTTTTTATGATGATTTGGCGTTTTGTTTTCCATCCTTCTCAATAGTAAATAATCAATTCGCAGTAGGTTTTCGTTCCGCAGATGATTTACATGCAGAATACGATAATTCAAAAGAAAAACGAAAAGACACCCTTTTGGAGAAAGTTGTATCGGAAATCACCCCGGATGATAATCCCGTTATTTTTCTTTATCATTTCAAATAGCACAAATATAAATACTTATGATAAAATATCTCATTCACCGTCCAACTTCAGTCATGTTGGTTTTCACCGCCCTTTTCATATTAGGTATCATCACCTACATGAATCTCCCGGTGTCTCTGTTGCCCGACATAGCCATCCCTGAAATCACCGTGCAGGTTTCGGGACAAAACGCTTCGGCTCGCGAATTGGAAAATACCGTTGTCCGTCCCTTGCGGCAGCAACTGATGCAAGTCGGTAAGTTGCGGGATATTCGGAGTGAAACCCGGGACGGCAACGCAGTGGTCTATCTGAGTTTTGAATATGGCGCCGATACCGACCTGTCGTTTATCGAAGTGAATGAGAAGATTGATGCAGCGATGAACTACCTGCCCCGCGAGATAGAACGCCCGCGGGTAATCAAGGCAAGCGCAACCGATATTCCGGTGTTTAATTTGGATTTGACACTTCGTTCCGACAGCGCCTTTGAACAAACCGATATACCCAAATTCATCGAACTCAGCGAATTTGCCGAAACCGTTATCCGGAGGCGGTTTGAACAGTTGTCGCAAGTGGCGATGATTGATATTTCGGGGCTGATGAAAAAACAGGTCATCATCTCGCCCGACCAAAAGCTGTTGGAAGTGGCAAATATATCTCTCTCCGACATCGAATCGGCGTTGAACAGCAACAATGTAGAGCCGGGCAGCATGACCGTTCGAGACGGCTATTACGAATACATAATCCGCTTTTCGTCGATACTCCGCACGGTCGAAGACGTGCAAAACATCCATATCCGCAAAAATGACCGGATTTATCAACTCAAAGACCTTGCCACGGTTACGCTGGTGCCGGAAAAAGAAAAGGGAATGGCAATCTACAACGGCAAACGGGCAATCGTACTTTCGGTCATCAAACAGTCGGATGAAAATATGAGTGCCATGCAAAAGGCTATGGACGAAGAAGTCGCCCGCTTTCAAAAAGATTTTCCCGATATTGAATTTAATGTCACCCAAAACCAAACCGAGTTGTTGGACTACACCATTTCCAACCTCCAACAAAACTTGCTGCTGGCTTTTATCTTCGTATTCTTGGTTTCGGTTATTTTCCTTAAAGACGGACGTTTGTCTGTGATTATCGGACTGGGACTTTTCATTTCGCTCATCATCAGCCTCCTCTTTTTCTATCTTTTCCATGTCTCCCTGAATGTGGTATCGCTGACGGGATTAATTTTGGCATCGGGCAATATGATAGACAATTCGATTGTGGCAACCGACAATATCAGCCAGCACCGCCGGCGAGGTTTATCCATTCCGAATGCCTGTGTAAAAGGAACCAACGAAATCAGCATTCCGATGCTCAGTTCAGCCTTAACAAATATTTCGGTATTCGTGCCCCTGATTTTTATGAGCGGAATAGCCGGAGCATTGTTTTTCGACCAGGCATTTTCCGTAACAGTCGGATTGTTCGTGTCCTACCTGACAGGAATTACCCTGATTCCGGTACTGTATAAATTGATTTATTCGGTAAAACCATTGCGGTGGCGTAATCGTCGTAGAGACGCGATTAATCGCGTCTCTACATCGGCATCCGAAAAAACCGGCATCGCCTTGCGTATATACGATGCAGGTATTCATTGGATATTCTCCCACAAAACATTGACCGGCGTTTTGTGTATTGCAATGCTGCCGCTCTGTGTGGTGTTTTTCCTGATCATCCCCAAAGAAAAAATGCCGGACATCAAACAAAATGAATTATTGGTAACGATCGACTGGAATGAAAACATCCATTTGCAGGAAAACTACGAACGCTGTCTGAAACTCGCCAACGTATTAAGCGACCTTTCGGAAGAAAACGCAACACTGACCGGACAACAACAATTTGCCTTGAATCGCGAAAAAGAACAAACTTCTTCCGAAGCGCAATTTTATGTCCGCACCCAAACTGCCGCCGGAATTTCAACCTTGAAATCCAAATTAACCGTTTACTTTTCCCAAAATTATCCGGGAGCCTTATTCTCTTTTTCGCCCACCGGAACTATCTTTGAAAAGATATTTTCCACCGGTGAAGCCGATTTGGTGATCGAATATTATACGACTAACAAAACCAAAGAGATAGTCATATCCACGATTCGTTCGCAGGAAAAACACGTGGAAACCATTACCGGAGAAACACCGGTCGGAAATTCTTTCCAACACCAGTTAAACCTGCAAATCGACCGCGAGAAACTGTTGCTTTACAATGTGCCTTACGATTTGGTCTATCGCACCCTGCGTACCGCATTCAAGGAAAACCGTTTTGCCACTTTGCGTTCCCAACAACAGTATTTGCCGGTGATTCTCGGCGATGACGAAAAAACCATCCGTGATATTCTGGATGAAACATTGATAGAAACTTCGTCCAATGCAGACGGATCACGCAACAAATTGGCGTTATCCACATTTGTTACCGCCACACCGTCGGAAGACTTGAAAGTCATTGTTGCCGGAAAAGCAGGAGAATATTTGCCGCTCTATTATTACGATACGAATCAACCGGAAAAAATCATCGCAACGGTAGAAAAAGATGCTTTGCAAGACAAAAATTGGGAAGTGGATTTTTCGGGAACATTCTTTTCCAACAAAAAGATGATTAACGAAATAATTGTCATTCTTTTTGTTTCCATCCTGCTGATGTTTTTCATCCTGTCGGCGCAATTCGAGAATTTCAAGCAACCGTTAATTGTCTTATTTGAAATCCCGATCGACATTGCATTTGCACTGGGCTTGCTGCTCATTACCGGTCATTCGCTCAACCTGATGTCCGCCATCGGTTTGGTAGTGACTTCCGGTATCATCATCAACGATTCCATCTTGAAAGTGGATGTAATGAATCAACTCCGCAAAGAAGGATTTGCGCTGATGGATGCGATTCACGAAGCCGGTCGCCGCCGCTTGAAAGCCATTTTGATGACGAGTTTAACCTCTATCGTTTGCATGATTCCGCTCCTGTTTACCAACGATTTAGGTTCGCAATTGGAAAAACCCTTAGCCATCGCGACTATCGGTGGCATGTTGATGGGAACGCCTGTGAGTTTGTTCGTGGTGCCGTTGATTTATTGGTGGATTTATCGGAGGGAAGAGGGAAGAACTAAGAGTGAAGAGTGAAGAACTAAGAGTTAAAAATGAAAAATGTGATAAGAATATTAATAATAATACTTTGTGTGACAAGGGTTTTTGAAAAACAATCCTTCTCGTTCTGCGATTTCGCTATGGCTTCGATATTACAGAGATATATGGATGATACATGGAGTACCACCAAACATGTAAATCCATTTAAAGGGAAAAACGTGTCGTCTGTCACGTAAAATCAGCAAAAAAATAATTTATAAACAATAAAATTCAAATAAAATGAAAAAAATAATTTTAAGTGGAGCTGCCCTATTGGCGATTGCAGCAGGTGCTGTATTTAATGTGAATTTGAATTCACAAAGTAATAATTTGTCTGCAATGACTTTGGCTAATGTGGAAGCATTGGCACAAGGTGAAGGAGTTAATGTTGAAACCTGCTATTCTACGTATAGAATTACTTTGAAAAATCCCAACAAGCCGGAACCGATATGGGCTATAACAGCCTGTTCAAATTGTTCTCAAGTAAGCTGTTATGAGTATAAAGATAGTAGTACTTGTACTAAAAATAGTGGT
This sequence comes from Bacteroidia bacterium, assembly GCA_025996865.1. GTDB lineage: Bacteria > Bacteroidota > Bacteroidia > Bacteroidales > Azobacteroidaceae > Azobacteroides. The sequence continues at coordinate 5,328 of BNTV01000066.1, forward strand.
TTTATATGGGTGTAACAGGATTTACAGTAATTAAATAATTTGAGAAAGTCCGAGGATATTTTTTATTGTAAAATTTAAAGTATTCCTTGGACATTTCAAATACAAATTATGGTTTTATATAAATAATAACATAAAATGAAAACAAAAAAAATATTTATTTGTGGAACGATTTTGCTATCCGCTTGTAATCCGTCAATACCCCATAAAGATGTGGTAATTACTGAATTTCCTATAAAAAAAGAAATAAAGGCATCTGTGATTCAAACCGCACCGGAAATTTTGGCTCCGGAACAACTATTTATACTGAATGATCAAATTTGGCTTTATCAAGGAAAGAAGGATTTATTGTTTGATGTATTCAATTTGCATGATTGCAGTTATCTCTTTAGTACCGGAAAAAAAGGTCAAGGTCCGGATGAATTCATTTTCCCAATGGGAACAACCATTCAGATTAAAAATAATCATATTACCATTTTTGATAATTTTGTGATGAAAACAGTAGAAGTTTTACCTGACAATTCTTTGCATACTATAAAATCCGACAAAATTTTTGACCGGTTTCCTGTAAATGGTTTTGTAAAGCTAAATGATTCATTGTACTGTGCTTTTGCAGATTGCGCAACAGGTACAACTGGGGTATATGAGTATAGACTAAAAAACAATGCAAGTAAAGAAGAAGTAAAGTTCAGCGATTATCCGAACTTGACAGAAAAAAAATACGAGGGGGATCAAAGATGCCAAATATATTATAAATATCTTGTATCAAATCCATCACAAGGAAAATTCGCAGCCTTTTATGCTTATTTCAAGTATTTCCGTATATATAATATCAGTGGTAAGTTGGAAAAGGAAATCCATGTAAATATAAATCCCTATCAAACAGATAATGTAGAAGATTGGGAAAAAAGAGAAATATACTATGGTAGAGCTTTTGCCACAGAGAAATATATTTATGCTCCTTGTTCAGCCGATGAAATTCAAGTATGGGACTGGAACGGAATACCGATTATTCAATATTTTCTTGACAAAGAATTTTTTACATTTGCCGTATCTGAAGAGGAGCAGAAACTATATGTGGTTTCTGCTGGTGAAGAAGATTTGGATAAATTTTTTGTTTATGATTTATCTCATTAAGGAGGTGAATGATGCGGCAAAGGTATAAATAAGAATTGAAATCAATTGGGTTTTGTCTGTTGAAATGATAGATACAAACTCACAATTAATTAAAGTATTAAATTTTAAATTTAATAAAGATATGAAAAGAATATTTTTTATACGGGTTACTTTTTTTCTTTTGCTTCTTAATTATAGTTGCAAGAATGAGAAATCTTATTTTAACGGAACAATAAGTGTTGACAATGATTTTAATATAACAGATTCTATAAAAGGTGAAAAAATCAACCTGGAAGATATATATACAGGATATATGTCGGTATATGATTCTGTAATTACTTTTATATCTGCTAAATATCCGGATAAAGAATTTTATGCGTTTAATCTAAATTCAAGGAAACATACAGGATCATTTTTCCCAAAAGGACAAGGACCCGGATATTTTTACAGTATTACGCATACAGAACAATATGTTTTAGACAGTTCAATCAAATTATGGGTTAGGGATGATGTTCTTACCGGTAAATATTTTCTATTTAATATAACCCGATCAATTCAAGAACAAACGACTCTATTTGATTCAACATTTGTGTTTAATTGGCAAAAAGAATGGACACGACCTTTTGCATATACATTTTTTTTAGACAATGGCCATATTCTTGTAAAAAATCAACCGGAAGAATTGTATCAAGACGATAAAAAATTTGAAGAAATTGCCATTGACCCTGTAAATGAATTACTCTATGCAAAAAATAATGATGATGAAGATATATATCGCTATCAAATAAGTAATCTAGCAAGATAATGAAGATATGAAATATTCCTCAACTTCTAGCAAACCAATTGGTTCTGTAAAATATGTAATACTGTTTTTGTTTTGTAGCATTACTATAATATCCTGCACAAGAAAATACAGAAATACAGTTGTTGAAAAAGAGCTTAAATCATTTTTGGGAAGTACAATTATTTTCCCTGAAAATATATCAATTACTTTTGAAGAGATTACTTCAAGTCGTGATTTTGTATTGATTTCTTATATTGACTCTACAGATTGTACTCCTTGTGCATTAAAGCACATCGAAGTATATAAATTTTATAAAGACCAATTAAAAAATCAATTCAATACGGAAATACTATTATTGATTCAAAACAATGATGAAGAGGGTGTTAAAAAGATGCTTTCAGATATAGGAGTTCCTTTCCCATTCTTGTTGGATATAGAAAAGAAATTCAAAAGCATAAATAATATACCGGATAATCCAACTTATCAAACATTAATAGTGGATGAACAGAGAAAAATTATTTGGATAGGTTCTCCTGTCGAAAATAAAAAAACATGGGAACTTTACCAAAAAATGATGGCAAAACTATCAAGTAAAAAATAACTTAATGTATAGATGTAAAATAAATTTAGTAAAAAAATGGAAAAGCGATTGTTATTATTTTTGTCTTTGATTTCACTTATTGGAAATAATGCTCACTCTCAGTCCGTGCAACTCAGCCTCTCCGAATCCATCGAACTGGCAATTGACAGTTCCTTGCAGGCATTCCGCGCCAAAAACGTCTATCAGGCAAATTACTGGGCATACCGTTCCTACAAGGCGGGGCGGTTGCCCTCATTGACCTTGCTCACAACCCCTTTGCAATACCGGCGGGACTTTACCCGCCGGTATGATTCCAATGAAAACATCGACGTTTACAGGCAGCAACAGTCGTTGTATTCTTACGGTAATCTCTCCGTTAGCCAGAATTTTGACCTGACCGGCGGAACATTTTTCATTGATTCGGAACTGGGCTATATGCGCAATCTTGGAGCAGACAACTATTCGCAGTTTTCCTCGGTTCCCATTCGGATTGGCTATTCCCAATCCTTGTTTGGTTTCAACAGTTTCAAATGGGAAAACCAAATCGAGCCGCTCAAATACAGGAAGGCAAAAACCCAGTATCTCTATTCGCAGGAAGAAATAGCGGAAACAACCATTCAATATTTTTTCTCGTTGGCAATGACGCAAATGGAGTACGATATGGCATTGGCAAATGTCGCTTCTTCCGATACCCTCTACCGCATCGGACAGGAACGACAAAAAATTGCCTCTATCTCACAGGGCGATTTGCTAACGCTGAAATTGGATGCCGTCAACGCCAAAAATACACTCAAAAATGCAGAAATAAGCCTGAAACGCGCGATGTTCAGTTTTGTTTCCTTCCTGCATTTGGATAAAGAAACGCAGGTAAAAACGGAACTCCCCGGACGACCCAAAGACCTTGAAATTTCGCCGGATATAGCATTAGAATATGCCCACAAAAACAATCCGGATTTTATGGCAAACAAACAGGAACGCCTGGAAGCCGAACGGGAAGTCGATCGCACGAAGAAAAGTGCTACTTTCGATGCCAGTATCTCTGCAAGTGTGGGATTCAACCAGGTGGCAAACAGTTTTGCTGATGTTTACAAAAGGCCGCTTCAACAGGATGTAGTCAGCGTGGGATTAACCATTCCCTTGGTTGATTGGGGCGTTAGAAAAGGACGTGCCAATATGGCGGTAAACAACCTCAATGTGACAAAAATATCCATTCAACAAAAAGAGGCAAGTCTGGAACAGGATGTAATTATGACAGTCAACGACTTCAATATCCAGCAGGATTTAATCAACAGTGCAGAGGAAGCCATGGGATTGGCAACGATGGCATACAACGTAACAAAAGAGCGGTTTATCATCGGAAAAGCCGACCTCAACAGCCTCACGCTGTCGCTGAACCGGCAAAACAGTGCGCAACGGAACTACATTTCCGCGTTAAGAGATTACTGGCTCAACTATTATAAATTACGGAAGCTGACGCTTTTTGATTTTCAACAAGAGGAAGAAATAAAAGTGAATAGTGAAGAATTAAGAATGAAAAATTAAGAGATATGAAACTTCCTGCTTTTTCAACGATTGTTATTTTTATCTGTCTGCTCGTTTTGGGATTATTCCTTATCCCAAAATTGCCGGTCAAACTGAATCCCTCCCGAAAACTTCCGGTGGTCAACGTTTCGTTTTCCATGGGCGGGCAATCGGCGCAAGTAATCGAAGCGGAAGTAACTTCCAAATTAGAGGGAATGTTGAGCCGCATTCAAGGCGTCAAAGACATCAGTTCCTATTCGTCCAACGGTTACGGAAGCATTACGATTCGCCTGTCCGAACACGTCAATCCGGACAAGAGCCGCTTTGAAATATCCACCGTTGTCCGGCAGGCTTGGACTTCGCTGCCTCAGGGAGTCAGTTATCCGTACATTTCGCTGTCCGGCACCAGAGAGGAAGTCAATCAGCCTTTTTTGCGCTATACCATCAATGCCCCTTTCTCGCCGATTCAGATTCAGGAATATTTCAACGACAATGTAAAACCCAAAATAGCTGAAATTCAAGGCGTTGATAAAGTCGATGTAACCGGAGCCAGCCGGATGATTTATAAATTGGAATACGATTATGAACAATTAAAAAACCTTTCCATCTCGGTTTATGATATTCAATCTGCCATCCAATCCTGCCTGACCAAAGAATTTCTCGGCATCGGGAAAGTAGCAGACGAAAACCGGGGCGAACAATGGATACGCATTGCGCTAATTTCCGGCAACAGCGGACAGTCGTTCGACCCGTCCCTGATTCAAGTAAAAAACCACGACGGAACGATTATTTATTTAGACCGGTTGGTAAAAACTTCTTACGAAGAAGAAGAATCAACAAGTTCTTTCCGCATCAACGGACTAAATTCTATCTATCTTTCCATCACGGCAGATGAAGATGTCAACCAATTGACCCTCAGCAAACAAATACAGGAATTGCTGAAAAACCACGAAAAAAACCTGCCTGCCGGTTATGAACTTCATCTCTCCTACGATGCCGGCGAATACATTCAATCTGAAATGAACAAAATTTATTTCCGTTCGGGATTAACCGTTTTATTGCTTTTATGCTTTGTGCTGTTAATTTATCGCAACCTGAAATATTCACTGCTTATCCTGTTTTCGTTGATTGCCAACATCGCAATTGCCGCTGTCTTTTATTACCTGTTCCGGTTGGAAATGCAGATGTTCTCCCTTGCCGGATTAACCATTTCCCTCACATTGATTATTGACAACACCATCGTTATGTCCGACCAAATCCTCAAACGAAAAAACAAAAAAGCATTCCTGGCGATTCTTACGGCAACATTAACCTCTATCGGTGCGCTCGCTGTCATCCTTTTTATGGACGAAAGTATTCGTTCCAATTTGCAGGATTTTGCCTGGGTAATCATCATCAATCTGACTGTTTCGCTCTTTATCGCTTTGTTTTTAGTGCCCGCTTTAATAGAACAATTCCATATAAAAGAACGACAAGCAAAGCGAAAAAAACGTATTCTTTTTCGTTTCAATAGAAAAAGGGTTCTTATTCATTTCAACCGGATTTATGAGAAAATCATCCGTTTTATGTCCCGAAAAAAAGGATGGTTCATTGCTCTCATCCTGTTAGCCTTTGGCCTGCCTGTTTTTATTCTTCCCGAAAAAATAGAGAAAAAACCGGAAAAAGGATTTTTGACAACAACCGGTGATAAAGATTTAAACTATTGGGAAAAATTGTATAACAACACTTTAGGCTCTACATTTTATAAGGAAAAAATTAAGCCTGTTTCAGATGTGGCATTGGGCGGAACGATGCGTTTGTTTGCACAGAAAGTCAACAACGGCTCTTATTCCTCCGGCGAACGAAGTGAAACCACCCTCAATGTGACTGCCTCATTGCCCAACGGCTCCACTCGCGCACAAATGGATGTTTTAATTCAGAAAATGGAAAACTACATCGGACAATATCCCGAAGTGAAGCAATACGAAACCTACATCGCAAACGGCAGACAGGCTTCTATCCGGATTTTGTTTGTAAAAAAACATCAGCGCAGCGGATTTCCCTATCTGCTGAAAAGCAAATTGATAAGCAAAGCCCTGGAATTGGGCGGCGGAAGCTGGAGCGTTTACGGATTGGGCGACGGTTTTAACAACGATGTCAAGGAACAGGCAGGCTCCAGCCGCATCAAATTATTGGGTTATAACTACGAAGAACTCAACAATCTGGCACACAGTTTACAGGATTCCCTGCTGCAACACCGGCGAATAAAAGAGGTAATCATTGATTCGAAATTCAGTTGGTACAAAAACGATTACACCGAATTTGTATTTGATTTAGACAAGGAAAAATTGGCGCAAGAAAACCTGTTGCCTGTGGATTTGTTCTATTCCCTGACACCCTTATTTGAAAAAAGCGTGTATGCCGGCGACTGGATAAACACCGACCGGATAGAACCGCTGCGACTTTTTGCCCGGCAAGCCGCTGAATTGGATGTCTGGAACATGGAAAATTATCCCGGAAAAGCAGGCGAAAACAGTTATAAACTGTCGGAAATCGCCAACATCGAAAAATGGATTGCACCGCAAGATATTGCGAAGGAAAATCAACAATACCTCTTGTGCCTGCAATACGAATATATCGGTGCTTATCAACAGGCGCAGAAAGTAACGGAACAAGTCATAGCAACATTCAACCAAATAGCCCCCTTGGGCTACAAGGCCGAAAGCGAATCATCCTATTATTGGTGGGGAAAAGAAAACAATTACAAGCAGTATGGATTGCTGTTACTGATTGTCGCCATCATCTTTTTCATGTCCGGTATCTTATTCAATTCATTGAAACAGCCCTTGGTCATCATTTTCATTATCCCGATTTCGTTTATCGGTCTGTTTTTAACCTTTTACTGGTTCAAGTTGAATTTCGACCAGGGGGGATTTGCTGCTTTTATTCTGCTTTCCGGCATCACGGTCAATGCTAATATTTATGTATTGAACGAATATAATAACTTTCGGAAAGCCCGTCCCCGAATGACACCGGTCAAGGCTTATATCAAAGCATGGAACGCCAAAGTAAATCCGATTTTCCTGACGATATTTTCCACTATCCTCGGCTTTATCCCCTTTATGATTGGCGAATACAAAGAAGCATTCTGGTTTCCGCTGGCTGCCGGAACGATTGGCGGGTTAGTCGTTTCGTTCATTGCGCTGTTTTTCTTTTTGCCTGTGTTTATGGGATTGCTGAAAGAAAAGTCGATGGCCGGTATAATTTCTAAAAAACCTTTCATGCTTGATGAAATGGGTAATATAAAGTTTTTTAAACAGGAAATTTCAACAAATACCCTTCACCATAGATAGAATCTATTTTTATCCTGTTTTCTTCCTTCAATAACTTGCGCAGACGGGTGATTGTATTTCTCAGTGTTTGATGGTTACCGTCGGAATCATGGCGCCAAACAGCATGTAGAATATTTTTTGTTTCCACCGGATTACCCTTGTTTTTACCCAATAGATACAATACTTCAGCTTCAGTTCTCGTTAATATATACGCTTTGCCCGGTAATTGAAGAATCCGGGAAGACATATTTAACCGGCAATGTCCTAACGAAATTATTTCGGCAATATCATATCTCCGATTGAAAAGAACATTTACTTGAGCGATCATTTCTTTGGGAGAAAACGGTTTCCGGACAAAGGCATCAACTCCCAAATCATAACTTTTCAAGGAATCGGCTTCGCTTGTTTTCCGTCCCGACATGATGATAACGGGTAATAAAGAATCGTTCTTCCGGATCTGTTCCAGAACTTCCCATCCGTTTTTCTCCGGCATATCAATATCCATTAACAGGATTTGAGGCTGTTGCCGGTTATAATATTCCAAAGCTGTTGATCCGTCGCTGGCAAGATAGACTGTGAAATTTTCGTCTTCAAACATCGTTTGTAGTACTTCCCTCAACAAATGATCATCTTCTGCAATTAATATTGAACGTTCAATCATAACACTAAAGTAAATTCGGTAAATTCTTTTTCTTTGCCGGTTACGGAAATACTTCCACCCATTTGCTCCGCCATCATTTTCACATAACTTAAACCCAGGCCAAATCCGGATTTTTTCCGTTTTTCTTTCGCTTTTCCACGATAAAATGCGTCAAAAATATAGGGCAGTTCGGAAGAAGAAATGCCCCAACCATTGTCACGGTGAGTAATCCGTATTTTTTGAACATCGGAAACGGCCGTTATGTCGATGGTAACACTGTCGCCGGAATATTTGATGGAATTTTCGATTAGATTTTCCATCATATTGGAAAAATGTAAGCGGTCGGTTGACAAAATCAAATCCTTTTCTATCTGCAACCGGATGAAAACTTTTTTTTCTTCCTGATTTTCGTATTTTTCTTTCAACCGGGTAAAAAAAGCCGGAAGAGAAATGTCTTCCCGCTGCAGTTCAATCATCCCTTCTTCACCCTGGCTGATTTTTTGTATTTTTTCCACGTATGAATTTAATTTTCTTAACTCAAAAGCCGAATCATTCAGAAATTTATTTATCGTAGCAAGTTTATTTTCACTGATTTGGTCGATAGAATACTCCAAAGCCGTCAGGGAAGTCGTAATCGGCCTTTTCAGCTCGTGAGTCATCGTATTCACAAAATCCTTTTTTATCTGTTCTTCTTTGCGCTGTCTGAAAATAGTCTTTGAAAGCCAGAACAGGCAAATCATTGCCGCCACAATCAAAATGGCTGACAGAATAAGTTGAAGCAGCATTTGTCGAAAAAAGATATAATAAGGAGTTTGTACGTAGGCTTTAATACCTATGGAATCGACTAAATCCACAAAGATTGTTTTTGTCTCGTAGCATTGGAGCCAAGGGCTTCTGACCGGTTTTTTCGTTTGAATAGTATCATTGTTCTCTTTATCATACAATTCAATCGTGACGCTTTTTACCGAAAGATTTGCTTCAATTAAGAGTTGTTGAAAAATACTGTCCAGATTATAAATATTCAACGGCATAAAATATTTAAATGACGATTGTTTCATTTTTTGATCATTATATTGATTAGCGGCATTATAGGATATGATATAGGTAGTATCTGCTGTTACTATTTTTAAATCCCGCATAATCAATGTGTCTTTTTCAATTGGACCAAGAAAAGAAGAGATTGGTCCTCCTATTTGTTTCCTCCTGATTACTAATTCTTGCTCAATTGATTGAATCATATTGTATGAAATTTTGTCAGCCGTTGCATCTTGATAAGATAGATACATATTATATAACCATAAAAATTGCAAGCCCAGTATGGATACCAAGGCTAAGGCAAGCGTGTTTTTAATGTAAACCGGTTGTATTTTCATCCTGTTTGTAAAATATTCTGCAATATTAGTTATTTTTTCGCAAAAAGTTATGATTGAGTTATTATTTTCTTGCAATTATTCAAAAAAAATTTATTTTATTTGTATCCGAATTAGTATTCATTATAAAAATAACAATTTATGAAAACAAAAAGTGGTATAATTATGTGTATTTTAATGCTTGCTTCTATTATTAATATGTCTTTTGCCTCCTCGCAAGGATATTCTTCTCTTGATTTGGAAAATATAGAAATGCTTTCTTCCGGAGAAAATAATGGTTTTTGTCTTGGAACAGGTAGCGTTGATTGTCCAAAGACTTCTATTAAAGCAATACTGGTTGCATATTATTAATTTCAAAGTCCGGATAATGAAATCGCCCGTCTATCTATTCATTGTTTTAGAATTGTCTTTCTGTTTGACTGCTTGCCGCCAAAGGGAAACGGTTTTCATTGACTTTCCTGAATCGGAGCCTTTATCTGTTTTCGAAGTGAGGCGGATAGAAGGCGTATATATGCGTTATCCTTTCCGGATACGGAAAACCGATTCATGTTTGTATGTAATGGATTTGCATGGGAGTGAATACTTCTGCCACGAGTTTGATTATCCGTCTATGAACTACCGCCGTTCGTTTGCAAAAAGAGGAAGAGGCCCCGGCGAATTATCGGATGCCGAAAATATACGGCTGTCTCATCAGGCAGAAGTTTGGATACTGGACGCGAACAATGCTCAAATGAATGGTTTTCATGCAAATGTCGATTCTGTTTTCAGGAAAATTGCATTGGATAAACGTTTAATCAGGAGTCTTGATTTCGTTATTTACCAAGATTCGCTGTTTATCGTGCCGGATTATACCGGCACACACCGGTTCGATATTCTTTCTCCGGACGGAACCGTGAAAGAAAGCCGGGGATATATTCCGCTGAAGAAACGCAACAAGGATATTCCCGATCCGGTATATGCGCAGGCTTGGCGGGGATTTTTGGATTATAATCCCGAAACCGGTTTATTGGCAATTGCTACACAGTTGGGAGAGGTGATTGAAATTTACGATGTGCCGGGTGACAGCCTGGTAAGCGTAATTTACGGGAAAGAAGGTGAACCGCGGTTTCAGTACGGGGGAGGTTATGCCATTCCGGACGGCATTATGGGATACGGCGATATATTTGCAGGCAAGGAAAATATTTATGCGCTCTTTTGGGGACATTCCTTCAAAAATATCAGGAGAAACCAATCCATAGAAGGCGGCAACCGGATACAGGTATTTGATTTGAAAGGCCATCCGGTAAAACAATATCTTTTAGACCGGTACATTACCGGATTTTGTATAGATGAAGAACACGGGATTATCACCGGCTTGGATGTGAATAGCGACCAACCGGTGGTGGAGTTGAGAATTGAGAATTGAGAATGAGATGAATATACGTACTTTACATTATGTAGTATTATTATTGATTATTTTGGCAACAAGTTGTCAAAAGCAAACGGATTATTTGGAAGAGGCCCTGCAATTTGCAGGGACAAACCGTCCGGAATTGGAAAAAGTGCTGGCGCACTATTCCGTTCATCCGGCGGACAGTTTGAAATACCGGGCGGCGGTGTTTTTGATTGAGAATATGCCGTATCACTATTCTTATTCGGACACACAACTGTTGAATCAATATTACGACAGAGTTGATTCCGCCATTCAATCATGCAGGAATGACGAAACGCAAGATGTGAAAATCGTATTGAAGGATTTGTTTGCCGAATCGCCGTTTTCGAGATTGAAAACCGTTTCCGACGTGAAAATTATTACTTCGCAATATTTGATTGATAACATTGACGCCTCTTTCTATTTATGGCTCAATGGAGAATGGGCGGTGCATATCGGGTTTGACGATTTTTGTGAATACTTGTTGCCTTACAAAATTGCTGAATATCAGATTTTAGACGAATGGAAAACCTACCTGAAACCGGAGTTTAGCGGAGATCTGAATACCTTGCATTATTGCGACCTTTACCGGAATCTTGCATGGAAGGCATGTGAAACGGTCAATCAGAAATTGAAAGATCAACTTAATCCTCAAATTGTTCCCAACGGCGAAAATATGATTTCAATCGGGCGTTTAAGCACTTTGATAAGGATGCCGATGGGGGTATGTGAGGATTACTGTATTATTGCTTCGTCCGTGATGCGTTCCAAGGGAATCCCTGCCGGAACAGATTTTACACCGCAGTGGCCTTTTCGCAGCATGGGACATTCGTGGAATATCCTGTTGGATAATATGGGGAAAAATGTGATTTTTGAAGGAGGAGGTCCCGTACCGGGTAGTCCCCACAAAAAGGAACACAAAATGGCAAAGGTATTCAGGCGAACTTACGCGATAAACCGCGAATGGGAGACTCTTATGCAAACGGAAAAGCATCTTCCTGCAACATTTCAAAAAAACCGTTTCTTTAAGGATGTAACCGATGAATACATGGAGACGCAAGACGTGGAAATTTCCATTCCGAAAGAGTGGAAAAACAGACACAGGTACGCCTATTTAGCGCTTTTCGACAACAAAAACTGGGTGCCTGTGCATTACGGCAAGGTATCGGGAGACAGGGTGAAATTCGATAAAATGGGCAAAATGAGCATGTATCTGCCTGTCTTTTATGATGAACAGGGCGTCCGGCCTTTTGCTGAGCCTTTCTATATTGATTACGGCGGACAAGTCAGGCGCTTCGAAGCGGATACGGCGCACAGGCAAACCGTTGACGTCCGCCGGAAATACTTCATTGGCAGCCATTGCTACGGAGTTGGCGTCCGTTTGCCGGGCGGAAAGTTTCAAGCTGCCAACCGTCCGGATTTCAGCGATGCGGTAACTCTTTACACCATTCCCGGTTTCACGGTGCAGTCGGGCGAAGTGTTCCTGGACACTTTACAAACGCCTTACCGCTACTGGCGATACTATTCGGCAGACGAGCGGCACAACAATCTGGCGGAACTGTATTTTTACGGGGAAGGAAGCGAACAGCCGGTTTATGGTAAGATCACCGGTACGAATGATTCTTACAATCATCAGAAAGGAAATGAAAAAGAAGCGGTTTTTGACGGTAACCCGCTTTCATATTACGATGCGCTCACGCCGAGCCATTCGTGGGTCGGAATGGATTTCGGAGGGCCGGTAAAAATCCGGAAAATCAGCTATACTCCCCGCAGCGACGGAAACGACGTTACGCCGGGCGACATCCACGAGCTGCTCTACTGGGACAATCACCGATGGAATTCTACGGGCAAAAGACAGGCTACGGATATAAAACTGGTTTACGAAAATCTGCCGTCGGGTACGATTTATTGGATCCGGAATCTTTCGAGAGGACGGGATGAGCGGATTTTCAGTTACGAAAACGAAAAACAAATATTTTGGTAAGAAAAGAGTTATGAATGAAAAGTAGTAATTAAAAACAACAAAGGGAAAAAAGAGCGGAATATTGTCTCCTCTCGCAAAAGTTTGACAATCCACTCCGCTCCAACTCCCTCTAAAAAAGAAAGGAGGTGTGTGCAAAGGTATGAAATTAATTTGAAACCTGCGTGGTTTCGGTTGTTGAAAAGATAGATACAAGCTATTGATTGGCTCTTAGGCTTAACATCGTTAAGTTTCTCTCACGCTAAAGCCCTAAATGGAGCTTTTAGGATACAATAAATTTAAAATGATTCTATTCATAAAAAATATAAAGAATATGAAAACGAAAATTTTTGGCGGAATCGCCGTTTTAGCATTGGTCGCAGTAGCGGCTATAAATATGAATCTGGGTACGAAAGACAACCATTTGTCGGATATTTCTTTGGAGAATCGGGACGCATTGGCAAATGAAGAAGGAGAAAATAGTAGCGATACATGTGGAACAAGTATGAGCTACGAGTTTCGACAAGAACTTTGTGGTTCTGGTTCCTCAACGACGTCTCTGTCTATCATGTGTTATTCATGTACTACCGGGGCTTCCAATCAATGTCAAGAGGGTTGTAATGTTACAGGTTTTGGTTGTAACGGATATGTAAATACATCAAGTGTAACAAATAAACCTTGTTAATGTAATTGAATAAAATAGGGACTGGCTAAAAAGTCTGGTTTCGTCATTGTGAGCCGTAGGCGAAGCAATCCAGAACATTGATTATTAATGAATTGCTTCGGGTTTCGCCCTCGCGATGACGTGCAAAATACCCTTTTTGGTCAGCCCCTATGAATAATTAAAATAAGACACCATGAAAAATAAAAAAATATTTTTTTTACTGATTATTTTATTATTTAGTTGTAACAATAATAAAAAGCATACGCAAGAAATAGATGCAAACAAAAATTTACAAATTATAGATGTAAGTAAAGCGCATCAAGCAGATAAAATTTTTTTATCCGAATTATGTTCTCGTGTAAAAACTATTATCCTCGAAACCAACGAAAATGTATTGCTGGGGAAAATTAATGGCATGCAAGTGTATAAGGATTGGATATTCATATTGGATAAACAAAATGCAGGTGTATATCTTTTCAATAAGGACGGAAAATTTATTCGAAAATATGGTCAAAGAGGTATTGGTCCCGGTGAATATCTTACTGTTTCCGATTTCACAATTGATACGGATAATGACGCAATCTATTTAATGGATAGCGACGCCAATCAAATAATAAAATATAAAATTCTGACCGGCGAGTTTGAAAATACGATTAAGTTGGAAGATAAAAACGTCCAGCGTTTTCATATACAATATAATAACAACAAGTTATATGCCGATATCAATTATATTATCGAAACGGAAACCGGATGTATGATACAAGAAATAGACCTGTCCACCGGAAAACAAAACCACTGTTGGCTTGACCCCCATAAATATAACAACGGATGGAATGGCCCTATACAAAGAGAAAATGAAAGTTTTTTCTATTCAAGAAATCAAGGGACGTTCAAATACATTCATTTTTTTATGGATACAATTATCTCTTTCTCGGATAACCGAATAGCACCTGTTTATGTTTTGAAAGACAAAGATTGGATTACCTCCAAAGAGGTAGGCAAAATAAAGGAAGAACGGATAACCAATCAAGGTGCCACATCTTTTCGGCAGCTATTTAACAAAAATGTAGCATTCAATATAAATAGTTATGTAGAATGGGGTGATTTTATACTTTTTTGTTATCAAAAAAAGCATGATTCGTTTTTTGTTTTGCATAATATTCAAACAGGCGATACACGCATAACTTCTCTTCTGATAGACGATCTGGTCTGTAAGAAACCGTTTTTAGTAAACCGGTTTAGTTGCTCCGATTCCAATGGTTTGTATAACATTATGAATGCGAACGATTTAATCCGGCTCATTGAACAATCCGGCGAAGAAGATTTTTTGAATCCCGATTTGGATAAGATTACAATATTGAAGAATTTGCCGGCAGATTCAAATCCCGTTATCTTTTATTATGAATTTTAATTTCTATAGTTCGTTAAAAAATCAAGGTAAACAATGAAAATAATTAAATTTGTATTGCTAAATATAGTCTTTTTAATATTTTTTGCATGCAATAGAAACGAGAAGAAAGTTGAAATTGAACAAATTATAACTGAATGGAAAGGTAAAGAAATACATTTTCCCAATAATTACAATTGTAATTTCCTTGGTCGCGACACAATCATGCAACTTTGTCTTGATTTATTTCGCAGTGAATATAAAGTTCTGTTGTATGTCGATTCTGTAGGTTGCAGCAGTTGTCGTTTGAAATTATTCCAATGGAAACAGTTGATTGCCGAAGCCGACAGCCTGTTTCCCGACAAGTTAAGTTTTTTGCTCTTTTTCCAACCGAAAAATAAAAAGGAAATGGAGTATCTTTTCAAAAGAGACGGGTTTAACTATCCTGTATTCATTGACGAGCAAAATGCCATCGAGCAATTAAACCACTTTCCCCAGCAGCCGGAGTACCAATGCTTTTTGCTGGATAAAGACAACAAAGTGTTACTGATAGGCAACCCCGTATTAAACCCGAAAATCTGGAAACTATACAAGCAAACGATTACCGGCAAAAAAGAAGCCGAACCGGAAATCCTTACCACCGCCAGGGCGGACAAAACGGTTCACGATTACGGAACCATCCGGAAAGGCAGTACAAACAAAGCTGTTTTCACAATTACGAATACCGGAAGCCGTCCCTTAATCATCAGCCGTGTTTCCGCCTCCTGCGGCTGCACGAATGTAAACTGGGACAGGCAACCGGTAGAACCCGGCAGGACGGCAAGCGTCAGCGCGGAAATGACGCCCGACGAAACCGGACATTTCAGCAAAACGGTCGAAGTGTATTGCAACATGGCGGAATCACCCATGAAACTGACACTTACCGGCACAGCAGAATGATAACAATGCAAAAAAAGGAATGAAACGCATAAAGTATAATTGGAAATCCCTACTCAAAGAACTGTTCTTCTGGTTCAGGGTAGTAATAGCAGCAATCCTGTTAGCAATTGCCATGCGCGTTTTCCTGTTCGCCTCCTTCAAAATTCCCACACCCTCGATGGAGCCTGCCGTTTTGCCCGGCGATTTCGTCATCGTCAACAAACAAATCCCCGGCCCGCGGATCATCAAAAATTTCTTTTCCCCGCAAAAGAACGACCGTTGGGAAGTCAAGCGCTTCAGGGGCATCCGGAAAATCAGGCGGAACGATGTGCTGGTTTTCAATTTTCCCTACGAATCAATGGATTTGAATCTGAATGTGAATTACCTCAAACGCTGCGTAGCCATTCCCGGCGATACGTTTTACATCGAAAACAGTATGTACAAAGTGAAAAACTGTCCGGATGTATTGGGCAACAGGGAAGCGCAACTGGCCTTTTCTCAACGGAAACCGGAAGAGATTCCCCCGGAAATTTTCCGTTGTTTCCCGCTTGATTCCCTGTACGGATGGAATGTAAAATCTTTCGGCCCGCTGTATGTCCCTAAAAAAGGCGATACCCTCCGGATAGATTCCGCAAATATTCTCCTGTACCGGAATCCAATCCGGTACGAAACAGGGAAAGAAATCCCGGCGAATCTGCAAACCTATATTTTCCAACAGAATTATTATTTCATGGCGGGCGACCTGGTTTCCGATTCGCGCGACTCGCGCTATTGGGGCTTGCTGCCCGAAGACCACATTGTCGGCAAGGCGATTCTTGTCTGGAAATCCGTTGAGCCGAAAACCGGAAAAATACGATGGAAAAGAATTTGTAAAACGATTAAATGATGAATGGAACGCAGATGACGCAGATGACACGGATTTACGCGGATTTTTTTAATTATTCTGCGCTAATCCGCGTTATCCGTGTCATCTGTGTTCTAATGCCTTTTTTATTAGTACAGTCCACCGTTTTTGTCATAAACAAAGATTTGGCGCAAGGCGTGATTTCAGGGAAATATTTCTGGTTTTACGGGAGTATGGGCTTGGTAAGTATTACCACATTGATTACTGCTTTTTGTTATAAAAGCCGCTTTCGATTTTCTGTTTTGGATTTATTATTGTTGCTTTTCGCCGGCAGCATTTACCTGTCGGCACTGGTATTCAACGATGCCGCTGAAAACACGACCAAATTGACTGTTCTGGCTTTGTTGCTTGTTTTGTATTTTTGTCTGCGCATCATTGCGGGAGCGTTGCGCGCAACGCCCCTGCGGCGGGTGTTGTGTGGTTTTATTGTTATTACCGGTTTGGTCGAGGCTGTCTGGGGATTGCTGCAACTTTACGGCTTTACGGCTTCGCAACATTATCTGTTTAAGACGACCGGCTCCTTCTTCAACCCGGGTCCCTTTGCCGGATATCTCGCCGTCACTTTCCCTTTGGCATTGCATTATTGGGTGCAAGGTAAAAGGTTAAAGGTACAGGGCAAAACACTTTCGTCTTTCGCCTTTTACCTTTTACCCTGTACCCTTTGCCTGTTAACCTGCATTGCCATTCTGCTGGTTCTTCCCGCCGCCATGAGCCGTGCAAGCTGGTTGGCGGTAATTGCCGGAAGCGCTGTTGTTCTTTATAAGGATTATAACAAATATATTACTGTCTTCTTCAATCGCACAAAGCCCAAAGTCCCCTTCAGGGAAACAACGTTCGGCGTTAGCCAATTTAGGGGTAGAGGATTGGTGATGTTAATCGCAATTCTTTTATTGTTTGCCGCCTCGACCGGCCTGTATTACTTGAAAAAAAATTCCGCCGACGGACGCTTGTTGATGTGGAAAACAGCTCTCCGGACGGCAACGGAACATCCTCTGGGAGTGGGACTGGGACATTTCCCGGATGCTTACGGCGAAACGCAAGCCGCGTATTTTGCAAGCGGACGGGCGTCGGAAACGGAAGAACTGGTGGCCGGAAGTCCGGAATACGGTTTCAACGAATACCTGCAAATAGCTGTCGAGTCGGGTGTCACAGGCCTGCTGCTGTTTCTGGCTATGATTGTATTGGCCATTCGTAATTATTTGAAAAACAAGCAATACGGACTGTTAGGGTCTCTGATTGCGCTCCTGGTTTTTGCCTGTTTTTCCTATCCGTTCAGTGTGTTGCCGTTTCCGGTCGTCTTGTGTTTTTTGCTTGCGGCGGCACAGGTTAAAACCACAGAGGACACGGAGGGCACAGAGAAAAACGAAACACGGTGTCCTCTGTGCCCTCTGTGGTTGATATTATTTTCAACACTAAGTTTTTTTATCATCGCAAAGCAATACCCGGTTTACAAGGCTTACAGGCAATGGAAGCACGCGCAATATTTTTATCATTCGGGGCTTTACAGGGATGCAGGCGAGGAGTATGCCCGATTGTATCCGTACTTAAACGACCGGATAAATTTTTTGTTTGAATATGGCAGGAGTCTTTCAAACACAGGACAATATGAAGAAGGTAACAAAGTGTTGCATCGAGCGGCGCAAATATCCTGCGACCCCATGTTATACAGCATCATGGGGAAAAACTATCAAGCAATGAAAGATTACCGGCAAGCGGAAACCTGTTTTATCCGTGCGGCGCGAATAGTACCCAACCGTTTATACCCCTGGTATTTGCTTACCAAACTTTATGACGAAATGGGTTTGCCGGATAAGGTACGCGAAACGGCAGCTGTCGTACTGACTAAAGAGCCTAAAGTACAGTCACAGGCGATAAAGGAAATGCGGGAAGAGGTGAAAAAACTAAAAACTAAAAGTTAAAAACTAAAAATATGGAAATAGATAATAAAAAATCATTTATATTTACGGGTGGAATAAAAGGGGTGTACGACAAATTTCCCAATTAGTGTTTAACGATTATCAGGAGATGTCTCCACTCGCTGCGCTCGGTCGACATGACGCGGCTGCAAAAGGGGAAAGGAAGGGAAGAAACGGCGGCTTCGCCGCCGTTTCTTCCCTTCCACCCACATCTCAACGTTTTACCGTCATGTCGACTAAGCCAACGAGGAACGAGGAGGCGCATGGAGACATCTACCGATAATCGTTAAACACTAATTGGGAAATTTGTCGTACACCCTTTTGGAATCAGTCAGTCTCTATTAAAATTATTCAAAAATGAAAAATATTACAATTCTATTTACTATATTAGGAGTCATCTTCTTTTTTTCAAACTGTACTCAAAATAAAGAGAAATCAACTTTGGAATTTAAAATAAGTGAAGATATAGAATGTTTTACTATACCCTATCCTGATATATTGGGTATTTCAATGCAACTATTAAAAAATGACAGTCTGTTATTGATCAATGATTTTAGAGGCGATTCTTTAATTCATATTTTTGATGTAAATAATCAAAATTTGCTTCGAAAGTTAATCTCTGTTGGAAATGGTCCAAATGAATTAATAAGCCCTTTGGAAATACATATACATAACAATAATTTGTATATATATTGCAGACAAAGATTCTTTTTGTATTCTATGCTGACAGATAGTTTATTAGATGGAAGTAAGAACATGATAAAACGGTTTCAAACTCCTTCGGAAGCAAGTCGTTTGTTTCCTTTGTCAGATTCTCTATTTATATCAAGTGGCTATTATCAAAAGCGATATGCTTTGTTTGATGGTTCCGGTGTAAAAACACTTGAATTTGGAGAATATCCAGCTTATTGGAGTAACGAAGAACAGATACCTGTCGAAGCTCGTGCGATGTTCCATCAGGTTAACTTCGAAAAACATCCTACAAGTTCCTTATTTTTGGGCTATTCCTCTCACGTGTTGGATATATATGATTATAGTTCAAAAATTGATTGTGCAACTTTGGTGAAAAGAATACCAATGGGTAAATATAATTATACATTCACTACCGGACAGATATTATCGGCAGAAAAAGGAGCTGATGTTGAAAAAGGGATAGTTTCTGTTTCATGTTCGTCTAAATATATTTATATTGTGTATAATTCAAAAAAGAATAATTCAGAAAAAAAAGATAGTCAAATTTATGTTATAGATTGGGATGGAAATCCGATAAAAGTTCTGAATCCCCAAAAAAATATAACTTGTTTATATATTGATGAAAAAGAAAATAAGGGATATATTATAGCACAAGAATCCGATGATACATTAATGTATTTTTATCTCGAAAACAAAGATTTATTATTGAATAATCATCCGAAGACGACTAAAAATATTTTTCCCGAAGAATATTCACTAAAGCACAAGAAAATATTTGTTGATGAAATTTTTCAACCTGATAAACTGGCCATTGTGAGTGATTATCTCTTTCTTACATGCTCGGTATGTGATTCGATGATATTTCAATTTTCCCTCCCTGATTTTAAGATTATCCATAAATTTGGACATAAAGGACAAGGCCCGGGAGAATTTCTGCACCCCTATATATTTTCCGATAATCCCAATAGATTAACTATTTGGGGATTTTCCGATTTAAAAAAAATTCGGCAATACTATATTTGCAGAGATAATAATATAATTGATATAAAACATGATAACAAAATCATACTGACAAACCCGAACAAAGAATTTGTGATGTCTGAATATCAAGGGTATAATCAGATACATTTAATCAGAGATTCTTTTTTAGTATTCAGTGCTATACCTACGAAGTTTTTATTGGGGAAAATTAATTTATATGATCAAATGCAAGTTAATGAGTATAACTTAAAACTAAATCCGGATGTAAAAGAGGTTTTTTTCCAGGATAATATGGGAGTATTATCTGCTTCTGATGAAGGCATTGCCTTTTTGTATAAATATAAAAACAAAATAGATTTTTTCGATACCAATTTTAATTTAATAACTTCCACAAACTCCGATGCTAAAAAATTAGCGGTATCAACCGACCCTTCTTTATCATCTTTTGCGGAAAATATTAATTGCTACAATGGTTATTATTCCGGACATAAATATTTATATGCGCTTTATTTTGGATATTCGTTTGAAGACAGTAAAAAGCCCGAATATAAACCATGCGTAGAAAAATATGACTGGAAAGGGAAGAAAATTGCTAAATATAATTTAGATGTACGTATTAATTTATTTGCTGTGAATGAAGATACAAATAAACTTTATGGATATAATAGCAGTGATGAAGATTATTTTTATGAATTTGATTTGTCCGTAACTACTTCTTCTCCATAAAAACTGGACAAAGAGGAATGGTGGAGCAATAATTAAACGATAAAAGGAAAAAAGAGCGGAATATTGTCTTCTCTCGCAAAAGTACGAAATTAATTTGAAACCTGCGTGGTTTCGGTTGTTGAAAAGATAGATACAAGCTATTGATTGGCTCTTAGGCTTAACATCGTTAAGTTTCTCTCACGCTAAAGCCCTAAATGAGCTTTTAGGATACAATAAATTTAAAATGATTCTATTCATAAAAAATGTAAAGAATATGAAAAAGAAAATTTTTGGCGGAATCGCCGTTTTAGCAATTGCAGCTGTGGCTGCATGGAATGTAAATTTGAATTCGCAAAAGAGTGATTTGTCGGATGTTTTTTTGGCTAATGTGGAAGCGTTGGCACAAGGAGAATCGAACGGATCTAATTATAAATATGTAGAACCGGGTGCTCCTGGAAGTGGAGTTGCATGTCTTTGCTGGCAACCTGGAGATCTATCATGTTGTGGATAAAACTAAGTAACAACAAAAGAGTGCTAAAAAATATCGCTCTTTTGTTGTTTGTATATTTATGTGTGTAATAAAATAATAGTATGAAACATACAAATTTAGCAATACTGATATTTGCGCTAATTATAAGTAGTTCATGTAAAAAGAGCGCTGTTCGTGATGAAGCAACCGCAAATATCTCCTTTGATTACAGGGAAAAACAATATGCTTCGGAATTTATCTCTGACATAGAATATGTTTGTTTGGAAACGAATGAGTCCTGTATGTTGGGGTCGATAAAACAAATGTTGTTTTACAACAATAAGTATTACTTGCTGGATGCCCCTTTGGGCAAAGCGATTTATGTTTTTGATGATAAAG
>BNTV01000067.1 GCA_025996865.1 Bacteroidia bacterium
GAAATTATAGAACAAAGATAATGAAAATCAGCGAATTATACAACTAATGAAAGAAATTTTTTTGATAAAATTGGCACCCACGAATGCTCCGTTTTTTAGGTTGTAGGACATCATGCGGATAATCATATAAAACAACGAATACGATGCAAACAATATGGCCGTGTTCACCTACGAATCCAAAACGCGGAAAGCGATACATTTAACGCTCATTACTATCTTTGGAGTTGTTAAAAACAAACATTCCGGCATTGTTCAAAATGAAATTATGCTTGATGATTTATTTGCGAGTAATATTACTTCCCAATCAGCACTTCGGTAGATTTGATAATGGCATAAGCCTCATCGCCCATTTTCAACGCTAAATCCTCGACGCTATCTATGGTAACGACAGATACAATTCTTTGTCCGTGTCCCAAATCAATGGTTGCGGGTTAAGCAACTCCAAAGCTTCATCTTCCGTCATCTCATAATGGTCAAATTTTTGGAAAAACTCCTGTGTGATAGCTGTTAAATCTTTTTCTCCATATATTTCGGGATACAAAAGATTAGACAGCCAAACAAGACCTATCAGCCGGTTGATGCCCGGCGGACGGTCTATCCATCCGAATGGTCGCCAAGGCACTTGATATACCTGATTGTTCTTGACGGCATTCAATTGATTCCATGCCGAATTTGCCTTAATCTCTTTGTAAGAATCCAAACCATCGTGATTGCCCGACCAGACCAAAATGATTTCGGGTTGCCACACATACAGTTGTTCCAACGAAACAGACGACATTCCTTTTCCGGGCAATACATCGGTTTGAGCGATATTAATGCCACCCAAAAGGTCAATCAATAAACTATGAATGGAACCGGAAGGGTCGGTTTGCAAACCTTTCATTCCTTCGGCGTAATAAATGGTTTTCTTTTGTTCTTGGGGAATGGTCTTCGCTTTTTCTAAAATCGGGTCGATATGGGTTTGAATAAAACTTATCAACTCATTGGTTTCCTCCTCTTTACCCAATACATCGCCCAAGAAGGCAAGTATTTCTTTGTATCGGATAATATCCATGTCCAACAAGATAACCGGCAATTGTATCTTCTCTTGCAAGTCATTGACCTCGGCTATATTCTCCGTTGTAATAAATTGAGAGTAAATGACAACATCGGGTTTGAGTTTGATGATTTCTTCCACTACTCCTTCAATAACATACGGTTTGCCTTCGTAAAACGAGGGTTTGAGATACTTCTTTTCGGTTTCTGTATATTCAAATACGCGATTGACCATCAGGGTGGTATCGACAGCATACACCATCATCACCGAATGACGGTCGATAAAAGCGCGCTCGATATGCTTGGGGATTTCCACTTGCCGTCCCGCCATATCGGTAATGATACGGGTGTCGGCAACCGGCGTTTTCTGCTTGGGTTGACAAGCAGAAAACGCAAATATTGCAATGGCTACCCATAATAGTTGGCTCGCCGGTGGTTGTATTTTTTTAGAAATCATATACTACGGATGTTAAAAAAGTTCTTCCTTCTCTCGGATAATTCAAATAATAGGAGTACTCCTTATCAAAGAGATTCTTTACACCGGCTTCCAAACTAAAACCGCTCCATACTTTCGTAGCGATTTTGACATTGACCAAACCAAAGCCCGGCAAAGTTTCGCCTGCACTTGTGTAGTAACGTTTGCTATTCAATTCCCAGTCAATATGCAAAAAGGTTTTCGGATGATTCGGCAAACTAAATTTACCATAAAACAGGGCTTTATGTGCAGGCACATCGGTGAATTTCAAATCTTTGTCTTTTTTATTTTCCCGATAAATAAAACTGTAATTAGCGCCTAAAGTTACTTCATTGACAGGTCGATAACCGAAAGCCAGTTCGTATCCGGTAGCAAAGGATTTGCCCACATTTTGGTTGGTGGTCATCAGCGTGACGCCATCGGGTTGATATTGTCCCGGAATAGACAGGGAATAAATGGCATCGTCAATCGCATTATAGAATACCGATACTTCGTATTGGAAGATGGAACGAATACTCCCTTTATAACTCAAATCGAATATCCAACTGAACTCCGAAGCCAAATCCGGATTGGGAACAGCCGAACCAAAACGACTTGAATACCGTTCTTTCTGCGTAGCGAAACGCGATTTACGGGAAGCCGACAAGCTGATTTCATGATTTTCAACCGGCATATATACGGCAGCCAACTGATAATTAAACGCATCATCCGAGCCGGTTGGAAAATCCCATGCTACATTTTTCTCTCCCGTAAGGTAATGTGTGCCATATTCTTGCGCCTGATTATTACCCCGATAACTGTAATTGATACCGGCAATCAGGTCAAGTTGTTCGTTGAGACTGTAAACATCTTCCAAGCCGATAGAGATTGTATTGTCCAAGTATTCTTGAATCGGCTCGCCTGTTTTTGCCAACTGACCGGTCGCGGTATTCTCTGCAATGTCTGCATTGTGTTCTTTATGCGAGTCGTATTTTTCATACAAAGACAATTTCAGCAGATTGTTACTGAAATAAGACGAGGCAAAATTAACGGAACCGCCTGTAGAATAGTCATCGTAAATGCTTTGGAAAGCATTATTCTTGTTCTGAAGCACGTATCCGGCATCATCGTATTGCCCCATGATATTGTAGAAATTATCATAGAAAGCAGTGATAGACATAGAGGTCGTTGCTCCCATCGCTGTTTTGGAACGATAATAGACGCTGTTTTTATTGTATTCGGGATAACGACGATACTGTGCGTTGCCATTCACACCCAGCGGGATTCCTTTTTCGGCATTCTGAATAATCACATTGAGAGAATATTCATTCGTAGCATTGGGCGTATAACCAGCTTTGGCGCTAAATTTAAAATCTTCCGTATCGGAATTTTCTCTTCGTCCGCCGTCCTCATTCGTTCCCGGCGTAAACTTTTTGGGAAGCGAAAGGAAGGCATAATCTAAATAAGAAATACTTCCGAGCAGATAAAACTTTTCCTGTTTTGTGCCGATATTTGCCGACAGATTGTAGCCATTCAAACCTGCTTCACTGAATTTCAATCCCGAAATACCGTTTACTTCAAAGGCTTTGACAGGTTTTCTCGAAACTAAATTGATAGCTCCACCCATGGTATTCGGTCCATACAAAACGGATGTTAAACCTTTTGATACCGTAATTTGCGATAAATCGAAAGTGGTAAACCGGTTAATATCGACATTGCCGTCATAAGGCACATAGATGGGAATGCCATCGTAGAAAATAGGCGTTTGCAAGGAACCGAAACCACGCAAAAAGATTTGTCCTTCGTTGCGCCCGCCACCGCCATCGGTGATAGTCAGACCGGGCAACAGATTAGCCGCTTCCGTCAGATTTACCTTGTTGAATTCTAAAAACTGCACTTCATTGACTTTGTCGGTCAAGAGTTTGCCGGACTTGACGCCCAATACGCTGATTTCGCCTAATGTATAAACATTAGAGATAGAATCGCTTTGTGCATAAGCATTTAAAGCAATATCAAACAAAAAGAATAACGATAGGGATAGTGATAATAACGTTTTCATAAGCATGTAATTATTATTTGTAAATATCTATATGTTCTCCAATAAAGAATACGAAAGGCAAAAGCATCTCCCGTTGGTTGATTACTTCAAAAACCGTATCCATGGTAGCCTTGGCTGCATCTTGGTTTTGCAACGAAACCATAGCGGCAATCACTACCGGAATATCTTCTCTTACGCCCTCTTCCTTAAATACCTCAAATATTTTTTTCAAATTATCGAAAGCCATGTAAAGAGCAATGGTAGTGCCATGTTTGAACAACTTGGCGATGTCGCGTATATGTGCATAATCGTCATTGATTTCATAAGCAATCACATTCACGATGGCATTGCTTTTATGAATCTCCGTAGTGGGGATGGCAAAAATATTGGAGGCGGCAGCGGCAGCCGTTAATCCGGGCACCAATTCAAAAGGGATGCCCCATTCTTTCAAAATGCGCGCTTCTACATCACCGCCGTTGAACATCAAGGCATCGCCGGCTTTCAGACGCACTACTTTTTTCCCTTCCAAGTAGTATTGCTTTACGTATTCCAGAATATCTTCTTTCTTCTCGCCTGCTTCGGGATGTTTATTGATGTAAAGGACTTCTGCCGAATGTGCTGATTTCAACACATGCTCGGCAGGGAGGCAATCGTAAAAGAGTACATCGGCTTCTTCAAGCAGTCGTTGGGCTTTGACCGTCAGTAAGTCGGGGTCGCCCGGACCGGCGCCTACTATATGTACGGGATAACGGGTTATTTCTTTTGTTTCCATATTCAATTTTTATCCTATGTTTTACTAATTCAGTGTCGGTATGCAAATCTTTCGCGAAGAATCTGCCCCGATGCTACACACTTTTACATCCACATCGTAAATGTCTTTCAACACTTCTTCGGTGATTATTTCCTTGCTGTCTCCTTGTTTCCATATCATGCCGTTGTGAACGATAGCCACATCTGCTTCGCACATAAAAGCATGGTCGGGCGAATGCGTAGCCATCAAGATACCCAAAGAGTCGTTTTTCAATTTATTGACTTGCTTGATGATTTTCAGTTGATTGCCGAAATCCAAACTCGAAGTGGGTTCGTCCATGATAAGAAAAGACGGTTGTTGTGCCAAGGCGCGCGCCACGATAACCATTTGTTGTTCGCCACCGCTCAACTGCGTGAAAATACGTTCTTTCAAATACGTGATTTGCAGTTTTTCCAGACATTCTTCTGCTATCAAACGGTCTTTTTTACCGGGAGACGAGAAAACCGACAGGTGAGCCGTTCTTCCGAACAGCACCACATCGAACACCGTAAACGGGAAAGGCAAGGAGCGGGCTTGCGGTACATAAGCCACCACACAAGCAAATTGACGACGATTCCATTCGCCGATATTCTTCCCGTCAAGCGATATATTCCCTTTCAACAGCGGAAGTATGCCCAAGATAGATTTGAAGAGCGTGGTCTTTCCCGCACCGTTTTTACCTAATATACAGGTCGTTTTATCGGTGTGCAGTTCCAAACTGACATTCTTCAGCACGTCTTTTTGCGGATAACCCAAAGTCGCATTCTGTATCTTTAATTGCATCACTTCTTGATTGTTCTTTTAATTAAAGGCATACAAATATCGGACCAATGTTGTATATGGCTTATTAATAGAATATTAATACAGAAAAGGATATGCTAAATAATACATAGATGTAACGCAAATCAAGGGTTTGTTACATTTTCGTAGGAAAATAATCATTGTGTTATGTAGTCTTACCGGTTCATTTTTTCAGTTGTGTTCATTGGTTTATATTTTATAGGAGTGCGGATTAATGCCGTACTGCTTGATTCTCAAGCCGATAATACGTTCGGTAATGCCCAATTGCACTGCCGATTTAGCGCTGTTGCCGTTATTGGCAATCAAGGCGTCGATAATCATTTGTTTTTCAGCCTGAGCCAAAGCGGAAACAAGTGTTCCGCGAGTGGTGTTGGACGAAACCGCTGTTTGCAAGCTTGGGGGCAAATGGTAAGAGTGAATGACATGATCGGTCGAGAGAATCGCCGCCCTTTCTATCACATTTTCCAACTCGCGTATATTGCCCGGCCAATGATACACCATCAACATATCCAAAGCGGTGCTTGTAATCCGGATAATATTCATGTTGTTTTGCTTGTTCAGCTTGGTGATGAAATGGTCGGCCAGAATGGATATATCTGCCTTGCGTTCGCGTAAAGCCGGTACATAGATAGAAAAGACATTGATACGATAATAAAAATCTTCGCGGAAAGTATTTTCTTTAATCATTTCTTCTAAATTACGGTTGGTAGCAGTGATGATGCGAACATCAATGTTGATTGTTTTATTGCCTCCGACACGTTCGATTTGCCGTTGTTGCAATACGCGCAACAGTTTTACTTGAATAGACAAAGGCACATCGCCGATTTCGTCCAAAAAAATAGTGCCGCCGTTTGCCATCTCAAACCGCCCTTTGTGTTCCGTATTCGCCCCGGTAAATGAGCCTTTTTCGTGTCCGAACAATTCACTTTCAATCAGATTTTCGGGCAATGCCGAACAATTCACCTTGATAAAAGGTTTGGATGCCCGTAAACTGGCTTTGTGTATCGCTTCGGCTATCAATTCTTTTCCTACACCGCTTTCGCCTCGAATCATCACTGTACTGTGGGTGGGCGCAACACGCTCAATCTGTTGATACAGGTCGTGCATCAGCGACGAATTGCCAATCATATTGTCGGGTTTTTTGGGTTTGTCGGATTTTAAACGGACGTTCTCTTTTCGCAATTCCTCCAACTCTTCGATATGCTTGCGATGGATGGACACATTTTTCCCGATCAAGAGACCGATTACATGGAGCAATTTCATCTTATGGTCGAAATTGATGTCGAAATGATGGGTGATATGAATACTTAACGTGCCGAGAATTTCGGCTTTCAGAATGATTGGGATACAAAGAAAAGCCATCGTTTCTTCTTTTGAATACTTCATGCCTGTCCGGTTAAGGAAATCGGCCTCTTTTGAAATGTCGGAGATGACGACAGGTTTCCCGGATTCAACTACTTTTCCAATAATTCCTTCCCCTATTTTGTAAGTGCCTCTTTTTTGTTCCTCTTTCGTCAGTCCGTGAGCGGCGCCAATCATGATCTTTTCTTGGCCGGCATCGACAATGGTAATCATGCTGTATTGAGCGCCCATAAAGTGACATAGCTCTTTCAGAAGGACTTCTAAATTTTTGTAGAGATCTTCGCTAAGGCTAATGATATTACTTATGTTTACCAAAAACTCTAAATCGGACTCAGCATAGCAAATTTTTCCTCTTTTTTCGCAGAACATAGATTTTTAGTATTATGCAGATTGCAATATTTCAAAGTATTAAAAAGCTCGCTTTTTCTGCAATTAGATTGCAAAGATATATTTTTATTGCGAAATATTTCATATTTCGCAATAAAAATTTGATTTTTTGCGTTATATAGTTATGAATCCGATATTTTTAGATACCACTTTGCGCGACGGCGAACAAACGCCGGGTCTGTATTTTACAGATGATGAAAAAGTTTATATCGCGAAGGCTTTAGATGCCTTGGGGGTGGATATTATCGAAGCGGGCATTCCTGCTATGGGGAAGGCAGAGCAAAAGAGCTTGCAACGCCTGACTCAACTGCCGCTCCAAGCCGAAATTCTGTCGTGGAATCGCTTGCTGGTAAACGATGTAACAGCATCGATGGAGGCAGGAGTAAGCCATATTCATGTATCCGTTCCTACCAGCGACTTGATGCTGGAGCAGAAAATGAATAGAACCAAGGAGTGGGTGATTCCGCAGATGGAAAAAGTCTTTACTTTTGCCCTCAATCAAGGCGCCACACTTTCTTTTGGCGCAGAAGATGCTTCCCGGACAGACCTCTCTTTTCTCAAAAAAATATTTCGGACAGCACAAGATTTGGGTGCGAAACGGGTTCGTATAGCCGATACGCTCGGCATCATGACACCTTCTTCCGTAGCCCAAACCATCAGCCAATTGAAAGAAGAACTCACGATTCCCATTGATTTTCACGGACACAACGACTTTGGATTGGCTACAGCAAATGCTTTAAGCGCTTGGGAAAACGGCGCACAAGTCATTTCCTGTTCTATTTTAGGTTTGGGCGAAAGGGCGGGCAATACTCCTTTGGAAGAGATAGCCGGTATTTTGCAATACATTCACAAAGACATACAAGGATTTAATTTCGTTGTCTTAAAAAAACTATGCCATACCGTTGCCTCGTGGATTGGCAGTCCTATTCCGGAAAGAAAACCCATCGTTGGCAACAAAATTTTCAATCACGAATCGGGCATCCATGTGGATGGCTTGTTGAAAAACGCTACTACTTACGAACTGTTTCCGCCGGAGTTGTTGGGCGGAAACAGGGAACTTGTTTTAGGTAAATATTCCGGCAACAAATCCATTCGTTATTTCGCCGACAGTTTGGGCTACGAACTATCGGACAAACTAATAACGGTTTTTCTGCAAGATTTGCGACAACGCATGGCGACTACGAGAGGGATTGACAGTGTGGAGGAGTTCAAGCAGTTTTTATTGGTAAATGGGGTACCTAAGTGAAGTCATTTAGACTTTTTTCTTTCGTTTGGTCTTTGAAAGTATAATCCAAAATGAATGTTTTTAAATCTTCAAAGGTTTTCTCCAGCACTTGAATTATTTTCAACGACTTCTGAGAAATATCACTCTCCGACAATTCAATTTTCTGAATGTCGGCATAAATACTTTCCTTGAGATTACTGATGTAACGATATACACGCCGCGAATGTGTTGAACGCCTTCCTTTACGATAAATCCACAACCCGATCGCAACCGGCAAGCGATGTTTCACGGTGAGCGATGATTAAAATGGTCAGTTGCCGACTTCCTGCCGACAGCCTGTTTATGGCGCCGGTTATTTCTTGCTCTGTCTGCGAATCGAGTGATGACGTCGCTTCATCGAAAAAAAGAACCTCAGCTTGTTTATACAGCGCGCGGGCAATACCGATACGTTGGCGCTGGCCGCCTGACAGCCGGCAACCGTTTTCTCCTATAGGCGTGTGAATACCTTCGGGCAGGCTACGGACAAACTCATCGAGGTTCGACTGTCGCAAGGCCTGTTTGAGCCGTTCTTCATTTATAGATTCTTCGCCCAAAGCGATATTTTCAGCCAGTGTGCCGTCTAAAATAAATACATCCTGTGGAACATAGCCTACTATCCGGTGCCATTCGCTTCTGTTTTGACAGTCAAGCCGTACACCATCAATACATATCTCGCCTTGTTGCGGCGTATAAAAGCCCAAGAGCAGGTTAAAAAGCGTACTTTTGCCGGCACCCGATGCTCCACGTATTCCGATACGTTCCCCTTTATGCAGAATGAGATTGAAATGACGAATAACGGCCTGTTCTCCGGCCCCTGCATCAGTAAAGGCAAAAGTAAGGTCCCGTATTTCTATCTGACGGCAAAACGAAAAGGGAAGAGAAAGCGCGGGTTCGCCTTCCTGTTCTTCACTAAGTAAGGCATCGCCTACAATATCTATGGTATAAGCATTATTTTTCAGCAAAACCCATCCGTTGAGCAAATTACGTACAGAAGGCAACATTCTCACGGTAGCCACGGCTATTATACCCAACGTGAGCTTTAAATCATTTCCGCCTTTACTGAGGAGCGCCGCCACGATCCATCCGCCAATGATATAGATCTCCATCATGCTTTCGGGCAACCGGTGTATCCTGTCACTGTGTTCCCGGTAACGGGTAATTTCTTCCAGTCCCGCTTTGAATCGTTTAAAGAACAGAGGGAAAGCGTGGCTAAGCGTAACTTCGGCATACCCTTTGAAAGTTTCCGTTACCAAACGCCATTGTTTCCAGTGTATTTCATTTTCAGCCTGTCCATACAGCCGCAGTTTTTTGCGTATGACGAAAAGATAGATCCAAAGCGCCGGAAACAAAGTGGCGGACAGCCATAAAGCCGTCTGATACGAATAGATGAACAAACCGGTCCAGATAAAAAAGAGCAGCAACGCTTCACCGCTTACCGTAAAAAGCTGGGAAACGATAGATTGCGAAAAACGATAGCATACGCCGTTAATCCTGTTTGACAGGGAATCGGATGGCGTTTGCTTGACGAACAGCAAGCCTTTCCGGAAATAACTTTTGTACAGTTTCTCCGAAAAATGGCAGTACAGTTGATTGATATAGTGTATATGAACGCCTCCCAGCCATACGTTCACCATATTTTTGAAGACAATAAAAGCAAAGACAGCCAGACAAAGCGGCAGCGAACTTCCTTTTTCCGGTTCGATAGCTGATGTTATAAGCGGAATCAAGGCTGTCAGTCCTATAAAGTTAAGCAAAGCGCGCAAACAAACCGAAGCGGCTACCCATATTCCTCGCTTCCGGTATTTCACAGGCAGCAGACGCAATATCCGGCGAATGTTTTTCAAACTGCCGCTTATTTCCTCCATAATATACTTTGCGGATAACGCAAGTGATAACGAACGGACTGCATGATCCTCCAGCGGAAACTCCCGCCAATCAACCTGTATTTCCACCGGCGCGCCATGAAACGGCGGTACTTGAAGATTACAAGCCGTAATACAGGCATATCCTTGTCGATCGGAGTTTTAAGAAGCAGGCGTTCTTTCCGCAGTTGCGCTTCCAGTTCCGGTTGCCGTTCAAAAGCAAGCGTAATTCCGGAAGGCAGTCCCCATTCGTTTACTGTCACGGCCGTCACGGCATCGGCAAAGGAACGGAACCCTGTATGGCCCAAAGCTTCCTCATACGCCTGCATGTTCCACTTCCCGTCGAGGCGGCGAAGTATCATGGCCCAGTCGCAAAAATACCGCCACACCAAATGACCCGAAACGTAATGGTTAACGGCATGAGCCATGAAGAAAAGCGTGGTAAAATCAACAGAAGGAAATAAAGGCTGTCCTGCCCGGGAAAATCCGTGATCCGCTTCAACTGTTTTTTTCAGCCTGTCGTTCAAGTCCCGATTGAGCGCCGAGCCGTTCATTGTCAGAAAACAGGCATGATTTTCTATCAAAAGCCCTCGCCAAACGAACGAAGAATGTTTATCGCTCGACCGGTTCTCTTTAGCGCCCCATAACCGGAGCAGTTTGTCTCCCTGCTCTTTTTCCCCGAACAGATAGATGTCGATATCGCCAAACTCGCGACGGGAAGGGGCGGGATAGTATTGCGACAGGCTCAAGCCTTTCATCACCAGCATGCGGATGCCGTGTTCGCCGAAACGCCCGGCCAAATCCGCGGCTACACTCCATGCATGAGCATATTTTTGCTCGATATGCTCAACAGTAGCGGCCCATGCAAGCCGGAGTTTTCTCGGAGGCATCAATGACGAAGGTAACCGAAGTATCCCGTCATAAGCGACAGCTACCACGCCTCCATGCACTGCCAGTTGATAGAGTGTACGCCAATCATCTTCCGTCATGTTTTCAAAGATTTCACAAGGGGGTGAACTGCCCATAGCTGCTGTCCGCAGGAGAGCCAACAGGCGTTTATCTGTTGTCTTCATAGTTCGAGCAACCGGGTATCCGTCAATTGAACAGTCCATTGATGAGCGTCTGCGGCAGCCTGCCCCGCATCCATTCCGTATTGTTTCACTAATATATCCGCCACTTCATTTTCAGTGAAATCAATACCTGAAAACGTGTTCCAAAGCCATTCCGCCACGGCGTTGAATGAAATGATTTTTGTCAAATCCATTCCGGTCCGCCCCTGAACGATAACGACACGCTCGCCGCCTATTGTTTTTATCATATATCCCTCTTTAATTTTCATATTTGATATTGTTTTTATTTAAATTTTGAATTTCCGCCATAACCACAACAGATACCGTCTGAAAGGCCGTAAACGCCGCCAGCATTGCCAGTATAGCCGGGCTTCCGGGCTTTGCACGGAAACTTCTTTTCCGTTATGACGGACAATCGTCCGCACTACGGCAAGAATATCCCGTACCGGCACGATTTCGGTATTTTTGCAAACGCCGTCGCCCTGCATAACGAAATATTCATCCAGCTGCCCGGTAATCCTGTGAAGGAGGTATCTGCCATGGTAAAAAAAGAGTACAATAACACCTGCCTGCAAATCTTCAGGATGATAAGGACTTAATATGACTGCGTCCGTTCCTGCTCTCAGGTAAGGGTTCATGCTATTGCCGCATCCGCGCATGATTACGCTTTCGCCTTTGGACAGGAAGCCTTTCGCTTCGCTGAATAGCCATTCTTGGGTAATCTCAATCATAAGCTTCCCTCTTCTTTCAAGGTATTGAACACCAATTCAGCCGCATCCGCACTGGGTAGGCAATCCAAACCGTAAACGGGCGTTTTCTGCAATATTTTGGAAAGAATGCTGTGTATATAGCCCGATAATGTCTTGTCATAAGAGAACGCGGGTGGAAACGAGGGCAAAACAGCGCCAATCGCTTCCAGGCCGTTCAGCTTCCGGATTTTATTGCAGGGCGCCTGCCGCAAACGCACCAATGCGGCCACAGGCGTATCCCGGTTTTTATAGCAGGGCGTTTTTCCGCTCCAGGGCGAGCCGTAAACGCGGATATCGCCGCTAACGTTCATAAACGGACTGTCGTCGTTCAATAACTCCGTACCGGGAATATTATCGAGCCAGAGCCGCGTATGCGTACTCTTCCCTGTGCCCGATTCGCCGAGGAAAAGAACAGACTTCCCGCCGCACATTACAGCAGACGAATGAATAGCTACCGTTTGACGGTGGACGGCCGCTACGCCGAAAGCGATCCAGACGGCAAAGCGAAGGACATAGCCGGGCGCCTCATTGTCAAAGTTGCCGAAAGCCCGGAATACATCGCCATCGGGGTGAATTTCTGTCAGGTAGCATTTATTGTTTTCCTGTGAAACCATGCGGAAAAGATATACATCTTTGTCGCTCGAAAAATCACAAATGAACTGTTCGAACATAAAACTGTGCTGCGGTTCGGTTGCCCGGTCGGATAATGGGATACCCGTTTCGAAACGTAGCAATGGCTTTTCCTTTTGTATATCCTTTTCCGGATGAAAGCAGGAAAAACCCGGAATAATATCCGGATTTTCCTGTTTCAGCGATGGCAAACCCGTTATAAGATGCCCGGCAATCCGGTAAGTATCGTGTAAATGACGTTTATTCACCATTCGCGACGACCGGGGCTGGGGCTTGGATCGCTTTGCGCAAAACCTTTTTCCACTTCCACTTCAATGATTTCTATTGCCGGAGCCACATAGGTTTCCGGAGCTTGCACGACTGTTTGCCGTGCCGATTCGTTTTGTTCCATTTTTTGAATAATTTTAATTGTTTGTTTATTTAGTTATTTAGTTCACTATCACTTTCCTGCTTACCGTACCGTTTTCGGTTTCTACCTTTACGATACAGATGCCGGAGCTTACATTATTTATAACGCTTTCCTTCGTGCTGTACAGCAATTTGCCGACAAGGTTGTAAACCCGTACCTGCTTCACCGCTACAGGCGACTGCACATACAGCGTATTATTTGAGGCGTACACCGAAACTTCTCCGTTGACAGGGACAACATCAGTCACGCTCTTTTGCTCCCGTAAAATCACGCTGAAACGTGACGTATTATCCGTAATCCCTGAAGTAAACCGGTAGGCTTCACCGTCGGTAAGGCTGAATTCGGTGGCCTGTGAGTTATCTTTCAGTATTACGTCAAAGCCGTCGAGGTCCTGTACGGCTATCGCCGCGATACTGTATTCCCCGCTGTGACCGGTAGAAAAACCGAGCGCGATTTCAGTTCCTGCGCTTATAGCGCTCAGCCCGTTGAATATCAACTTTTCATTCCCGGCTACCGTGTAAATCGCCGCATCCGAACTGAACATTTTTCCGGAATCGTAGCGGTCGAAACCATCTTTCGCATTTTTGTCCGCGAAAATCACGGCGCGGTCTGTTTTTCCGCCATCTGCCAGTTGCAGGCGGACAAGCGGGCGTTGGTTGCCGGTTGCCTGTCTGAGTATGTTTCCGTTGCCTGCCCCTGCCGTCTCATTGCTACGCTTTGCGTCTTCGGTAAATTTAAATGTGCCTGCTGCATTGTTGGCGCGCACCCAGAAACCTTGCATCGGCGGAATATACTGCAACGGATATTCCAAAACAGGATCGCTCAATCCGCTTTCGCTGCTGTATGTATAGAACTGATAGGCATCGGTTTTTGTGCGGTACCAGATTGTCGGCTCCACGACGCTGCCGTTTACCGAACTTACCTCGTCCCAGTCGATATATGACAGGTACGGATTGCCCACCAGGTTGAAGCCCTCTTTAGTTACGTCTGCGGTACGGGTAAGCGGAACTTCCACATCTCCGGTATTCGGTATGCCTGTGAACGTGTAAGTTACCTCGCCTTCACCTTCGGCATAGACAACGTAGCCTTTGCCCGGAACAAGTGTGTTCGCGCTGCCTGCGATATTTACCCAGCCGTCCATTGTCGATTCGGATGCGCTATATGGCGTAGTGCGCGGTTCATCGTAGTATTCCACGAAGCCGGCGGCGGCAAATGCCGTATTTGCTTTAGCGGCTGCTACAGGGCTGCTCAGATACCAGTTGCGGCCTTTGGCGAGGGTGAGGGTGAAGGTCGACGGGTCAACATTCACGCCGAAAGCCGCCGTCGTGAAGCTGACGGGAATATCTGTCCCAGTGATTTTCGCGCCTGTCACCTCAATCGTGATGGCGGCGTTATCCACAATTTTGTCGAAAGTGACGGTATTCGCGGCCTTATCTATCGTCGGATCGCCCGCCGAGGCCGTCACGGTTGCGTTGCTCAAATCCAGCTTTGCCGAAAGCGTGGCGACCACAGGGACGCTTGACGGCGTTGTGCTGTTGTAAGCAGCGTTAAGCGTGTACGTGTCGAGTTGGAACAGGTTGGTGCCGAATGTGAATTTATTCCCGCTTGTGGTGTTGAACAGCCCCTGACGGTCGCCGATGTAGTAGCCTTTCGCGGATGGTGCGCTTGCATTTCTCTGTATGCCGCCCGCCGCTATCGTGCCGCCCGACACAAAGACGGTGGAATTGCCGTAAATACGGACGACGTTTGCCGACGCATTCGTATTTCGCACCGTTCCGCCGGTGATGGCGAGAGAGGCATTTGCGTCAACGATTATCGCATTGCCGGTTGCATAGGTATTCTCCACGACGCCACCCGCGCCCACCAAAACGGACGCTTCGCCGTAAAGATAAAGCGCCTCATCGGAATTGGAACTCGTTATCTTGCCGCCGCCTGTGATTTCAAATGTGCCTGAGCCGTTGATTAAAACCTTATTATTGCCGGAATAGTCTGCCTGCCAAGCAACCGTT
The DNA here is from genome assembly GCA_025996865.1 of Bacteroidia bacterium. Lineage (GTDB taxonomy): Bacteria > Bacteroidota > Bacteroidia > Bacteroidales > Azobacteroidaceae > Azobacteroides. Next base: position 14,861 of record BNTV01000067.1, read on the forward strand.
TTTCCGGCAGGGATGGTAAGAATCAGGTCTGTCGTCACGCCGGAGAGTGCACCTGTTACGGTAACGGTAACGTTGCTTGTGTTCAGCGCGTTGGTGATTGCCGTTTGGATTGTCGTGACGTCCGTCAGCAAATTGCTGCCGTTTACGCGCAGTCCTACTTCTCCCGCAACATTCACGCCGAAAGCCGCTGTGGTGAAGCTGACGGGGATATTCGTTCCGGCGATTTTCGCACCTGTTACCGCAATCGTGATGGCGGGGTTGTTCACCGGTTGGTTGAAAGTGACGGTTTTCGCGGCTTTATTCACAGCCGGATTGCCTGCCGAGGCGGTTACGGTGGCGTTGGTCAAATTCAGCTTGTCCGAAAGCGTGGCGACCACCGGGGTTTCCGACGGCGTTTCGCTGTTGTAAGCAGGTTGAATCGTGAGCGCATCGAGTTGGAACAGATTGGTTGCCGTGAAGTTATTCGTTCCGTCCATCTTGAACGCCGCTGAGTTTGCACCGGTGTAGTAGCCTGTCGCGGATACTGCGCTTGCATTTCTCTGTATGCCGCCCGCCGCAATCGTGCCGCCCGACACAAAGACGGTGGAATTGTCGTAAATAATGACGACGCTTGTTGTCAGACCCGTGTTTCTCACCGTTCCGCCCTCTATGGCAAGAGTAGCGTTGCTGCTGATTGTAATCGCATCGGAGCCGGCACTTTCCACCGTTCCGCTTTTGACAGTCGCGGTAGCGTTGCCGTTCGCGTTTATCGCGCGGCTTTGTGCACTTACCGTACCGCCGTCCACGGTGAGGGAGGCATTTTCCTGAACGTATATCGCGGTGCCGCCACTGCCGGTATTCTCCACGCCGCCGCCCGTTTTCACAATAACAGATGCGTTGCCGGAAGTAAGTGCATAAGAGTTATGGGAACTCGTGATATTGCCGCCGCTTGCGATTTCAAATGTGCCTGAGCCGTTGATATAAACCCTATTGCTGCCGGAATAGTCCGCCTGCCAGGCAACCGTTTTTCCGGCGGGTATGGTAAGCGTCAGGTCTGCCGTTACGCCGGAGAGCGCGCCGGTAACGGTGGCTGTGGCGTTCGAGCTTAGCGCGGACTCTATCGCGTTCTTGATGTCCGCAAGCGCAGTCAGCAAATTGCCGCCGTTGACGCTCAGTCCGACACCCGTCGTGTTCACGCCGAAAGCCGCCGTGGTGAAGTCGAAGGGGATATTCGTTCCGCCGATTTTCGCGCCTGTTACCGTGAGCGTGATGGCGGGGTCGTTCACCGTTTTGTCGAAAGTGACGGTTCTCTCGGTTGTATTCACAGTCGGATTGCCTGCCGAGGCGGTTACGGTTGCGCCTCTCAAATCCAGCCACTGAACCCAAAGCGCGGCGACCACAGGGTAAGCCGACGGCGTTGTGCCGTTGTAAGTATAGGCAGCGCCGTTTGCGGTGAGCGCGGGCGCGCCGTCGAACTTGAACAGGTTGGTGCCGGGCGTGAAGGTGTCGTTGAACAAAGCCGCGCGTTCGCCGATGTAGTATGCCGCGCCGGTGTGAGTGGTAACGGAAGTGATGCGGGAAATGGGTACGCTACCGCCGGCAGTAATCGTGCCGCCGAGGATGAAAGCATTGGCGTTATTAGAAAGCATAATCGCACCAGTATTTGTACCGGAAAGTGCGCCGCCGCTAACTATAATACTGCCGCCCTCTATCGGATTTTGACCTGTAACCGTGCCGCCTTTAATGGACACCACAGCCGTGGAGCGGTGGTTGACATTAATTGCAAAGCCCGCCGCACTTGTAACAGTAGCATTACCGCTGATTTCTACCGTTGACGCACCATACACGTCAATCGCGCTGCCGTTGACCGCGCTTGAGCTGACGGTGCCGCCCGATACGCTGACGATACCGCCATCCCTACATTCAATACCGGTGGAAACCGCTTTTACTTCGCCGCCGGTTACCTCGGCTCTTGCGCCCGTGCCATTCAAATAGATGGCCTCGGCGATGCTGTTGTTGGTGGCGTCCACCGTGCCGCTGCTCACCTTTACGGTGGTATTCGCGCCCACAGCTATTGTTTCGCTCTTGCCGGAGGTTTTCAGCAAGCCGCCTGCAGCCACGTCAAGCGTTCCGCCGCCCGAAATGTTGACTAAGGTTGCCGCCGAACCCTCAAGGTTGGCTTGCCACACGACTGTTTTTCCGGCAGGTATGGTAAGCGTCAGCGTCTCCGTCACGCCGGAAAGCCCGCCGGTAACGGTGGCTGTGGCGTTCGAGCTTAGCGCGGACACTATTGCGTTCTTGACGTCCGCAAGCGCAGTCAGCAAATCGCCGCCGTTTACGTGCAGACCCGCGGTGACCGTTACCTCCGCCGTGTTGCTTGTGGCGGTGGCGGTTCTGGTTCCGTTGACGCTGTTGTTGGTGTTTGTTACCACGCAGTAGTAATACTTTGTTCCCCCCGTTGCGGTGGACGGGGTGTAGCCGGCGGTTCGCGCACCGTTGTCCGCTCCGAGGGAGGCGCCGCCGCTTGTGCTGTTAGTCGTGTTGCTGTACCACTGGTAGGAGAGCGTGCCGCCGTCGCTCGCCGTTGCCGCCACCGTCAGAGGCGTTGCGGTTGCGCCCTGCGTGTAGTTCGCGCCGACCGGCTGCGTCCCGATGACCGGGGTTGCCGCATCGACACGCGTGTTTACGGTTATCGCCACAATAGTGCTCGTTGCCGTGGCGGTTTTGTTTATGGCGTTGTTGTTGGTGTTGGTTACAATGCAGTAGTAATACCTCGTTCCTACCGTTGTGGTGGGCGGAGTGTAGCTGGCGGTTTTCGCGGCTGTGGCTGTGAGGGACGTGCTGTTGCTTGTGCTGTTAGCCGTGTTGCTGTACCACTGGTAGGAGAGCGTTCCGCCGTCGCTTACTGTTGCCGTTACCGTCAGAGGCGTTGCGGCTACGCCCTGCACGTAGCTTGCGCCGGTGGGTTGCGTCCCGATGGTGGGGGGTGCCGCGTTAGGCGGAGCCACTTTCAGCGTGAAATATCTTGGGGAGGAGCCTTCGTGTGAAATTTTATCGTTGTTTTTCTGCGCCCAGACATAGATGGTGTAGCTGCCGACCGCGAGGTTCGCTCCGGACAGGTTTTTGGCGTTTAGCGTGAGGGAGGTGTTGGAGCCTTGCCCGTAGCCCACAATGTCGCCGCTGCTGTTCACGATTTTACAGGTAAGGATTGTGCCGGCAGTCGCGCTGCTTGCGGTTACGGTTACCGTGCTGCCGGGGGCTACCGTTTTGGTCGGCGCGGTACCGGTGGTTGGTATTGTTTCGCCGCCTGCCGTTACCGTCCCCATTGTCAGCGCGCTATTGAGAATCGTCAATTTGAAATTTTTTGTGCCGGCAGCCGGAGCGGCGTAATTTGTGCCGTCGGCATTCGTTTCTCCGTTTGCGGTATTGGCGGAGGTTTTGATTTCAGACGCAAAGAGTACTTCGGTCGGTTTTATTTTGAAAGCGGGGCGGACGCCCAGCAAGGAAGTAGCAGTAGTGCCAGGTGATACGATAGAGCCGTTGGTAGTGACGTTAAGTACTTGCGTGGCGTTGTTATAGGCTGCCGTCCGCGTCCAGTAAGCGACAGTTGTTCCGTTTCTGTATGTTCCTATGCTTTCCGCACTGGTGCCGAGTCTGCCCGAAGGCGCGTTATTCCCCGCCGTCCAGTACACTCCCGCATTAGTTAGTCCAAATATGCTCCAGGGCAGATATATTCTGCTGACGGCGATTCTCCACGGTAAGGCTGACGGGTAAGTGTAACCGTCGACGCTGTAACTTCCCGTTATTGGGTTGCCAGTTATGGCGTGATGGATGCCGGTCACTATTTCCGGATCCGCCGCGCTGCTATACTCAGTCGCGGAAAAGATTTCATCCCTAAACGCGACGTCCAACCATTTGTGAATGTCTGAATTGGGGTAGTAATTGGAGCCGTTGACGGATGTCCCGTGAAAGGTATGGTTATCCAGCACATACTCGCTGAACAGGCTTAGCTTGCCGTCCGAGGCTTCTTCGCCCATCGTCCGCCACAGGACGGGGCGGGTTTCGCTGTCCCTGGCTGAGGGCGAGGTACGGTGCTTGTACTGGCCATAATAGACCTTGTTGGCGGGGTTTGTCAAGGCGGCGAAATCCACGCCGTGGTAAGGCTGCCCCGTCTGGCTCGGCGGCATATCCGCGTGTGCGGCGAGGGGCGCGAGGGCGAGGGTGATGAACAGGATGATGTACGCGAGGAATGTGCGTGTAGGGGCGTTGCGTGTAGGGGCGTTGCGCGCAACGCCCCTACGGATACGTTGTGTGCGGGGATTTTCCCGCGGGGATTCTTTTTTTGTCATGATTTGTGTTTAATTTTTAATGTATCATTGCTTATTTTTTCTATTTTGCGACAAAAATAACATGCAAAAAAATAATCGAGTGGACATATCGTATATATTTTCGTGCCAAATCGTAATTTGAGGTGTTTTTTTAGTGACAAATCGTATATTTTTTTTTATCTTCGATTACGATTTGACCATAAAATGAAGTGTTTATTCATTGATTTTCAGATAGTTATTTTATTTTTTTGATTAAAAGAGGGGAAATTGGGGAATTTTTATTACTTTTGTAGCGGGAAAAAACAGAAAAGATATGTTGCTTACAGAGAAAAATAATTTTGAGGAACTGGTAAATAATGTTTATCAAACACATTGCATATTGCAAAATAATGCAACGAAAGCCATTAATTTAAACTTAACCGTGAGGAATTGGCTTGTCGGCTGTCATATTGTTGAGTATGAGCAAAATGGGGAAGACCATGCGCAGTATGGAGCTAACTTGTTGGAGGAAATAGCCAAACGGCTGAAATCAAAAGGATTAAAAGGCTTGAATCGAAGGGCATTAAATACATGCAGACTGTTCTATACGACTTATCCGCAAATTTGGCTGACAGTGTCAGCCAAATTGAAAAATGACAAACAATTATCTGATTTACAAACATTTACGAATGACTCCAACATTCGGCTGACAGTGTCAGCCGAATTGGACAAAGAAATGATTTTACCGCCGGAATTGTTGCTGACCAGACTGACATTTTCACATTTTATCGAATTAATCCGTGTGGATGATGACTTGCAACGGCTTTTTTATGAAGTGGAAGCCATTAAAAATAACTGGAATATCAGGGAGTTGAGACGCGCTATTGATACTTCGCTTGCTTTCCGTACAGTCATGTCCACGAACAAGGAAGCCATTATTGCGAAAATTAAAAACCTTAAACCGGAAACCAATTCGGAAATTATCAGGAATCCGTACATTTTGGAATTTCTTGATTTGAACGAAAAACCGGAATACAATGAAACTGACATGGAAAAGCAAATATTGACCCATTTACAGGAATTTTTATTGGAACTTGGAACCGGATTTTGCTTTGAGGCACGCCAAAAACGTATCACTTTCAACAATAAGCATTATCGAATTGACTTGGTATTCTATCATAAAATATTGAAATGCAATGTTTTAATTGATTTAAAGATAAGAGAGTACGACTATTCCGATGCCGGACAAATGAATTTGTACCTTAGCTATTATAAAGAAAACGAAATGGCAGAAGGCGATAATCTGCCAATCGGTATTATTCTTTGTGATGAAAAAGATGATGATGTGGTGAGGTATTCAACTTCCGGAATGGATGACCAATTGTTTGTTTCCAAATATCTGCTCAAACTTCCCGACAAAAAACTGCTTGAATCTTTTATGAAAAGGGAACTCAATCAATAAGGCAAAATCATACACGACAATATGGATTTCCGCCTCTACCTCACAGCGCTGGTCATGCTCATCCCTGTCTCCACGGTAGGGGCGTGCATGACGCTGGCAGCTTTCTCGCGCCGCAACTGCCTGACACGGCAGGAAAAGACGTTGAAAAGCATACTTGTCCTGTACCTGTTCCAAATTTTCCTTGGGTGGAGTACCCTTTTCTGCTATATCTTTTTTCCCGAAACATTTGTTTACCTGAATATCCCCTGTTTGGCAGGGAGTATTCTTTTTCCGGTATTTTTTTACCGCATTATCCGTTTCCTGACGCGGCTGGAACAGGAGGAACGGTTTCCGCCGTGGCATTATCTGGCTCCTGCACTGATTGGGGCGGTGTTCCTTGTCTGTTCGCGGATTGTTCCCTTTGATGTGCAGGTGGAAATTGTCAGGGACAAAAAACTTGTCCTGCCGGGGGAATACGAAATTTATTCGCGGATTCTTACAGCACTTCCGCTACTGCGGATGCTTTTTATACTTGTTTACTATGGTTTTATCGCCCGCCTGCTTGTCCGCTACTATCGCCGGGCAAATGGTGCGGACGTTCCGGTGCGCAAACCTGCCCGCTGGATGGTATTCCTGATTGCTCTGTCTGTGGCTTTTGCAGCTCCCTCCATAATATTCTTCCTTTTGCCGAGAGACAGCAGTATCACCTCCGTGTGGATGGCGGTTGCCGCCTTTAATATATCGGGACAGATGATTGTGCTGACTTTCCATATTATCCGCCGCAAATACCGGCCTTATGTCGTGTACCCGGAGCCGGAGGAAGAAGCGGAAACGAAGGAGGAGGAAGCCGAAAAAAATGAAGAAAGCGGGGAGCCGGAAGACGACCGCCGGTTTCATTCGAGCAAACTGACGCGCCGGCGGGTGAATGCTTATTTCCGCAAGGAAAAGCCGTACCTGCAAACGGATTTTAAGATTACGGATTTGGCGGAGGCGATGGATGTAAACCGCAGCGTCATGTCGGGGTTTATCAACAGGGCGTATGGCATGAATTTCAACCGTTTTCTGAATCAGTGGCGGATGAGGGAACTTGAACGCTTGCAGGCTTTGCCTTCCAATAAGGAGAAAAATATTTCCAAACTGATTGGTAAGGCGGGATTTACGGCGAAAAGGCAGTATCAACGGACTAAAAAGAATAAAGAATGAGCAGGGAACTGATACAGGCATCGGTCTTTTCCATACCCGCCGCATGTGCGCTGGTATGTCTGGTAATGCTGCTGCTTGATATTTCATTCAGCCGGAAAAGCAGGGAGGAAAGGCAGTTGCGGTTTTTCCTGTCGCTTACCTTTATGGTTGCCGCTTTGTCCTGGCTGGGGCTGATGTTTCAGGTTATCGCCCCCGAAGTGTTTATCCGTTATTCTGTCGTATTCACGCTTACGCTGATGTTCGACCAGATACTGATTTACCGCTTTGTACACATTATAACGGCTACGGAACGGCACAGCCGGTTCAACCGCCTGCATTTTGTTGTCCCTGTCCTGCTGACGGTGGTTGTGGAGCTAACAGGTTACGCTATCCTGACGAGTGTCGTTTTTGTTGTTTACAATACGCTTTACCCTGTTCTCGGTATCCTGCGAATACACCGTTACAGGCGCAGCATTGAGGATTATTCCGCCGATGCGCAACGCACGTCCCTGAACTGGCTTTTGCTTATGCAGGCGCTTACGCTGATAACCATACCGGTTCCGCTTTTCGGGATGTTGTTCAATGTGGATGTTTTTTCCGGCTCGTGGCTTTCCGTACAGGGAGCGTTGCCTGCGTTTTTTATTTATCCCATACTGTGCTACAACCTGCTTTCGGACAATTATGTCATCGTTACGCCTGACGATGACGCCGAATTGCCGGACATCGACTCCGCAATGGCGGCGAAAAACTTTGCCCACTACCTGCGCGATAAAAAGCCCTACCTGAACCCGCAACTGCGGATAACGGACGTTGCCGTCGACCTGCATTCCAACCGTTGCAGTATATCTGCGCTTGTCAATCGTGAGTACGGCATGAATTTCAGCCGCCTTATCAACCGCTGCCGCTTGAAGGAACTCAACCGGTTGCGCCTCTCGCCCGACCACAGCGAAAAAGACAATCTGGAGCTTGTATTGATGGCGGGTTTCAGCAGTTACCGGAGCTACCTGCGCGTGAAGCGTGAAGAGGACAGGGCGACGGTGCTGAAAGAGTTTTGAAATGTAACTTATCCGTAACCACGATTGTCTGAATTGATAATTAACTCCTCATTTGCAATTACTTATTCCAAAAGTGATTTTTTTCTGAAAAAATACGTACACATTTAAAAATTAAAATGTTGAAAAATATACTTAACAATATTTGGGGTAAAAAAACCTTGAACATGCCTTATTTTTGGAAAGGTCCCAAAGAAGAAAATTTTAATTTCGATTTAATTGAACAATATTTCAAACACAAAGTTCATTCTGATAAATTTCAAATAATAAATAACCAGATAATGAATGATATAGATTTCCAAGAATTATTCATGTTTATGGATAGAACTCATTCAAAAATAGGACAACAATATCTATATAACCGGTTGCTTACCATTGATGCGAGAATAGATTTTAAAGAACAAGAACAAGTTATTAATTATTTTATTGAGAATGAAGAACAAAAGATAAAAGCACAATCATTTATTTAGGAAAGGTTGACAGCGCTATTTCCATTGCTACAATCAGGCAAAAAATGCCTTACTATTGTAAACCGGCTATATCCGACATGAATAAATCAATGGAACCGGACAAATGTGTATTCGTACAGGATTTATGAAAAAGTCGGGGTATCACACCGGAGAAATCACCAAGGTGTTAAATGAATTAGGTTGCAGTATCGGAGCGAATTGGTACTTATCCAGCCGGATAAGCGGCTTAGTTTCTATATCCGTATCATTCTGAATAACAAGAACAAAGCTTCCATTTGTATTCTTAAACGCCAATAGATTGGAAAAAGCCCCCGTTGTGTTCAACCGTTGCGCTCCCGGAAGCACGAAATGACTGACGTGTTTCATCAAATAATACTCATACGTATAGTCATAAGATCTTGCGTCCTTATCGACAACTACCAGCGAATTCTGACTCCAACCCCAACGGCTCATCCCGCCTTTGAGGAGCGAAGTATTCCAATAGTCATACACGTTTGCGCCGCTGCTCAGATACAGTTTCATTAAATCCCATGCATGGCAGGCGTGCCTCCAGTCGTTTGCACCGTTGCCGCATTCCTGTTCGGTTTGATAAATTTTCAGATCCGGATAGTTTTCGTGAATCGTTTTGACCGCATCTTTTCCGGCCCATTGAAAACCTGCACCTTTAATATATTTGCTGCTGTTTTTGTCTTTCAACAGCGTATCAATCAGGGAAGCATTCGGCCGTTCCATGGTGCCGAACATCACATCCACGTTCAATTCCTGCATTTTTGGTCCGAGATATTTTCCTACAAATTCATTCAAGCCCTCCGGCGTCCACGTACAACTTGGAAACACCTGGCAGGAATTGAATTCATTCTGAGGCATAACCATAGAAATGGAAATGTTTTCGTTCCGGTAAGCTTCTATAAACCGGGCGAAATAAAGCGCATACGCCTCAAAACAGGCATCGTTTTGGATAAACATATTCGTTCCTTCGGCGCCGCGCTGTTCGGGAGTCAGGTCGTTCCTGTATTTTTCTTCGGTCGATGAATCGGAAACATTGCAGGCGTAATGTTTGTTGTATTTCATCCATGAAGGGGGACTCCAAGGAGAAGCCCAGATTTTCAAAGCAGGATTATAGCTCAATGCTTTTTTTATAAACGGAATAAGCGTTTCCTTGTCGTTGGCTATGCTGAAACTGTCCATCGCAAAATCACCGGCCGATTCATCATACGAATACCAGTTCCTGGAAAAATCGTTTGCTCCGACAGGCATCCGGCAAATCGTAAAATTAGCGCCGACACCCGGTGCAAATAATTCTTTGAAAACCGCATCTCTATCCACATCGGACAATATACTCAAAGAAGTCCAACCCAATTCGTTAAAACAAGTTCCGAAACCATCCATTGTCTGTTGAGGCCGGGTAACATCAACGATTACATCGGGAGCATTGGGAACATTGTTTCCCGGAAACTCGATACCTGTTGTTTTCTGTTGTTCCCAAGAAACATCAGGCGTAGTTACAATCCATTGAATAGCAGGATTTTCACTGCATGAAACCAACACACATAACAAACAAAAACAAAAAACAACTCGTTTCATAAATAAAATATTTTATATTCTCCGTGCAACTCCGTGTTAAATCTCTCATCATTGTACAATTTGCTTAATAGCTCCCGTATGGGGATAAAAATAAATTTTCACCGGCGCTTTCCTGTCATCAAATAAAGAAGTAGCCAAAATTTGCTTGCTCCCGAACTGGGCAATCTGAATCGTATTTTTATACAGGGAATTTAATCCGAAAAACACTTCAACAGAGGCTTTTCCCGGCAGATTGTAAACAATGCTTTCCGGTTCTTTGGCTTTCTTTTTGGGATCCGTTTCAATATTTTCATCTCCCTCGTCCGTTTTGATAACGTTGATATAGACAGGACTTCCGCTCAAATCGTCGGCATCGACAATCCCTAAATATTTCGAAAAGCGGAAAAGAACTTCCTTACTGAGGTCGGTCACCGGTTCCACTTCAAATTCGGAATCAAATTTCTCTACCGTTGTAGTACCTGTAAACAGCTCTATCATCGCCTTTTCTTGCGCTTCAAGGTTGGCAAGGGCTATTTTTATTCCTTCTCCGTCGCGAGGAGCGTTTTCCGCATTGCCTGTCAGCAAATCGTTACGGCTTTCACGCCATTCGATGATTCGTTTGGCAGCCACTTTGGCTTTTGTGAGGGGAGAGCCGGCTCGCAGGTATTCTTCCGTGAACAGGGATTCCACATTCACAACCGGCAGTTTGGAATCATCTCCGGTTTTGGCGTTCTGCGGAGCCGGTTTCGGTATTTCGTATTCGGCATTGATGGTGCAAATCAACCCATCTTCGGTCAGATAGACAAAAGGAGCGGTCGTTTTTGATTTAAATTCTACCAGATAAGATTCTTTTTTGTCGGGAATGCCTTTGCTTTCAACGCTTATTTTGTCTAAAATATAATAGATTTGATCTTCCTGAATAACGGATTTTTCATCCAATCCCAAAGATGTTCCTGCATATTTGGCATACAGGCCTGCCTTTTGAGTGATTTTGCTGTATTCTACACTGATTGTCAAAACGGTTTTAGGCAGAAAGTATTGTACACCATAGTCGGCGCTTTTGGTTGCACTCATCTTAATGACCTTAGTTTGAGCTACTAAAGATACGGAAACTAATAATAATAACAACAATAAAACATTCAAGCGCTTCATATATAACTCTATTTGATTAATAATTAAGTTACAAGTTGCAAAAGTAATAAAATTTTTATGAATATCCGTTTTTTTTGGCTAAATATTAAATTGAGGTGCTGAACCCGGAAGACCGTAAGGTCTTCTATTTGGGTAACCCCGCGGCAAGCGAAGCGCAGCCCGGGGTAGAGCAACCCCTCATCATCCCATCAACTCCGACAGGAGTTGAATTTATTCGTCCTGCCAAAACCATTTTTCATCCAAATCAATTTCATTCTCTTTGAAAAGACACCTTATCTCGTCAACAAAACTTTCCTTTTTATGGTGTTCTTGCTGATTTTTGATGTAAATAAGTTCAACTCCTATACGGAGTTGAGGGGGTGATGAGGGGTCGCTCTACCCCGGGCTGCGCTTCGCTTGCACCGGGGTTACCCAAGTAGAAGACCTTACGGTCTTCCGGGTTCAGCACCTCAATTTAATATTTAGTGTCTGCCCGAAAACTTATAAACGCTTTATATACAATTATTTTTGCAATAAAACACAAATGAATCTTTATTCATAAAGATTAGCATATCTCGCATAAAATGCTTACCTTTGCGGTATTAAAGGC
>BNTV01000068.1 GCA_025996865.1 Bacteroidia bacterium
AAACAAAGTTCCCTAAGCTGTAAACAACAGGTTTGCCTTTATAGTATTCATAGCCACTAACACAATGCGTATGATGTCCAACTACAATATCGGCACCGGCATCAATGAAAAAGCGATATGTTCTTTGCATTCGGATACTTGGTAAATTGTAAGTTTCATATCCTCCGTGTACTATAACAATGACTATATCTGCATTTTTTTTTGCTTCAATTATTGAATTATAATTATCAACCAAATTCAAGGCATTTGCTCCATATTCATTATCCTGTATAGTAGACCATTCATTTTCTGCTATAGAGAGGAAGGCAATTGTAGTTTTCTTTATTTCAGAATAAAATATTGAACTTGCTTCTTTTCTTGTTAAGCCTGCCCCAACAGTATTTATTTTATTTTTGTTGCAAAGATCCAATGTGTTTTTTAGTCCATTATATCCTTGGTCCAATATGTGATTATTTGCTAATGTAACAAGATCTATCCCTGCATATTTCAAGCTATTGATACAACTCTCATCAGCATACAATGCGGGGCCTGTTTTCAATATAGGTGATTTTTCATTTGTTAATGGACATTCTAAATTAATAACAGAATAATCAGCCTGTTGAATATAGGGTAAAATATTCCCAAAAATCTCAGTATATTTTCCCTCTTTCGATAATCTTTCCGTCCTATTAACAGGAGCATAATCCCCTGCAATAAAGATAGTTTTACTGTCTTCCATTATCTTCAAATAATTTTGTTAAATCAGCACTGGACAAAAATTCAACATCAGGCCATTTTGCCAATATTGAAGAAAGTAACTTAGATAGCAATTGTAAATTGTTATTTCTGTTTTTTTCTTCAATTTCCCCTATGAAATTTACTCTGTGAGAACAGATTATTGCCGGCTTTTTCCAACGAAAAGCTCTTTCAATTTCGGATAAACAAGTATCCTTCCAATCTTTATTTGTATTTTCTGAAGGTTCGAAAAAAACATTTCTCACTAAAGAAGATAGTCCTGATTTATTTTTTTGTCCTATATATCTGAATTTTAATTGCTTTTTTTCCCCTATTGATGCGTCACGATGCAAATGTAATCCTTGAATTGATAATATTTTATTATCAAAAAGTATTTTTTCCAAATCCGAATACCACGTATAATTGGGTGCAATAAATGACACCGGACTATACCCTAATATCTCTTTAAACAAAAACAAGCCTTCTTGGATAATTGCAGATTGCTTTTTTATATCATTAATTTCATCTAAATCATAGGCTGCCATAAAACTCTTGCGATTTTCATGTACAATATTAGTGCTCAATCCAAATATATTTTGTTCAAAAGCTAAAATTGTCTCTTTGGAATTGTTTCTTAATGAATTCAACCATCTGTTTACATTTAGATGTTCTCTCCCATGATATTGCGGATAGAAAATATTTTTATTTATACCTTCCTGCCATAACTCAAAAGAATGAGTATGATGAGGATAGTTTTTTAATGTTTCAGTAAATGTCTGATAATAATACTCTTGATAGTTTGCTTGTTTTATCTTGTAAAAATCAGGATTAACCAATACCGAATTGGCAGTAATAATTGGATGATTATTATTTATATCTTTGAATGATGTTAATACTTCATATAACAATGATAAATCCGTATCGCTTGCAAGAGAGTCATATTTACAATAATGACATTTATCAACCTTTATTCCTTTTTTTAATAGAAAATTGTATGCTTCTTTAGACGGCATACGAATGGAACCCCAATCATCACTTTCAATTACAACAATTTTCCGATTAGTATGCCAACCGGGAATGTTAATTAAATTCCTTGTTATTGTTTGTTTAATATTCATTATTCCAAACCACTCTTTTAATATAATCCGTATAGGAAATGATAATTCTCACCACTTTATCCGACACATTCGGCATCGAATAATCGGCTACTTGCCTGAAATTCCGTTCTGTCCCTGTTTTTTGTAAAGTCAACTGAACCAATCCTTGTATAATGCGTTCGGGATTTAATCCAACCATCATTACCGATACTTCTTCCATCGCTTCGGGGCGTTCGTGCGTTTCCCGAATGTTCAAGGCTCTAAAATTCAAAATAGATGACTCTTCGCTAATAGTTCCACTATCCGATAAAACGGCTTGGGCATTGATTTGTAAAGCAAGATAATCACTCAATCCCACCGGTTTCACCAATTTGACCTGTTCGTTAAATTGAACGCTATGCTTTTCTATCATCTTTCGCGTTCTCGGATGCGTAGATACTATTATCGGCAATTGATACGTTTCCGCTATCCGGTTCAATACCTTAACCAAATTAAAGAAATTTGTTTCAGAGGCTATATTCTCTTCACGATGAGCTGAAACGACAAAATAGTTGCCTTTTTCTAATGATAGTTGATTTAATATTTCCGATTTTTCAACTTTAGGCAAATAATTTATCAAGACTTCATACATGGGACTGCCTGTTTTAATAATCCTGTCCGGTCGCAAGCCTTCAGATAACAAGTATTCACGAGCGATATCACTATAAGTGAGATTGATATCACTTATATGATCTACTATCTTGCGATTGCTTTCTTCCGGTACGCGCTGATCAAAACAACGATTGCCTGCTTCCATGTGGAAGATAGGAATATGCCGTTTTTTTGCAGCAATGGCGCACAAACAAGAATTGGTATCTCCCAATACCAAAAATGCATCCGGACTTTCTTTTTCCAAAACAGGGTCGATATTGATTAAAATCTGTCCTGTAGTTTCCGTTGCATTTTTTCCGGCTGCATTGAGAAAATAATCCGGCTTTCTCAGACTTAAATCTTCAAAAAAGACTTCGTTTAATTCGTAATCGTAATTTTGCCCGGTATGTACTAAAATATGCTCAATTGCAGGCGAGGCATCTAATTTTTGAAGCACACAAGCTAAACGGATGATTTCCGGACGGGTGCCTACGACTGTCAGAACTTTCAATTTTTTCATTTTCTACACTATTTCAAAATAAGTATCCCCATCTTCCGGATCATACCATTCGTTAATCCAAAATTGGGTATATAATTCCTCGTCGCCGATATTCTTTATATTATGAGTAAACCAAACAGGCATATCCACATACGACGGTAAATTGCCATCCAATTCAAAATTAAACACCTCGTTAGTGCCTATCTTACGTAATTGTATTAAGGCTTTTCCTTTCATAACGGTAAAGCGCTCTATTTTTCTCGTATGATAATGATTACCTCGAGTAATGCCGGAAATTGTCGTAGAAAAACTCACTTGCCCTCCAACACCTAATTTGATGGTTTCGACAAAAACGCCCCGATGGTCTTCGTGTTTTACTAAGGATGCCAAGCGTGGTGGAATATAAGAACGAAAAGTATTAAATAAATTAATATCATTTTTATCGTTTAAAACAGGTATAATCCCCCGTTCGTAATAAATTGTTTTAAATTGTTCAAATTGAAATAGTATGTCTGTTACTTTTCGTTCAAAATCGAACGGAACTTCTATCCGGCTAATTTTATCATTATGAAATTGATTAATAATAAAACGGCAAAGCGAACCGACATAAATCAATCGGACATCATTATCAACCATTACCTGCGGATGTTCGCCATTGATTAATTTATAAGCAAAAGTGGCGATGAAAGTATTGTAATTGGGACGGGCAAATTCTCCATAAACATTGGGAACCACCAAACCGGTAAAAACAGCATCATTTCGTTTCGCCCAATCTTCCAATAATTGACGTCCTTTTAATTTGGATTGTCCATAAAGATTATCCAACGTTTCTTGCGTAGAAGAACTGAAAAGCACATGAGGCCTTACGTTTTCAAGTTCCATTGCTTGAATTAGTTTTTGAACCAATTCAATATTGGTATCATAAATCACTTGTTGGCTTTCGTGCCGGTTCATTGCTGCCAAATGAACGATCACATCACATTGTTTTACGAACAAACGCAACAAAGCAAGATTATCAAAATAGGAATCCTCAAAGGCAACACGTTCATACAAATCAGGAAATAATCCTAATACATTATACAAGTGTGTGCCGACAAATCCGGCTTGTCCTGTTATACCGATTTTCATAAACCCAAATCCTTTCTGATAAACGACAGTTTTAACAACAGTTGTTTCATTTCTTCCACATCTAACCGCTTGGTATTATGCGAATGATAATCTTCGATCTGAGAAATTTTTTCCTCTCCTTCAACAAAATACTTATCATAATTTAAATCGCGGCTGTCACATGGAATCCGGTAATAGTTACCCATATCAATAGCTTTGGCCATCTCTTCGCGGGTAACCAAGGTTTCGTACAACTTTTCTCCATGACGAGTACCGATAATACGAACTTTTGTATCGATTTGATATAACTGTTTCAAAGCTTCGGCCAATACATTCAATGTCGCTGCAGGCGCTTTTTGCACAAATAAATCCCCATTTTGCCCGTGTTGCCAAGCATAAATAACCAAATCGACGGCATCGTCCAAAGTCATCATATAACGCGACATATTGGGGTCTGTTATTGTAATTTCATTCCCGGATTTTATTTGCTCGACCCAAAGAGGTATGACCGACCCACGGGACGCCATAACATTGCCATAACGGGTACAACAAATTGTGGTAATTGCATTTTCGCCCAAAGCACGACCTTTGGCTATGGCTGTTTTTTCCATCATCGCTTTACTTATACCCATGGCATTGATAGGGTATGCAGCTTTGTCTGTCGAAAGCACAACTACATTTTTCACGCCGTGAGTAATGGCTGAATCCAAGACATTTTCCGTACCAAAAACATTTGTCCGAACGGCTTGTATCGGAAAAAATTCACAGGAAGGAACCTGTTTTAATGCCGCCGCATGAAAGACGTAATCCACTCCGGTCATAGCGCCGTCAACAGAACGTTTGTCGCGGACATCACCAATATAAAATTTCACTTTCGGACTCTGTAGCGCATGACGCATATCGTCCTGCTTTTTTTCATCACGACTGAATATCCGAATTTCTTTGATGTCGGAATCCAAGAAGCGGTTAAGAACTGCATTGCCGAAAGACCCGGTACCACCGGTAATTAAGAGAACTTTATTATCAAATATAGACATCTTACTATAAATTACTCCTTAAAAACTCCATTAATCGTTTCGCTTGAATCTCCATATTAAAATGAATTTGAGCCACTTCTTTGCCTTTTATTCCCACTTTTTCAGCTCTTTTTTTATCGGATAAAGCCCTTTGCATCGCATCCGCAAATGAAGCGCTATCACCCGGTTCAGCTAAAAAAGCAGAAATATTATCTTCTAAATAATAAGGAATCTCACCTACTTTTGTAACACATACCGGATTTCCTGAGGCTAAATATTCTCCCAATTTGGTTGGAAAGCCACCTTGTGCCTGATGAGAATCAGGACGTGACAAAACCAATAATTCTGCATCCTGAATAAATCCGGGTATGGTTTCTTTATCCAGTACATTTAAATAGGTAATGCGTTTCGCCAATCCGTAATTATCAATTAATTTCTTTTGCATCGTTACATCCCAATGATAAAATCCGGCTAAATAAAGATGATAATCGGGATAATCATTTGCAATTCTACCGAATGCATGTATTAAAATATCAACGCCATCTTTCTGATTGGTATATGTCCCGGTAAATGCAATATATGGTTTTCTAAACAAGGTAGAATTTTTGACTTCGCTAAATCTGTTTAAATCAACAGTCATCGGCAAATGAAAGAATACTGCATTTTTATTGGTTGTCAATTGTTTATAATAGCTTATTAACGTTTGAGTCATGACAGCAAATAAATCTATCCGATCAATTGCTTTTAAGAAAGTTTCATCAGCATCTTTTGCTTTTTTATACTGCTTCGGGTTGCTTATATGCCCGTCTTGTTTATAAATATCATTAAATTCGTTTAATTCTATAATTGATTTTTTATAGTTTAATTTTTTATGATTTCGAACGAAAAAATGCAAGATTGTTGCATCATTGGTTAGCCACAAAAAGTCATATTGCTGTTCAACGAAATATCTTTTTAATTTGAAATTAGAATACCATGCATTAATTCCGGATAGTAAATAACCATTTATCCTTCGGAGCCATATATTATGATTAAAAGTAGTAATCGTATATTTGATATTCAAATTAGAATTAGGGGCTTTAATCCCAGACAGCTTAAATTCGCTGATATTATTATAACCATTGGTTACAATTAACGTAACATTCGCACCATTACGGATTAGCCCGTCTATAATGGATGTATAACGATTAGCACTTGCTGACGATTCAAAATAGGGGTTGAGGCCTCTTATTAATACGATTTCCATACATTTATTTATTCCAAATGCCAACAGCCTTACCTAATATCAATTTATTGTACTGTATTCGTGATAGAAATAGCGAATAAAAATTAGATATTAATAAACCAATAGGTATTGCATAGACGCCTAATCCAACAATTTTCACAAGAAAAAGAACAATAGGTATGTATAAAAACATACTAATAGCTAAAGAAATCATTTGTATTCTTAGTTTTCCTATTCCATTTATAAACATATTAAATATACCACCATAGGTAAAAGCACCAAAATAAAGACAAATAAAAACAGAAAGCAAAAAAGGAACTGATACACTATCACCCATCCATATAGAATAAATCCAGGGAGAGAATATTAAAATAATAATTCCCAAAGTGAAAATTCCTATCCAGACGCGATATAATTTTTTTATTACTGTTTGAATCCATGATACCTCTTTTTTCTCCCATGCATCAGTAAAGGCAGTCCAAAAAGGTTGAATTATAATGTTAAATAAAATTGTAATAATGGAAAATAGTTTATATGCAACATTATATACTACCACATCTTCATTGGTAAATAATTTGATAATAATAAAATTATTACTTTGAAATAAAACAATAGTACTTATTTGTATGAAAAAGAAGCCAAATCCAAGATTCATCAATGGTTTGATATATTGCAAATCAATAGATTTGAATGATGGAGAAATGTATTTAAATCTTGTCTTAAATAATATAATGCTTGCAACTATGTAAACAATAACAGAAACAGAGCTAATAACAAGTGATAAAATAAGCAAATTCCCTTTTGTTGTCTTTGTTAATACAAATATGATTAACAATACCAATATACTCGAAACCGTATTTAAAAAATTGGCTCCCGCAGGAATAATATGTGCTATTAATATCGTATTGATTAACTGAACAACTAATCTTAAAAAAAAGAAAAGAAAAATTATCAAAACGGTAGTGGATAATAATGGGTTTATTCCGGAATCTTGATTAAGTAAACTTGACCAATTAAATTTATCATATATAAACAAACAGATGATACTCATAATGATTGCTCCCAATCCTAAAACAAAATAAGTTGTACTAATATATGATTTAGCCAATTTTATATCATTATTCGCCAATGCTATTGTTAATTTATTTTTAAGACCGGATCCCAGTCCTATATCCATTAAGGAAAACCATGATATTATGGAACTTAATGTCAACCAAAGTCCATATTGAGAAGTAGAAACATACGAAATACATATAGGTATAAGTAAGAAACTAACTAAAATATTAATGCCTTGTAACACAAGTGAAAAGGCAATATTGTTTTTTACTTTTTGTGATCGACGAGAGCCTAATTTCAGATTTTTTTTTAGGATGGCAATCATTCTTTAGCTAATTTCAACTGTGTACGAAACTGTTTTTGTACAAATACAACTATAATGGACATAACAATTAAGGATTTAATAAATGTTGAGCTATAAAAGGAATCAAAATTAGAACTACTCCAAAATGAAAAACACATATAGAACCAAAAAAGATCAAAAAATGAAATATTATGTTTTTTTTGCATCCGAACAAATAAATGATGTGTAAAAAATGTAAATAATAACAGAAATATATATATTCCTGCCGGACCAAAATCTTTATATAATTGTAAATAAATGGAATATGTTGTATAAAAACCAGTAACACCAGATTTATATATCTCTAATGGTTCATAATCTACGCCTAAAACAGACCATAAATTATCTGTCTCCAAAGAAGATGAGAATGGAATAGAAATATTAAGAAAACCATAAAATGTATGACTCCCATATGTATAGTCGTTATTGATATAATCAGTTCTTCTTAACTGATAACCCCAATAATGAGCCGACATATAATCCATAACCCCTGAAAAAAGACTATAAAAAGCCGAATCCTCTCTTTCTGATGATATACTTTGTTTTCTAACCATCGCTCTTTGATTACCAACAATAGTACTAAATAAAGAAAATGAAACAAAAATTATAAGTACGTATGAGAGTAGTTTTACTTTCTTTTTTGAATTTAACAAATAGGGCATTGCCAAACCAAATCCTAAAAGATAATTTTTCAAACCGATAATTGCTGGATTTCTTCCACCTATCTGTATAGTTTCCAGCAAATATACAATAAAGGGGATATATAAGATAAATTTGTTTTTGAAGGATATCTCTTTTTCAACAAATTGTTTGCCAATTAAATACCCAGAAAAAATAGCAACAAATGGCAATGGGGATTTTAGTACGTTAAATAATATTTCTAATAGTGAAGATTCTTTGTGAATATGTCTCATTTCATCATATCCTCCATAAGCTATTCTATTTAATCCCATATTTAAGCTTGCCCCGGAATAAATAAAAGAAAAAATAGCAACAATACCAATAAGTATCACTATATTTTTAAAATAATCTTTAACATAAAAGCAATTTAATATTGGTTGTTTTTGTTTATATTTTAATCCTATAAATTGAAAACCTAAAAAACATAAAGCAGTAAACGAAACTAAAAAATTAAGCTCGTCAATATAAAATACATCTACTACAATTGCCAAGTTATATTTTATTAAATACCATTCTGAGAATACTGCTACCAACCATAGAATAGAAAAATAAAATCCGGGATGGAAAAATGATTTCAATTTCCATATAGATAAATACGAAATAGTTGTAATTGACAATAAGATTAGAGCAATAATAAAAGAAAGATCTTCCATTTTAATTATTATTTTTTCCTAAATGATTCAATAATATTTGAATGGGAATCATAATATTCTATAAAGTCATTAACATTATGAAATAACATGAACTTTTGCTTTAAAAAATCATCAGAGAACTCCCACCATCTAATTTCTTCTAATTTTTTTATTATCACCACCTCAAATCTATATTTAATAATTTTTGCCGGTACTCCTCCAACTATTGAATAGGGAGGAACATCTTTTGTAACAACAGCTCCAAAAGCAATTATTGCACCATTCCCTATTGTAACATTACCAATAATTGTAGCATGACTTCCAATCCAAACATCATTTTGAATCGTTATTTTATAATATTCTTGTACGTATAATTTATCAGAAAAAGTTTCATATATTTTATTATTTGCATAGAAAGCAGGATGCGTACTTACCATGTAAGTAGGATGACTCCCTATATTTATTATTACATCCGATCCTATAGATGTAAAAGATCCTATATTTACATTACTAATACGAACACTAGAACTAACATAAGAATGTTTTCCTATATGAGCGTTAATTATTGATGAATTACTCCCAATAAAGACATGTTCTTCTAACATAGTATTAACTATTGCTGTATTCAATCCTATAATAATTTTTTTACCTTTATATTTCTTTGTTAATAAAATATGCCGTATTATCGTTAATAATCGTTTGGGTCTTACTAATTCTTTTAGATACGTCAAAAACATAAAAATATACTGTTTAATAAAGACATTCAAAAATTATGTTGAAGATACTCACTAAAAATCTCTGCTCCATGATAATTGAGATGACCAATATCTCCATAACAAGAATCAGGTAAAAGAAAATCCGAAAAATCCATATAATCTACATCCGGTAAGATGGCTATTCGTAAACTATCAAATTTTGCTTGATCTGTGTATTTATCAACCTGATATACAGGAGTGTTGAAAAGGATTAATTTAACTTCTTTTTCATTGCAAAATATCCGGACAATTCTCCTTAAAAGTAATACCAAGCACAAGAATATTCGATCCTTTTACTTGTATTCCTTGTTTAATCATTTTTTTGACAACTTCCGAGGCTACTACATATTCTCCCATACTATCGTTCATCCTCCTTCTGGCAAGAATAATTTCGGGATGATAATTATATTCCTGAGTTTTTTGAGCCAGATAGTAGGGATCAACGCCGATGTAATGTCCGTCAACCAATCCGGGTTTGAAATGCAAAAAATTCCATTTTGTTCCGGGAGAACAGGCAAGATACATTGAGGATTTCATCTAATTTTTATCAATATTTGTGCAGGTTACAATGTGTCGATATTTACGAAACCGGAATAATCTCTTTTTCAGTGTCTTTTTCGGAAAAATTCTTTCGCCTTATTTTTTCGTTATCTTCCAATAACCTCGTGTTTTCCCGATTCGTTCTATAATGCCTCGCTTCTTCAGATTGTCAAGGTGTTTTTGAACGGCAGAAGAATTTATTTTCAACCTTTCTGACAATTCCTCTCGAGTGATACTATTATTCTCTTTTATCAATTTCAACATATCATTTTGTGCTTTGGTTAGAATTTGACCACCTATTTGACCACCTATTTGACCACCTATTTGACCACCTATATTTTGTGCTGTTTTTCTATCAAAAACCGTAACCTGAAATCCTTCTGAAATGAGTTTAAATTCAGGTTCCGGCAGTTTTTCTTCCTTGAAAAAATCACGTATTCTGCCTATTCCCGAACCGTATTTTTCTATCCAACCCATATTTTTGAAAAAATCGGCAATTTTTCGGTTGCGTGGCGTGGATTTGTAATTGCCGGACAACAAGTCATTTATTGTTATCTCTTCGGGTAACCTTCCCGGATTGTAGAACTCTATATAATCATCAAAAACTTTAACAACAGAATCGGAAGTTGAACGATAATCGCGGTGTATGATCATATTGATCACAATTTCGCGAATCGCTTCCATCGGATATTGCCATTTTTGCGTATTTTGAGGATTGCCTGTAATAATGATTTCCACATTGATATGTTTGCGTACGAAATCCAACACCTGATTTACCTGCTCTATAATATCGGTTTGTGTTCGAGCAGAATCCAAAATTGTTATCGGCGTTTTAAATCTTCCCAATTCTATTGTTGTGTCTATCGAATCTTTGTTTTTGAACATCAGAAAGGCTGCATTTACAGGTTTTTCTTCCCTGATTAAGTCGTTTTTCAACAGAAACGGCAAAGGCGATTCATTGACGGTCAAATGATTGGATTTTTGTATTTCAATGGCATTTTGCACTTTATCAAGCGAAATATCATCAAGCGTATGAAACGCATCGGGATAAGCATCCCAACTTGTGTTAAGCGACTGCAAATGCAGATTTACGACTTCCATTGTCGAAAGCAAGTGGTTTGAATTGGCCATTCGCCTGTAATATCGGCCTCGCGTAGCAACGGGCTTTATCGGATATTCCTGCACTTCAAAGACAACAATATCTTTGTTATCAACAATTTCGATATAAGCATCGGGGACAATTTGCGGTTGAGTTTTATTTTTTATTTCGTTAATCCAATTCTGCAAACTTTCCGCACCGATTGTAAAATTCTTAATCGGTTTCCCGCCATTATCCACCCCAACAAGCACTTTCCCGCCTTTGGCATTGGCAAAAGCAACAAGTGTTTCAATGACATCCTCATTGAAACTCGGCTTAAATTCAATATGTTGGGTTTCTTTTTGCATTCCTTTGTTTTACTTCACAAAATTACGTTTTTTTTATAAGTTTCCCAATAAAATTAGATTTTTATCGAATAAATCACTTCACTGTTTAATTTTATTTTGTTAAACTCCCTATGCACCACCGCCATCACCACCGCATCAAACTTCTCTTCCGGCAACTTAGTTAAAATATCCAATCCATACTCACGCCTCACCTCTTCCGGATTCGCCCAAGGATCGTAAATCGTAACATTCGTATCATATTCTTTCAAAGCACGAATGACATCTACAACCTTGCTGTTCCGAATATCCGGACAATTCTCCTTAAAAGTAATACCAAGCACAAGAATATTCGATCCTTTTACCTGTATCCCTTGCTTAATCATTTTCTTGACAACTTCCGAAGCCACATATTCACCCATACTGTCATTCATCCTCCTTCCGGCCAGAATAATTTCAGGATGATAACCGTATTCCTGCGCTTTCTGAGCCAGATAATACGGATCGACACCGATGCAATGCCCGCCCACCAAACCGGGTTTGAAATGCAAAAAGTTCCATTTCGTTCCGGCGGCTTCCAATACCGCATTCGTCTCAATACCCATTTTGTCAAAAATCTTTTTCAATTCGTTGACAAAAGCAATATTGATGTCGCGTTGCGAATTTTCGATGACTTTGGCAGCTTCCGCTACCCTTATCGTCGGAGCCAGATGCGTACCGGCCTGTATGACCGATGAATATAATTCATTAACCAATTTTCCTGTTTCGGGTGTAGAACCGGAAGTTACTTTTTTAATCTTTTCAACCGTATGTTCCTTGTCGCCCGGATTGATTCGTTCGGGGGAATAACCGGCAAAAAAATCAACATTGAATTTCAATCCCGATGTTTTTTCAACCACCGGAATACAGTCTTCTTCCGTTGCACCCGGATAAACAGTTGATTCATAAATTACTATGTCGCCTTTTTTGATTACCTTGCCGACTGTTTCGCTGGCTTTATATAACGGTGTCAAATCGGGCCGGTTATTTTTATCAACCGGAGTAGGAACGGTTACTATATAATAATTGCAATTTTTAATATCCTCTAAATTGCTCGAACATAATAACCCGGTTTTATTGGGAGATTGCGGGTCAAGCCCGCAATGACAAGGCGACAAGACGGATTTTAGAATAGCATCGTCCACTTCTAAGGTGCAATCGTGACCCGACATTAATTCATCCACCCGTTTTTTGTTCACATCAAAACCAACAACAGGATATTTTGTCGCAAACAAACGCGCCAAGGGTAATCCTACGTAACCCAATCCGATTAATGCAATTTTTATCATATTTCTTAAATCTTATTTCTTAACTCTTCATAATACCATTCCACCGCTTCTTTCAATCCTTGTTTCATGCTGTACTGTGGTTGATAATTCAACAATTTTTGTGCTTTTTCTATGCTCGCCAGTGAATGAGGAATATCACCTATCCGATGGGGGCCATGTATAATTTCAACATTGGCTATGGCTGGATCATAGTTGCTGAGATATTCTTTGAGATAGTTTACCAACTGATTCAGTGTAGTACGCTCGCCGTAAGCGGTGTTATATACAGTATTATGAAGAGTTAAGAAATAAGATTTAAGAAATATGATAAAAATTGCATTAATCGGATTGGGTTACGTAGGATTACCCTTGGCGCGTTTGTTTGCGACAAAATATCCTGTTGTTGGTTTTGATGTGAACAAAAAACGGGTGGATGAATTAATGTCGGGTCACGATTGCACCTTAGAAGTGGACGATGCTATTCTAAAATCCGTCTTGTCGCCTTGTCATTGCGGGCTTGACCCGCAATCTCCCAATAAAACCGGGTTATTATGTTCGAGCAATTTAGAGGATATTAAAAATTGCAATTATTATATAGTAACCGTTCCTACTCCGGTTGATAAAAATAACCGGCCCGATTTGACACCGTTATATAAAGCCAGCGAAACAGTCGGCAAGGTAATCAAAAAAGGCGACATAGTAATTTATGAATCAACTGTTTATCCGGGTGCAACGGAAGAAGACTGTATTCCGGTGGTTGAAAAAACATCGGGATTGAAATTCAATGTTGATTTTTTTGCCGGTTATTCCCCCGAACGAATCAATCCGGGCGACAAGGAACATACGGTTGAAAAGATTAAAAAAGTAACTTCCGGTTCTACACCCGAAACAGGAAAATTGGTTAATGAATTATATTCATCGGTCATACAGGCCGGTACGCATCTGGCTCCGACGATAAGGGTAGCGGAAGCTGCCAAAGTCATCGAAAATTCGCAACGCGACATCAATATTGCTTTTGTCAACGAATTGAAAAAGATTTTTGACAAAATGGGTATTGAGACGAATGCGGTATTGGAAGCCGCCGGAACGAAATGGAACTTTTTGCATTTCAAACCCGGTTTGGTGGGCGGGCATTGCATCGGTGTCGATCCGTATTATCTGGCTCAGAAAGCGCAGGAATACGGTTATCATCCTGAAATTATTCTGGCCGGAAGGAGGATGAATGACAGTATGGGTGAATATGTGGCTTCGGAAGTTGTCAAGAAAATGATTAAGCAAGGGATACAGGTAAAAGGATCGAATATTCTTGTGCTTGGTATTACTTTTAAGGAGAATTGTCCGGATATTCGGAACAGCAAGGTTGTAGATGTCATTCGTGCTTTGAAAGAATATGATACGAATGTTACGATTTACGATCCTTGGGCGAATCCGGAAGAGGTGAGGCGTGAGTATGGATTGGATATTTTAACTAAGTTGCCGGAAGAGAAGTTTGATGCGGTGGTGATGGCGGTGGTGCATAGGGAGTTTAACAAAATAAAATTAAACAGTGAAGTGATTTATTCGATAAAAATCTAATTTTATTGGGAAACTTATAAAAAAAACGTAATTTTGTGAAGTAAAACAAAGGAATGCAAAAAGAAACCCAACATATTGAATTTAAGCCGAGTTTCAATGAGGATGTCATTGAAACACTTGTTGCTTTTGCCAATGCCAAAGGCGGGAAAGTGCTTGTTGGGGTGGATAATGGCGGGAAACCGATTAAGAATTTTACAATCGGTGCGGAAAGTTTGCAGAATTGGATTAACGAAATAAAAAATAAAACTCAACCGCAAATTGTCCCCGATGCTTATATCGAAATTGTTGATAACAAAGATATTGTTGTCTTTGAAGTGCAGGAATATCCGATAAAGCCCGTTGCTACGCGAGGCCGATATTACAGGCGAATGGCCAATTCAAACCACTTGCTTTCGACAATGGAAGTCGTAAATCTGCATTTGCAGTCGCTTAACACAAGTTGGGATGCTTATCCCGATGCGTTTCATACGCTTGATGATATTTCGCTTGATAAAGTGCAAAATGCCATTGAAATACAAAAATCCAATCATTTGACCGTCAATGAATCGCCTTTGCCGTTTCTGTTGAAAAACGACTTAATCAGGGAAGAAAAACCTGTAAATGCAGCCTTTCTGATGTTCAAAAACAAAGATTCGATAGACACAACAATAGAATTGGGAAGATTTAAAACGCCGATAACAATTTTGGATTCTGCTCGAACACAAACCGATATTATAGAGCAGGTAAATCAGGTGTTGGATTTCGTACGCAAACATATCAATGTGGAAATCATTATTACAGGCAATCCTCAAAATACGCAAAAATGGCAATATCCGATGGAAGCGATTCGCGAAATTGTGATCAATATGATCATACACCGCGATTATCGTTCAACTTCCGATTCTGTTGTTAAAGTTTTTGATGATTATATAGAGTTCTACAATCCGGGAAGGTTACCCGAAGAGATAACAATAAATGACTTGTTGTCCGGCAATTACAAATCCACGCCACGCAACCGAAAAATTGCCGATTTTTTCAAAAATATGGGTTGGATAGAAAAATACGGTTCGGGAATAGGCAGAATACGTGATTTTTTCAAGGAAGAAAAACTGCCGGAACCTGAATTTAAACTCATTTCAGAAGGATTTCAGGTTACGGTTTTTGATAGAAAAACAGCACAAAATATAGGTGGTCAAATAGGTGGTCAAATAGGTGGTCAAATAGGTGGTCAAATTCTAACCAAAGCACAAAATGATATGTTGAAATTGATAAAAGAGAATAATAGTATCACTCGAGAGGAATTGTCAGAAAGGTTGAAAATAAATTCTTCTGCCGTTCAAAAACACCTTGACAATCTGAAGAAGCGAGGCATTATAGAACGAATCGGGAAAACACGAGGTTATTGGAAGATAACGAAAAAATAAGGCGAAAGAATTTTTCCGAAAAAGACACTGAAAAAGAGATTATTCCGGTTTCGTAAATATCGACACATTGTAACCTGCACAAATATTGATAAAAATTAGATGAAATCCTCAATGTATCTTGCCTGTTCTCCCGGAACAAAATGGAATTTTTTGCATTTCAAACCCGGATTGGTTGACGGACATTACATCGGCGTTGATCCCTACTATCTGGCTCAAAAAACTCAGGAATATAATTATCATCCCGAAATTATTCTTGCCAGAAGGAGGATGAACGATAGTATGGGAGAATATGTAGTAGCCTCGGAAGTTGTCAAAAAAATGATTAAACAAGGAATACAAGTAAAAGGATCGAATATTCTTGTGCTTGGTATTACTTTTAAGGAGAATTGTCCGGATATTTTGCAATGAAAAAGAAGTTAAATTAATCCTTTTCAACACTCCTGTATATCAGGTTGATAAATACACAGATCAAGCAAAATTTGATAGTTTACGAATAGCCATCTTACCGGATGTAGATTATATGGATTTTTCGGATTTTCTTTTACCTGATTCTTGTTATGGAGATATTGGTCATCTCAATTATCATGGAGCAGAGATTTTTAGTGAGTATCTTCAACATAATTTTTGAATGTCTTTATTAAACAGTATATTTTTATGTTTTTGACGTATCTAAAAGAATTAGTAAGACCCAAACGATTATTAACGATAATACGGCATATTTTATTAACAAAGAAATATAAAGGTAAAAAAATTATTATAGGATTGAATACAGCAATAGTTAATACTATGTTAGAAGAACATGTCTTTATTGGGAGTAATTCATCAATAATTAACGCTCATATAGGAAAACATTCTTATGTTAGTTCTAGTGTTCGTATTAGTAATGTAAATATAGGATCTTTTACATCTATAGGATCGGATGTAATAATAAATATAGGGAGTCATCCTACTTACATGGTAAGTACGCATCCTGCTTTCTATGCAAATAATAAAATATATGAAACTTTTTCTGATAAATTATACGTACAAGAATATTATAAAATAACGATTCAAAATGATGTTTGGATTGGAAGTCATGCTACAATTATTGGTAATGTTACAATAGGGAATGGTGCAATAATTGCTTTTGGAGCTGTTGTTACAAAAGATGTTCCTCCCTATTCAATAGTTGGAGGAGTACCGGCAAAAATTATTAAATATAGATTTGAGGTGGTGATAATAAAAAAATTAGAAGAAATTAGATGGTGGGAGTTCTCTGATGATTTTTTAAAGCAAAAGTTCATGTTATTTCATAATGTTAATGACTTTATAGAATATTATGATTCCCATTCAAATATTATTGAATCATTTAGGAAAAAATAATAATTAAAATGGAAGATCTTTCTTTTATTATTGCTCTAATCTTATTGTCAATTACAACTATTTCGTATTTATCTATATGGAAATTGAAATCATTTTTCCATCCCGGATTTTATTTTTCTATTCTATGGTTGGTAGCAGTATTCTCAGAATGGTATTTAATAAAATATAACTTGGCAATTGTAGTAGATGTATTTTATATTGACGAGCTTAATTTTTTAGTTTCGTTTACTGCTTTATGTTTTTTAGGTTTTCAATTTATAGGATTAAAATATAAACAAAAACAACCAATATTAAATTGCTTTTATGTTAAAGATTATTTTAAAAATATAGTGATACTTATTGGTATTGTTGCTATTTTTTCTTTTATTTATTCCGGGGCAAGCTTAAATATGGGATTAAATAGAATAGCTTATGGAGGATATGATGAAATGAGACATATTCACAAAGAATCTTCACTATTAGAAATATTATTTAACGTACTAAAATCCCCATTGCCATTTGTTGCTATTTTTTCTGGGTATTTAATTGGCAAACAATTTGTTGAAAAAGAGATATCCTTCAAAAACAAATTTATCTTATATATCCCCTTTATTGTATATTTGCTGGAAACTATACAGATAGGTGGAAGAAATCCAGCAATTATCGGTTTGAAAAATTATCTTTTAGGATTTGGTTTGGCAATGCCCTATTTGTTAAATTCAAAAAAGAAAGTAAAACTACTCTCATACGTACTTATAATTTTTGTTTCATTTTCTTTATTTAGTACTATTGTTGGTAATCAAAGAGCGATGGTTAGAAAACAAAGTATATCATCAGAAAGAGAGGATTCGGCTTTTTATAGTCTTTTTTCAGGGGTTATGGATTATATGTCGGCTCATTATTGGGGTTATCAGTTAAGAAGAACTGATTATATCAATAACGACTATACATATGGGAGTCATACATTTTATGGTTTTCTTAATATTTCTATTCCATTCTCATCTTCTTTGGAGACAGATAATTTATGGTCTGTTTTAGGCGTAGATTATGAACCATTAGAGATATATAAATCTGGTGTTACTGGTTTTTATACAACATATTCCATTTATTTACAATTATATAAAGATTTTGGTCCGGCAGGAATATATATATTTCTGTTATTATTTACATTTTTTACACATCATTTATTTGTTCGGATGCAAAAAAAACATAATATTTCATTTTTTGATCTTTTTTGGTTCTATATGTGTTTTTCATTTTGGAGTAGTTCTAATTTTGATTCCTTTTATAGCTCAACATTTATTAAATCCTTAATTGTTATGTCCATTATAGTTGTATTTGTACAAAAACAGTTTCGTACACAGTTGAAATTAGCTAAAGAATGATTGCCATCCTAAAAAAAAATCTGAAATTAGGCTCTCGTCGATCACAAAAAGTAAAAAACAATATTGCCTTTTCACTTGTGTTACAAGGCATTAATATTTTAGTTAGTTTCTTACTTATACCTATATGTATTTCGTATGTTTCTACTTCTCAATATGGACTTTGGTTGACATTAAGTTCCATAATATCATGGTTTTCCTTAATGGATATAGGACTGGGATCCGGTCTTAAAAATAAATTAACAATAGCATTGGCGAATAATGATATAAAATTGGCTAAATCATATATTAGTACAACTTATTTTGTTTTAGGATTGGGAGCAATCATTATGAGTATCATCTGTTTGTTTATATATGATAAATTTAATTGGTCAAGTTTACTTAATCAAGATTCCGGAATAAACCCATTATTATCCACTACCGTTTTGATAATTTTTCTTTTCTTTTTTTTAAGATTAGTTGTTCAGTTAATCAATACGATATTAATAGCACATATTATTCCTGCGGGAGCCAATTTTTTAAATACGGTTTCGAGTATATTGGTATTGTTAATCATATTTGTATTAACAAAGACAACAAAAGGGAATTTGCTTATTTTATCACTTGTTATTAGCTCTGTTTCTGTTATTGTTTACATAGTTGCAAGCATTATATTATTTAAGACAAGATTTAAATACATTTCTCCATCATTCAAATCTATTGATTTGCAATATATCAAACCATTGATGAATCTTGGATTTGGCTTCTTTTTCATACAAATAAGTACTATTGTTTTATTTCAAAGTAATAATTTTATTATTATCAAATTATTTACCAATGAAGATGTGGTAGTATATAATGTTGCATATAAACTATTTTCCATTATTACAATTTTATTTAACATTATAATTCAACCTTTTTGGACTGCCTTTACTGATGCATGGGAGAAAAAAGAGGTATCATGGATTCAAACAGTAATAAAAAAATTATATCGCGTCTGGATAGGAATTTTCACTTTGGGAATTATTATTTTAATATTCTCTCCCTGGATTTATTCTATATGGATGGGTGATAGTGTATCAGTTCCTTTTTTGCTTTCTGTTTTTATTTGTCTTTATTTTGGTGCTTTTACCTATGGTGGTATATTTAATATGTTTATAAATGGAATAGGAAAACTAAGAATACAAATGATTTCTTTAGCTATTAGTATGTTTTTATACATACCTATTGTTCTTTTTCTTGTGAAAATTGTTGGATTAGGCGTCTATGCAATACCTATTGGTTTATTAATATCTAATTTTTATTCGCTATTTCTATCACGAATACAGTACAATAAATTGATATTAGGTAAGGCTGTTGGCATTTGGAATAAATAAATGTATGGAAATCGTATTAATAAGAGGCCTCAACCCCTATTTTGAATCGTCAGCAAGTGCTAATCGTTATACATCCATTATAGACGGGCTAATCCGTAATGGTGCGAATGTTACGTTAATTGTAACCAATGGTTATAATAATATCAGCGAATTTAAGCTGTCTGGGATTAAAGCCCCTAATTCTAATTTGAATATCAAATATACGATTACTACTTTTAATCATAATATATGGCTCCGAAGGATAAATGGTTATTTACTATCCGGAATTAATGCATGGTATTCTAATTTCAAATTAAAAAGATATTTCGTTGAACAGCAATATGACTTTTTGTGGCTAACCAATGATGCAACAATCTTGCATTTTTTCGTTCGAAATCATAAAAAATTAAACTATAAAAAATCAATTATAGAATTAAACGAATTTAATGATATTTATAAACAAGACGGGCATATAAGCAACCCGAAGCAGTATAAAAAAGCAAAAGATGCTGATGAAACTTTCTTAAAAGCAATTGATCGGATAGATTTATTTGCTGTCATGACTCAAACGTTAATAAGCTATTATAAACAATTGACAACCAATAAAAATGCAGTATTCTTTCATTTGCCGATGACTGTTGATTTAAACAGATTTAGCGAAGTCAAAAATTCTACCTTGTTTAGAAAACCATATATTGCATTTACCGGGACATATACCAATCAGAAAGATGGCGTTGATATTTTAATACATGCATTCGGTAGAATTGCAAATGATTATCCCGATTATCATCTTTATTTAGCCGGATTTTATCATTGGGATGTAACGATGCAAAAGAAATTAATTGATAATTACGGATTGGCGAAACGCATTACCTATTTAAATGTACTGGATAAAGAAACCATACCCGGATTTATTCAGGATGCAGAATTATTGGTTTTGTCACGTCCTGATTCTCATCAGGCACAAGGTGGCTTTCCAACCAAATTGGGAGAATATTTAGCCTCAGGAAATCCGGTATGTGTTACAAAAGTAGGTGAGATTCCTTATTATTTAGAAGATAATATTTCTGCTTTTTTAGCTGAACCGGGTGATAGCGCTTCATTTGCGGATGCGATGCAAAGGGCTTTATCCGATAAAAAAAGAGCTGAAAAAGTGGGAATAAAAGGCAAAGAAGTGGCTCAAATTCATTTTAATATGGAGATTCAAGCGAAACGATTAATGGAGTTTTTAAGGAGTAATTTATAGTAAGATGTCTATATTTGATAATAAAGTTCTCTTAATTACCGGTGGTACCGGGTCTTTCGGCAATGCAGTTCTTAACCGCTTCTTGGATTCCGACATCAAAGAAATTCGGATATTCAGTCGTGATGAAAAAAAGCAGGACGATATGCGTCATGCGCTACAGAGTCCGAAAGTGAAATTTTATATTGGTGATGTCCGCGACAAACGTTCTGTTGACGGCGCTATGACCGGAGTGGATTACGTCTTTCATGCGGCGGCATTAAAACAGGTTCCTTCCTGTGAATTTTTTCCGATACAAGCCGTTCGGACAAATGTTTTTGGTACGGAAAATGTCTTGGATTCAGCCATTACTCACGGCGTGAAAAATGTAGTTGTGCTTTCGACAGACAAAGCTGCATACCCTATCAATGCCATGGGTATAAGTAAAGCGATGATGGAAAAAACAGCCATAGCCAAAGGTCGTGCTTTGGGCGAAAATGCAATTACCACAATTTGTTGTACCCGTTATGGCAATGTTATGGCGTCCCGTGGGTCGGTCATACCTCTTTGGGTCGAGCAAATAAAATCCGGGAATGAAATTACAATAACAGACCCCAATATGTCGCGTTATATGATGACTTTGGACGATGCCGTCGATTTGGTTATTTATGCTTGGCAACACGGGCAAAATGGGGATTTATTTGTGCAAAAAGCGCCTGCAGCGACATTGAATGTATTGGCCGAAGCTTTGAAACAGTTATATCAAATCGATACAAAAGTTCGTATTATCGGTACTCGTCATGGAGAAAAGTTGTACGAAACCTTGGTTACCCGCGAAGAGATGGCCAAAGCTATTGATATGGGTAACTATTACCGGATTCCATGTGACAGCCGCGATTTAAATTATGATAAGTATTTTGTTGAAGGAGAGGAAAAAATTTCTCAGATCGAAGATTATCATTCGCATAATACCAAGCGGTTAGATGTGGAAGAAATGAAACAACTGTTGTTAAAACTGTCGTTTATCAGAAAGGATTTGGGTTTATGAAAATCGGTATAACAGGACAAGCCGGATTTGTCGGCACACACTTGTATAATGTATTAGGATTATTTCCTGATTTGTATGAACGTGTTGCCTTTGAGGATTCCTATTTTGATAATCTTGCTTTGTTGCGTTTGTTCGTAAAACAATGTGATGTGATCGTTCATTTGGCAGCAATGAACCGGCACGAAAGCCAACAAGTGATTTATGATACCAATATTGAATTGGTTCAAAAACTAATTCAAGCAATGGAACTTGAAAACGTAAGGCCTCATGTGCTTTTCAGTTCTTCTACGCAAGAAACGTTGGATAATCTTTATGGACAATCCAAATTAAAAGGACGTCAATTATTGGAAGATTGGGCGAAACGAAATGATGCTGTTTTTACCGGTTTGGTGGTTCCCAATGTTTATGGAGAATTTGCCCGTCCCAATTACAATACTTTCATCGCCACTTTTGCTTATAAATTAATCAATGGCGAACATCCGCAGGTAATGGTTGATAATGATGTCCGATTGATTTATGTCGGTTCGCTTTGCCGTTTTATTATTAATCAATTTCATAATGATAAAATTAGCCGGATAGAAGTTCCGTTCGATTTTGAACGAAAAGTAACAGACATACTATTTCAATTTGAACAATTTAAAACAATTTATTACGAACGGGGGATTATACCTGTTTTAAACGATAAAAATGATATTAATTTATTTAATACTTTTCGTTCTTATATTCCACCACGCTTGGCATCCTTAGTAAAACACGAAGACCATCGGGGCGTTTTTGTCGAAACCATCAAATTAGGTGTTGGAGGGCAAGTGAGTTTTTCTACGACAATTTCCGGCATTACTCGAGGTAATCATTATCATACGAGAAAAATAGAGCGCTTTACCGTTATGAAAGGAAAAGCCTTAATACAATTACGTAAGATAGGCACTAACGAGGTGTTTAATTTTGAATTGGATGGCAATTTACCGTCGTATGTGGATATGCCTGTTTGGTTTACTCATAATATAAAGAATATCGGCGACGAGGAATTATATACCCAATTTTGGATTAACGAATGGTATGATCCGGAAGATGGGGATACTTATTTTGAAATAGTGTAGAAAATGAAAAAATTGAAAGTTCTGACAGTCGTAGGCACCCGTCCGGAAATCATCCGTTTAGCTTGTGTGCTTCAAAAATTAGATGCCTCGCCTGCAATTGAGCATATTTTAGTACATACCGGGCAAAATTACGATTACGAATTAAACGAAGTCTTTTTTGAAGATTTAAGTCTGAGAAAGCCGGATTATTTTCTCAATGCAGCCGGAAAAAATGCAACGGAAACTACAGGACAGATTTTAATCAATATCGACCCTGTTTTGGAAAAAGAAAGTCCGGATGCATTTTTGGTATTGGGAGATACCAATTCTTGTTTGTGCGCCATTGCTGCAAAAAAACGGCATATTCCTATCTTCCACATGGAAGCAGGCAATCGTTGTTTTGATCAGCGCGTACCGGAAGAAAGCAATCGCAAGATAGTAGATCATATAAGTGATATCAATCTCACTTATAGTGATATCGCTCGTGAATACTTGTTATCTGAAGGCTTGCGACCGGACAGGATTATTAAAACAGGCAGTCCCATGTATGAAGTCTTGATAAATTATTTGCCTAAAGTTGAAAAATCGGAAATATTAAATCAACTATCATTAGAAAAAGGCAACTATTTTGTCGTTTCAGCTCATCGTGAAGAGAATATAGCCTCTGAAACAAATTTCTTTAATTTGGTTAAGGTATTGAACCGGATAGCGGAAACGTATCAATTGCCGATAATAGTATCTACGCATCCGAGAACGCGAAAGATGATAGAAAAGCATAGCGTTCAATTTAACGAACAGGTCAAATTGGTGAAACCGGTGGGATTGAGTGATTATCTTGCTTTACAAATCAATGCCCAAGCCGTTTTATCGGATAGTGGAACTATTAGCGAAGAGTCATCTATTTTGAATTTTAGAGCCTTGAACATTCGGGAAACGCACGAACGCCCCGAAGCGATGGAAGAAGTATCGGTAATGATGGTTGGATTAAATCCCGAACGCATTATACAAGGATTGGTTCAGTTGACTTTACAAAAAACAGGGAC
Organism: Bacteroidia bacterium; assembly: GCA_025996865.1. GTDB lineage: Bacteria > Bacteroidota > Bacteroidia > Bacteroidales > Azobacteroidaceae > Azobacteroides. The sequence goes on from BNTV01000068.1 coordinate 24,452, forward strand.
AGAACGGAATTTCAGGCAAGTAGCCGATTATTCGATGCCGAATGTGTCGGATAAAGTGGTGAGAATTATCATTTCCTATACGGATTATATTAAAAGAGTGGTTTGGAATAATGAATATTAAACAAACAATAACAAGGAATTTAATTAACATTCCCGGTTGGCATACTAATCGGAAAATTGTTGTAATTGAAAGTGATGATTGGGGTTCCATTCGTATGCCGTCTAAAGAAGCATACAATTTTCTATTAAAAAAAGGAATAAAGGTTGATAAATGTCATTATTGTAAATATGACTCTCTTGCAAGCGATACGGATTTATCATTGTTATATGAAGTATTAACATCATTCAAAGATATAAATAATAATCATCCAATTATTACTGCCAATTCGGTATTGGTTAATCCTGATTTTTACAAGATAAAACAAGCAAACTATCAAGAGTATTATTATCAGACATTTACTGAAACATTAAAAAACTATCCTCATCATACTCATTCTTTTGAGTTATGGCAGGAAGGTATAAATAAAAATATTTTCTATCCGCAATATCATGGGAGAGAACATCTAAATGTAAACAGATGGTTGAATTCATTAAGAAACAATTCCAAAGAGACAATTTTAGCTTTTGAACAAAATATATTTGGATTGAGCACTAATATTGTACATGAAAATCGCAAGAGTTTTATGGCAGCCTATGATTTAGATGAAATTAATGATATAAAAAAGCAATCTGCAATTATCCAAGAAGGCTTGTTTTTGTTTAAAGAGATATTAGGGTATAGTCCGGTGTCATTTATTGCACCCAATTATACGTGGTATTCGGATTTGGAAAAAATACTTTTTGATAATAAAATATTATCAATTCAAGGATTACATTTGCATCGTGACGCATCAATAGGGGAAAAAAAGCAATTAAAATTCAGATATATAGGACAAAAAAATAAATCAGGACTATCTTCTTTAGTGAGAAATGTTTTTTTCGAACCTTCAGAAAATACAAATAAAGATTGGAAGGATACTTGTTTATCCGAAATTGAAAGAGCTTTTCGTTGGAAAAAGCCGGCAATAATCTGTTCTCACAGAGTAAATTTCATAGGGGAAATTGAAGAAAAAAACAGAAATAACAATTTACAATTGCTATCTAAGTTACTTTCTTCAATATTGGCAAAATGGCCTGATGTTGAATTTTTGTCCAGTGCTGATTTAACAAAATTATTTGAAGATAATGGAAGACAGTAAAACTATCTTTATTGCAGGGGATTATGCTCCTGTTAATAGGACGGAAAGATTATCGAAAGAGGGAAAATATACTGAGATTTTTGGGAATATTTTACCCTATATTCAACAGGCTGATTATTCTGTTATTAATTTAGAATGTCCATTAACAAATGAAAAATCACCTATATTGAAAACAGGCCCCGCATTGTATGCTGATGAGAGTTGTATCAATAGCTTGAAATATGCAGGGATAGATCTTGTTACATTAGCAAATAATCACATATTGGACCAAGGATATAATGGACTAAAAAACACATTGGATCTTTGCAACAAAAATAAAATAAATACTGTTGGGGCAGGCTTAACAAGAAAAGAAGCAAGTTCAATATTTTATTCTGAAATAAAGAAAACTACAATTGCCTTCCTCTCTATAGCAGAAAATGAATGGTCTACTATACAGGATAATGAATATGGAGCAAATGCCTTGAATTTGGTTGATAATTATAATTCAATAATTGAAGCAAAAAAAAATGCAGATATAGTCATTGTTATAGTACACGGAGGATATGAAACTTACAATTTACCAAGTATCCGAATGCAAAGAACATATCGCTTTTTCATTGATGCCGGTGCCGATATTGTAGTTGGACATCATACGCATTGTGTTAGTGGCTATGAATACTATAAAGGCAAACCTGTTGTTTACAGCTTAGGGAACTTTGTTT
>BNTV01000069.1 GCA_025996865.1 Bacteroidia bacterium
CCATGGAATAAGGAACGGATATAACATTGTCTCGAATGACGATTGGCGCCAGATTCTTTATTCGTCTTCTTATGTCTTTTTTATTGTCATATTCTCGTATTTGTGCCAAGACACTGTGACCAAACATTCCTTTTGTATAGATATGAAGAAAAGCCCATTCATTTTTGCAGATTTCGCGCTTTTGAGGTAAAACAGTTCCGAAACAAGCATGTTCCTGTTCTCCCCAATATACTTTTTCAATCTTTTCTGTTCCTGCGATATCGGTTTTTACTTTAAAACTGTAATTTAAATGATTGCCTTTCCCAAAAGAAAATGTCACAGAGAGCGTAGCTCCCCCCATTGCTTCCGTAAAGGTAATGGGAATTATTCCTTCTTTCGGCGAACCGGCTACCGGAGTGAGTTTTTTCTCCAAGTTTAGAGTTAAACCAAATATCTTTTCTGTAATATAACAATTCACATTGCCCTTCCAACGAGCAACAGGATCATCAAAAACAAAATTGAAAAGGGTTGGCGTTCCAGCAATAGCCGCTCCGGCAGGTAAGTTTACTGATAATGCTTTAGGTGTAGCCATAATTGTAATATGTTTATTTAGTATCCAACAAACTATCTATCTGGTGTTCCGTCAAAGCCACCGACTCCCCCAACGGATCCAATTCATTCTGAAACGCGGCGCTCGCGCTCAACAGTTGTCCGACGCCCGGCAATTGAATCTGTCCGGTCATCATGATTTCGATGCAATCGGGGCACCCGCTGGCACAAGTCGCCTTGCTTTTGTCCGTCAGGGCATACCCGCCATTGCCGATTTCCAATTTCTCATATCCGTTTGTCCACTGCACGACTGCAGGCGTACAGGGCTTGGGGCTGAGCGGACTGACCCGGCAAATCGTAAACCCCGGCGGATAAAAGGCATTACCCAACGACATAGTCGTTGCACTTAACTTGTCGCCGTTCATAAAGGCGAATTGTTGTTCGGGTACTTTCAACCGACCGGGCGTAGTCCCGAATTTACACATACATATAGCTCCGTCAACGATAAATTCATTTCCCATAATTTTCATTTTTTTAGTCAAGTATAAAACTCCAAAACTTGTTGGCTTTCAGTATATCTCTTTTTTCCATGTCCGTTTGAATGACCATTGTTTTTTTGTAATCCTCGCCTTCCGTATTTGCCCAGTTCAGTTCGCTTTTCAAAGAATACAAATCGCCCAATTCGGTAAACGAACGGTTCAATATTCCCGATGCTTCTTTTTCTGCCGGAAAAATCATTTTTGCAGAAAACGATTGATCATTCGATTCGATAATACTATCGCTATTGTTGGCTTCAAACAGGAAAAGAGTATTTGCACTCCTTTGAGGAAAATGGCATACCTCAAATAAAAAAGATTCGACATGAGCCGGAAGAAAATAACATTTATAAAATGAATTTTTTAACAGCGCTTTTATGAAAAGCGCTTCATCCTTCAGGTTTCTTGTAGAAATTTGCATATACTTTCCAAACGGATATGTCTTATTTGCTTTCAACAATTCCCTCGCCTTCGTTAGCCACCGGGTCTGTATTTCGTCGAAAGACTGTACGCGAAGGATTTCTCCGGAAGGACTTGTTTGAAGAATCATCGGATAAAGCACATTTCCCAATTCCATCATTAAACGGTCCATAATTTCTTCCGGCTCTTTCCCGTTGATGAGGATATTACTTCGGTCGCACATTTCAAACAGGAAAAGATTCTCATCCTGCCGGTAACGGACAATAAGATGTTCCCGACAATGATAACTATTGCTCGTATAGTCCGGATAAGTCAATGTAACATCGACATCGTAATAGGCTTCCAGTATCCTGAATTTATACATAGTTCTTTCCGGTTATCCGTTAGCGACATGTACCTTCACATTGCTCTTGAGCGTCATTTTTCCTTTGGAAGAAAGATTCAGTTTATCTCCCACAGAAATAATGTCCACAGAATTGTCTGCCTCTTGGCGGAGTTTTTCCGCTACTTTCAAATCCATGTTTTTCCCTGATTCCATGTGGGTATTCCGACCTGACTTTGTTTCTAAATCTTTTTCTACGGACGTAACAGATGATTTTCCGACAGAAATGCGGCTTTCCCCACTTGCAGCTTGTGTAAAATCGTTGCCGACACTAACCTGCATATCCCGTCCTGCCGAAATATAAACATCCTCTTTGGCATCGATTTTTATTGTTTTGGAAACTAAATTAATCTGTTCCAAAGTGGATACTGTTATTGTTTTGCTGCGGGTGTCATAAAGAATTTCATTGCTATTTTTGTCTTTAATTTTAATTGTTTCGGCGTTTTTTGTATCGTTAAATTCTATCGTATGCCCGCTACGAGTAATAATCGACTTGATATTATTGTCAATACCGCCGCCTTTACTCACATTCTCCTTGAAAATACTTCCTGCAACATAGGGACGCGACGGATCACCATACTCAAAACCAACCATCACCAAATCGTCTATCTCAGGTATGAAAACATGACCGCGATTTTTAGACACAATATCGCTTTTTCCGGCATCCAAAGTAGCTACCCGTATCCAGTTGGTCGTTTTGTTTTTGCGCTTTTGCCACTGAAATTGTACCTTTACCAATCCACGTTCCCTCGGATCCACATCTTCCTTCACCGTAGCAATTTGAGGCATGGCTATCGGCATTTTGGGTTCCTCCATCGGAATCGCTTCTATCCCGTCGATGATTCCAAAAAATTCATTGCTGTAATGGCCTTCCTGGTCAATAATCTGCGTGATATTTGTCACTAAAAAACGGTCCACATCTTTTACCGCCACATTCATTTTTGAGGGCAACATGATTTTAACCGCTCCGCCTATTTTCACCTTGCAGGTCTGCGTTTTACCATGCATGACGAGCATTCCGCCCACTGCGCGGCTTTTTTCCGCCTTCACCAAATCGTCTATGTCTTTCTTCGTGTTGATATCGGGCATTAACGGACTCACAGCCTCTGAGGTATAAACGCTTTCCGAACGCCTTTTTGATACTTGCAGGTAACCGCGGACGCCCGGTATATCCGACGGATCTTCCTTGTCAATTTCTCTCGAATCGTGTTTCAGGTAATGCTGGCGGGTAAACTTTTGCGGTACCAAGTTGGCGCTCAGGTCGAAGAAGGTCATTTCCTTATCGTACTCAATCTTAGCGCTTTTGCCTGATTTTTCGCCAAAGCAACAATCCAATCCGTTATAAAAAAACCACTCATTAAATTGCCAGCTTAAACGGTTCAGGAAATCAAAGCAATTCTCGTTGTATTGACAGCAGAAGTCAAGTTTTGAACCGAACTTCGGATTGACAATGACCGGACAGCCGTTCCCCGAATTACTCACCGCTTCCTGCACAACTTGCTGCAAAGGCAAATCCATAAACGAATCCATGGCTGGTTTCCCGGCTAATTTCACCGTCGGGCTTGCAGCCGTGATGACTACCGAATTGTTCCGGCCGTGATATCCGGTAAAATTTACATGGGTTATCGTTCCTAAAAACAAACTTTCTTCGCCCGACTGGCGGTGTTTGAAAGTTATATTCACGTTTTTTCCGATATAATTGATTATATCAACGGGTTCATCCATCCAAAGCCCGAATTCTTCACAATCGGTGTGGATTTCGCAGTGATGGTGGGCGTTGAAACTTTGTTCGAGTTTCAGATAGGTAAAATGGACGGCTTTGCCTGCCACGGATACCTCCGCAAATACAGGGTCTAAATTGCTTGCCATAAGTCACAGGTATTAAAATTTATAGTCTGTTATTTCTTAAATCAAAAAATATTTTCTATATTTGGGTGCAAGGTAATATTTTTTTTCATATTTGCAAAATATATGACATTTTTTGTTTAGAGAAGCGAAATAAATGACATATAACACTTTTTGGTCAGCCCCTCTTCGCCATATTGTGTTTCATTATATATTGTTTATTTTTCATTCCTTAGGTATAATTCTAACAATTTTTTTTTGTAATTATCTAATAATTGATTGAAAGTATGAATTGAAAATTTTCTGCCGGACAAAATATGTTTTTTCATAGATTATTTGAGAATATTTTATCCAAATGCAAAACCTTGCAAGATTAAAAATTGCAAATATGAAAAAAATATATTATCTTGCGCCCAGAAATTGAAAATATTTTAACAATAGACTATAAACTCTGAACAAGTGAAAACAAAAAATTACAAAGTAAAAAATTATGATGCCGTCAGAAAAGCAATTTTCCTGTTTTCTATTTACCTGATGGCATCTGTTGTTATGGCTATATGCTTCTTTTTCTGTTTTATGAAAACATCTTCCGTTGAAGTATCCAGAATTTTGGACAAAGCCAAAGAGTATGACCGGATTCAATCGACACAATTGGATTTGACAGAAAAAATGGATACATTGTATTATTATGCTTCTATGCTTCGGGTTGATTCCAAAATTAATTACAAATTAATGCAAAACACTCTAAGTAACAGGAAGATACAGTTTTCAAACGCACTGTCCGGCATGTCGGAAAAAGATTGCAGGTTGTATAAAAAGTTGGCGCCGGAAATGAATCTCTTTTTCGACATCAAAGATTCTATCCTCATTACGTCATCCGAATTAAATACGGCTCGGGAAGATTTGATACGTTGTGTCGCCGACAATCGGAAAGTTACCCGCAGAATATCCACAGGAGGTCTTACTTTTGAAAAATAAACTAAATTATTGCGTATGAAAACGACTACCAATCAAAAAGAAAAAGTCACAGGTTTTATTTATGTCCTGCTACTGTTTTTAGCGATAACAATCACTTGCTGTTTCCTGCTTTTTTACTATAATTCCGATTTTCTGGTATTTACACAAAAAGATTTTGCCGTTTCCAAGATGGACCGAATCAAGGAATACCAGACAATTCAAAGCAGGAGTTCGATGATGGTGGACTCTTTGTTCAATAAAATCAATAAATTTCAACCCATGGTGAATGCGGTGTATGAAGAAAATGACATCGAATATATCATCAATGAGTTGAAAAATGTTTACGAACAACATTCGTGGGATATACGGTATAAATCTTTTCTGCACGTTTCCCAGTTTTATTCCATGTGGTTTACGGATAAGAAAGAATTGTGGTACACAAGGGATAATATTGTACGTATTAAAAGGAATCTGGAAGAATGTGAAATCGGGTTGAATACCAAAAAAAATGAGTTACTTCTTTCTTCAAAAAAATAAACGGCATTATGGAAAAAATTCGTAATTCTCAATTGTATATCGTTCTCTCGGCGGCAATTTTATGCGTGATCATTGCTTTTGCCATCCGCTATTTTTTCGGCAAAAAGGAAGTTCGCGCTTTCATATCCTCTTCCGAAATATACCAGGGAGAAAGTCTTTCCTACGTTGACAGTACTTACAACGCAAAAGACTGGCTTTGGGAATTTGGGAACGGAGATGTTTCCAACGGGAAAAAAGGAGAATACCGGTATCCGGCTTCCGGAATGTATCAAATCAGGTTAACGGTAAATAACTCGTTCCAAAAAGAATTTATGGTTAATGTGAGGCCGCCTGTCCGGTTAGACGGGGATTCCCTGATTAAAATCGACGCCCCGTCCAAGGCTATCCAAAATGAGTATGTCACTTTCAAAGGCGTCGGAATCTCGAAACAATGGAGGTGGTCGTTCGGCGAAACCGGGATTATTGACTCCCGCGACCAGACGGCGATTTACGCATACAGTTTGCCGGGCATTTATGAAGTGGACCTGACTACGGAAGATACAAAATATCCGATTAAACACACCATTGAGATTTATCCCGAATACATGGAAGTGGATTCTTTGGATGTGCTGACGCTGGTAGGAAACGACATCCGTGAGAAATTGCAGGCAATTGTGGACGGAAAACCGTTCAATCCGAACTACAATTATGTTATGACCAAGTATCTGTGTAATAATCCGGATGTACTTGTATTTATCAATAACGATAAAAGGAATGATTTTTATTCCTATTGTCAGGGACTTAAAATTCTGGGCCGGAAAATTACCACCATCGTAGAAGTAATCGTGGTTTCGGATGAGGTTAAGCCCCAGTGTGTGCAGAAATTGCATGTGACGCAGATAACGCATGAGGGCAGGTAAAGTGGTGGATTCTAACTTTAAAATTTATTGATATGTTTGGACACAGAAGTTTTTTAGTGATTGGCGGGGGAGGTCCCGCGGATATTGAGATGATTGTGATTTTGGAACCATGGGAGTTAATTATGTGCTCGGTAATGGCGCAAGGGGATTAGGAGATATAATTGGATGAATAGGATTTTGGCAAACGTATATAAATCAAAAGCCAATGGGTCAAATAGAAAGAATAAACATTTGTTGGGATTGTCAGTTTTGTGAATTAGACAAAAGAAGAAATTTGATATGTACTTATACAAAAGAAGAGCCTAATTCCAAGACAGGGTGTCCATATTATGTAATTTCTGATCCGAGGGCTGATTTAGTGAGACGAAAATTTTTACTCATCAAAGAAAATGTATGTAGCATGTTTTTAGTCTGGTTAAGTATATCTTTGATTATAAGCATACTTTTGAAGTCCTATCCTTCAGAGGGTTTTGGTATGGCGTTATTAAGGGAATTTGGACGGATAGCCTTAGAAACCCTACTCTGTTGTTTCATTTATAAAAGAAAAATAGGGGCACTCATAATTGCCGGTTTAGTGTGGCTTACTTATTTCGGTGTATGTTGCATTAATGTGGTTCTTACGTTAAATTCTTTGTATGGGTTGATTTACGCCGCAGAGATGGCTTTACATGGATTTGCTATATATTATTGCTTCTTTAACAAAAACTTTTTGTTTTTTTTCAATAAACTTCCTGCTCGGCATAGCTGACTACGCCGGGCAGGGGCAGGTAAAATAAAAAAATTATTAGTGAATTAATAAGCAAACGTTAAATTTTTAAAATGATGGAAACAAATGATTCTTTATTGCCGGACAGGGATACCATGCCGGTATGGTCATTCGATTTGATAGTGGATGGAATTTATTACAAACATGTTCGGAGTACTAATCAGGTAATAGTAACTTCCAGTGATAATAACAGGTTTGAATACAGGGGAGATTTTATTATTCCGCGAAAAGTTACTTATCGGGAGCGGGAATATCAGGTGACAGGTATAGGAAAAGACGCCTTTTCTTATTCAGCTATTTTTTTTATTGAGATTCCCGATTGTGTAACTAATATCGGCGACGGCGCTTTTCGCGCTTGTACGGGACTTACAAGTATTACGATTTCCAAGAATGTATCCAATATTGGAAAATTCGCTTTTTTCGACTGTAATTTATTGAAAGGAATACGAGTAGAAGCGCCTGTACTGCCCATTTGTGGAGAAAAAGTTTTTGAATTTATTCCGAAAACTTGCAAACTAATTGTACCCGAAAACAGTAAAAAGGCTTATCGGGGAGCGGCTGAGTGGAAGAATTTTTTATTTTAAAATTTTATAGATATGTTTGGACACAGAAGTTTTTTAGTATTAGGCGGCGGTGCCGCAGATATCGTAAGCTTGATTAAGGGCGGATATGAGATTTTGGATTGTCATTTTTCTTTTGAACAAGGAATTGACAACAGGGGAAAAGCAACAACCAAAGTGCATGGAGGAACGATACAGGTAACTTTATCCCAATTGCCTCCACAGCCTATTATCGACTGGGCGCTTGATTCGCGAAAATACAAGGATGGAATGATTATAGTGGTTGATGCGGAAAACATACCACTTGAAAAAACGCTTTTTAAAAATGGAGCTTGTGTTGAATTGGAGTTGGACTATACCCAAAAAGGGGGAAGTTACGTCGTAACTAAAATAGTTATTCAATCGGAAATACTGATTGTGGGAGATGGAATTGATTTTGATAATGAATGGACTCAATAAAATAAAATATTATGGTAACACTACCTTTATCGCACTTGGTTGCGAAATTTTCTTTAGATGGTCAAATGTATGAAATAGAACGATTTAAAATTGGATTTTCTCAAGACATAGACCATAAGGGGCAGCCGGAACATGAAACTGTTGGCGGGAAAATGTTTATAACCATCACCCAGGCGGCTGATAATAATCTGTATTTATGGGCAAAAAAATCTACTTTGCTCAAAAGCGGACAAGTTTTGTTTCAAACAGATTTGGGAATGACTGTTCTTGAAATTGATTTCGTAAATGCCTACTGCATCAATTTGACACGTGATATCAATGCCTATACAGGAACGACAACCTCTTTGATTCTTTCTCCCGAGAAAGTGGTAATGAATGGGAAATCTCACGAAAATGCTTGGAAAAAATGAGCGATACACCCAAAGGAATCAGCAAAGAAAAGTATTTTTTCTTCCTTGATAACAATATTCCTTATGAAGGATATGTTATCGGATTGGGATATGTACTGAAAGAGGTGGTCATTGTAGGTACAAGAATCAACAAATACAACGATCACTTTTTAAGCATACAAAATATTTCTGTTTGCGTAGTGGATAATACCCGGATAAATACTCAACAAAGAGGTATTGAGTCCCCAAAAATAGATAGTATGGTTGAGCAGGAACGGAAGAAAAATGAAATGAAAAAAGAACTTACCAAACTGGTTAATGAATATTATCAATCCAAAATTAATGCTGAAAAATTCGGGGATGGTTATAATAAACGAATTGAAATGTTAACAGTAGGGAACGCATATCTAAAAAGTATGATATCCGATGATACAAGATCTGTTTCGACTTCGAATTTTCCTACCGATTTCTTTTACCGGAATTCAAAATTGGTAACTGATTTTGTCCGGATGCGGTCGATGAGTACTAAAAAATACGAGCCTTCATCCCAAATAAAGGCAGGTAGCCAAACTCGTTCAGACAGCAACGAAACGGTTGTATCGAATAATACGGTTTCCGATTCCGGTGTATCGGCAAGTGGAGTGATAACAAACAGTTCGGGAGTTGTTTCTACAGTGTCAGGGATAGAATTGTTGAACAGTAATTATAAATATTTGAATTCATTGGCTGAAAACGGACAATTTTTGGGAATGAAAAACGGGGCATTGACCGTAATGGACAATTCATTTTTGGGTAGCAAACGTATGATGGCAACAAGAGGTATTGAAAAAATGAATTTTTTAAATGAAGTAAATAGATTGAATCGGATAAAAGGAATTGGAAACGCAGCATCATTCCTTTCTGTTGGTTTATCAAGTTTTCAATTTGCTGAAAAACCTAATCTAATGAATGGGATTGATTTGGGTATTAGTGTAGCCAGTTATTTTTATTGGCCAGTTGGAGCCATATATTTGTATGGCAATGTATCAATGCAATGGAGTCAGGAAAGACAACAACAAGTACTACAAATAGAAGATATGAGTGCAGACCCATGGACAAAAGCGGCATTGCGTAATACCTTGCCGATGAATCCGACAGGTCCTTGTCCTTAATCAATAATTAAAAGAAAGCATTAATAATTATACAATTTTAGAATGAGCATATTCGATTATTTTATATATTTCACTTACCTGTTTGCTCGCAAAATAGGAAAAGATGAATGGGGTGCAAAATGGAGTGCCTTTTTGCATTTAAGTTGCTGGACAGTGTTTTTTATAATTGGAATATTATCTTCTATCGGAATATTTTGGGATAATAGTTTCACACAATATCTTAAAACAAAAAATGGTTATCTATATCTTTGGTTTTCATTTGCTATTATTATTCCCTGTCTCTTTGCGTTGAGGTATTATAGATACAAAGGCGTTCAACCTTTGGAGAATAAATACAACCAATTAAATCCCAATCAGAAATTTTGGATTAAACTGTTAGTGATTTTTATATTGATTGCAGTTCCTATTTTTTGGTTTGTTTCATATAGAATCTATGTTTTTGGGTATATTTAAAATGGATATATTTGATTATTTTATATATTTCACTTACCTGTTTGCTCGCAAAATAGGAAAAGATGAATGGGGTGCAAAATGGAGTGCTCTATTGTTTTTTTGTATTTGGTTTGTTTCATTACTAACGGGGTCATTATCTTCCATTGGATTATTGTGGGATAATCGTTATACACAATACCTTAAAACTGATAACGGATACCTGTACATTTGGTATTCATTATCAATTATTACTTTTTGTATGTTTGCATTGAGGTATTATAGATACAAAGGCATTCAACCCTTGGAGGATAAATACAATAAATTAAGTTCCAATCAGAAATTTTGGGTTAAGCTGTTAATGGTTTTTATTTTGATAGCCGTTCCTGTTTTTTCATTTGTGTCCTATAGAATCTATGTTTTTGGGTATATTTAAAATGGATATATTTGATTATTTTATATATTTCACTTACCTGTTTGCTCGCAAAATAGGAAAAGATGAATGGGGTGCAAAATGGAGTGCCTTTTTGCATTTAAGTTGCTGGACGGTGTTTTTTATAATATGAGAAAAATACTTAAATATTTATGTGGATTGCTTGGACTATTAACAGGTTGTTCTATAGGTGATACACATTTGATAGATAAATATTATCTGGTAACAATAGATGTAGATGAAGACCTGTCTGTAAGTTATAAGCTTGAATCAGGCAGCTATTTAGGAGTTGTAAATCCCACTGTTTTTGCAGTTGGTTTTAATGATGATTTTATAATTGTAAAGCAACATCCGACTAATTTTGGTGATACTATAAACAGAAGTATAACAGACTATTATATTATTCCCATAAATAATAAAGTAAATAAATGGCCAGATGAGAATAAAATAGGACCTCTAACACATGAGGAATTTTTAATAAAAAGGAAAGAACTAAAAATACCTGATGAGTTAGATTTTTCCACAGTATTAAAAAAATTAGAATAATATACTTGAATAATGATAAGATTTGTTATTTAAAGGACAAGGATAAATGGAAGAAATACATTAATTATCGGATTGAAAATGATTCTATCAAATAAATGTAAATCGGTGATTCATAAATTAAGTTATCTTATATTGATGTTAATGATTGTTATCCAATCATGCGGACAGAACAGCAAGAGTAAGATTTCAACCATAGTGGAAGTTGATGAAAAGGGGGAAAAAGCAATTCAGACATTAAGAGAATTTTATACAATGTACATTTCAGCGTGTGATAACTCTGTTGAGAATGGGGAAGAAAACCTAACTTTGCTAAGAAATAAATATCTTACAAAGGCATTGCTGAATAAATTGGAAGATCCGGATTTGGAATTGGATGCCGATCCCCTGTTGAATGCACAAGATTGTGATAAGAATTGTATAAAAACACTCGAAATTAAACCTGAAACAGGGCGAAAAAATGTTTATAGCGTATGTTATGTTTGGCCGTCCGACAATAAAAATATCTGTATAAAATTGCTTCTCATAAATGAGAATGGAAATTTTTTAATTGATGATATTTTGGATAATGAAAATATATATGGCAGCGAATAAAAATTAGCATTGGAATGTTTATAATTTACAGATTAGCAGAAAAAATGAGTTACACTAAAAAATTCACAGCAGGACTACTGATCGGGGTTATTATGTAATTTCCTGAATTTCTAAAATATATGAAATACAAATATTCTATATTGTTTTTTTTGCTGTTTTATTATTCTTGTAATTACAAGAATAATAAAGAAACTACGCAACATGATGCGACCTATTATTATAACGTAGGGGTTAGGTGTGATTATAACGACGACTACCGAGGAGCATTAGATAATTACAATAAAGCAATTTCTATGGACTCAACCTTTTCTAATTGCTATTTAAATAGAGGGTCTATTAAATTATTAAATTTTAATGATACCATAGGCGCACTTAATGATTACAAAAAGGCTATTCAATTGGATGGGCGAAATGCGATAGCCTATAATAATTTGGGATATATTCTTTCCGAACAGGGAAATGATAAAGATGCTGCCGATTTATACAGAATTTGTATCGCAGTTGATCCTGATTATTATCCTGTCTATTATAATTGCGCCTACTCACAATTCCAAATAAAAGATTATGAAGAAGCCTTGAAAAATTTTGAAAAGGCTGTCATATATGATGAAGAACAGAAATTATATGCCTATTATTATATGGGCTTAATTTACAAGGAAACAGGAGAGATTGAAAAAGCAAAGGAATATCTGGAAAAAGCGAAAGCGCTGGGAAAGAGGGATGCGGAAGAAGAATTATTAAAATTAAAATAAAGTTGGATTGGCATTTTATCATGTTTATATTTTTATGAGAAATAAGAGAAAAGAGCATCGAAAAAAAATTTTGACTTCATTGTTTATTCTGTATGCACTAATAAGTTATTATTGTTATCAATTACAAGATAATTATTTGCATGGAATGATTCTTTTCAAAAATACGCTTGTTTGGCTAAATATGAGCAGTTGGTTGATTGTGGGCGTCATTATTTATTTTTGCATACGCGATGGAGGTTATTCTGAAAAACAAACTTTTAAGGAAAATTTCAAAATAGGGATTATTGCAGAGGGTTTATGCTATATGGTTGCACTTACCCTATCGGTTATGTGGCTACCTGTTTGTTTGGTGTTCGCTTTGAAAATAAATTCTATTAATTACGAAAAAACGCTATACACTGATATTTACAAAATAGAAAATATTGATGTTATAGAAAAAAATGGGGTGCGTATGATAACGCCGGATTATACTTGCGTTACATTACGTAATATGGAAACAAATAAAGAAGTGAAATTCTATTTATCGCCAAAAGCAAATATAATGCACGGAATTTCACAAGTTAAACTTAGTTATTATAAAGGGAATTTAGGATGGTATATTTTAAAATCCACTCAATAGCTATAATTTATTGTATCTGTTCACAAGAAAAATATCTGGAAGGTATCATACTCCCCAGAGATGATTTATTACCTGAAAAAAGTTTGAACATCATGAAAATTATAAATTCTAATATCTTTCAAGTAATATATGGAAGAAATACATTGATTATCGGATTAAAAAAATGATTCTATCAAATAAATACAAATCAGTGATTCATAAATATAAGAATCTATATAGCGAATTTAGTAAAAAAAGGAACAAAGAATTAATAATCCTTTCTTTACTATTAGGTGCAGGAATTTGTATTTGGAGCCTTATGGAACATGACTATATAAAAAAGCATGGACTCTATACGATTGGCATTGCAGAAAATTTAAGTGGAGGTGGTGGCGGTTTTTCTTCTACTATGAGTTTTCGCTATGAAGAGAAAATATATAAAAAGCGTGTTGGATTAGGAGATTTATGGTTTGACTATCCAGACAGACAATTTAAACGTAATGGCGAGCGATTCTTTATTCAATTTCTACCTCACAATCCAAAACGTTTTATTGTGCTTGATATTGTTCCTGATTGCATACCTGAAGCTCCGCCGGAAGGTTGGGGAATATTACCGGATTGTCCTGGAAATTAACGTGACAAATGACATGGATATATTTGATTATTTTATATATTTCACTTACCTGTTTGCTCGCAAAATAGGAAAAGATGAATGGGGTGCAAAATGGAGTGCTCTATTGTTTTTTTGTGCTTGGTTTGTTTTATTACTAATGGGGTTATTTTCTTCCATTGGATTATTGTGGGATAATCGTTATACACAATACCTTAAAACAGATAGCGGATTTCTGTACATTTGGTTTTCATTATTGATTATTACTTTTTGTATATTTGCATTGAGGTATTATAGATACAAAGGCGTTCAACCTTTGGAGGATAAATACAATCAATTAAGCTCCAATCAGAAATTTTGGATTAAACTATTAGTGATTTTTATATTGATTGTTGCTCCTGTTTTTTCACTTAGTATCATATAGAATCTATGTTTTGGGGTATATTTAAATGGAACATCAAGAAAAATTACAAAAGAAAAAGAAGATGGAGGAAAACGTTATTTTGTACAGTTTTAAAAAAACAATCCTAATCAATGTAGATTGCTTTCCAATAAACCCGTCCCGGATTGTATCACCGAAGCTCCGCCGGAAGGTTGGGGAATATTACCGGATTGTAGATGAATTTTTTTAACAGACTATTATTCCTATAAAAAATAAAGAAAATAAATGGCCGGATGAGAATAAAATTAGGATAATATACTTGAATAATGATAAGATTTGTTATTTAGGGTCTGCTGAAAAAAGAGTAAATATAAGAATAATAAAAAAATATGTGTATTTTTGTAGAAATAAAAGCAAGGAAAAATGGCAAATACTCGCAAAAAAGTTAAAAACATAAAAATGAGTTACACTAAAAAATTCACAGCAGGACTACTGATCGGGTTGCTCTTGTTTTCCTCCTGCGGCCCCGTCAACCGCTTCACCCGCTTGAAGCGGACGCCGCGGGAATACAGCATGAATTACTGCGGGGAACCCATTATCGCCCCCCGCAATGAGTTCAACAAAGAAGCATGGATCGTTTTTTCCGACCGGGATAACAACATCAGTTACCGCAATCCGGGAGGAAAAGTGAAATTCAAAGACGTGGATTTCCTGCAACCGTTTTTCGTCATCAAGGAAAAAGGCGATTACCTTTGTTTGGTGAAATACGACGCTGAAATCGTAGAAAGCAATTTGTTTAACCTGAAAATCAAAGACCGCAAGAAAGCCCAGTATTACGGTTGGATGCACAAATCCCGGCTGTTATTGACCAAACAGACGGTAACGGATATTGCTACCGGATTTAAGAATAAGCAAGTCAGCATCATAACCGATACTACCGCTATCGTCGAACCGAAATTGTATTTTGACAAGGATTCGATCCGCGCATTTAAAAATCCCAATTTAAGCGCCGAACAGGGGACGATTCCGCTTTATGAAGTATTATATACGCTCAAACTGTCGCCCGACAGGGAAAAAACCTTAGTCGCCCGAAAAACCGTCGTGTCGCCCGACAGCGTACAGACCGACGTGTTGGGCTGGGTACATTCTTCGTTAATACAGGATATCGGACAGTTACTGCATGTGAATATCCATTCCGTCCTTCCCGATTCGTTGATTTTCAAAGAAAAAGTCTGCGAAGATACCCTGCATATTCCGGAATGGAGAATGGATGTGAGTACGGGACTGTCCATGCGGAATCCCGCTTTGAAATACAGCCCCGTCCTGTCGTACTGCCGGTCGGATTCTATGGTGAATTTCAAAACAGGCATTCCCTTGCCGGTTGTGGATCAAGGCGATAATTATGTTTTCAATGTGAACGGAAATAAAATCATGTACAGCCGTTTCAAAGAAATAGAAAAAGATTTACTCAAACTGAACATTGTCTTTGTCTTTGAAGGTCAAAAACAGGTTTTTGACAATTATCCCTCCGTTGTGAGCGCCATTCAGAATTTGCAACCGATGTTTGAGGAAGACGACGACATTTTCCAATATAAATTCGGAGCCGTGCTGGCTTATCAAGAGAAAGGAAAAACAGCCCCGACTGTCAGGTCATTTGCTTTAACGCCCAATTGTACAGAGGTTTTGGATAGCATGATTACTGTCGCCGACTATTTGAAATCCTACGAACCGGTGTCCGTACAACAAATGTGGCGCGGTTTGCAGAAAGCGGTCGGCATGGTGGAACCTCATAGCAAAGAGACGAATATCCTGGTTGTCATCGGTGAATCGGGACCTACCGAATGGGCTGATTCGACGCTTGTGAAGCGGATTGCCAACGCCAATTGCCGTATATTGGGCTACCAGATGTATAGTGTCGAGGAAAATCAGGGGAACAATTTTGTTTTGCAAATTGAGAACATGATCGATCATTATGCGCACCGGATATCCATCGCCAAGCGGGAAAAAATTGTTTATATCGACCAGCTCCGGCAGGAAAATCGCTTTCGTGAAAGTATAAAAAACGTATATGCCCTTGATTTTCCGCGAAAAAGCATGACACAAGGTTGGGTTCTTTTTCCCGAAAAAAACGTCGATTTGCCTTTGGAAATTCTGACCAACAGTGTAGATACCATGATTGCAGAAGTTAAATGGGATAACCTGAATTTAATCAGCAGTTTATACAAAGCTTTTGCGACTGTGGGAAACCATCTTTTCAAATACGATTCCTTGCTGGTTGATTACAACCGGTGGGACGATTCGAAACGATTGTTGAATAAAGAAATTCCGAAATTGTTTCACGAACAACTCCCGATCTGGTATTTGCCTGTTGAAAAAGTCAATGTGCCGGATTCCGTCAATGACCGGTTGAAATACCATTTGTTGCTCTCGCGTGAAGAATTAGCCAAATTGTTGCAATTCATGAACAATCTGTGCGCCAACGAGGTGGATTACAAATACATGGGAGGCGACAAACCGAAGGCAAGGAAAAGATGCAACTGTCCGGATGACGAGGAATATGTAGAACCCGCCGTTTTGACCGATTCGCTGGGAAATCCCCAATACAGGAGTACGGGGAGTATTCGGAAAAAATTACAAGCGTCTTACCTGAGTGAGTTGAAAATATGCAAACAATGCGGAAACGCCCGGCTGAAAAAACTTACTTTAGCAGAAGCCCAAAGGATGATAACCGGCTGTCCGACTTTCAATCCTACGCTGAAAACACATACGATTGAAATGATTGGAAAAAAGAAACAAGTGTCCGACCGGTCATTGGATGAGTTGATCACTTATTTCAAACAAAAAAGGGATGAATTGGATAAACATTTGAGAAATCCTGTTCTGTTTGAATCGAATGGTCAAACCTATTACTGGATTAGCGAACATTTGTTACCGTAAATTGTAAACAATTAAAATGCAGATAGTTATGAAGCACCTGAAAATATATTTTATTCTGTTCCTTTTTTCCGCCGTTCAAGCTTACGCTCAACCGGTTGATTCATTGTCTATTATCGGAACAGATTCCCTGCCGGTTCAAAAGTTGATGTACCAGCCGGAAATAGACACCGTTTCCACTTGGATACGGAATTTGTCGAAAACAGATTTATTGTTCTACCAAGCTTCCATTGAGTACAAACGGATAGCCAAAGGCCTGATAGTTCAAGATTCACTTCAATTGCAAGCATTTGAAAATCAGGCTTTCAACCGGTACGTCAATTATGTGGATTCGGCTTTTTTAAGCGCAGCTTACGGCAATCCGGATAAGTCATCCCTAAGGGTAGCGACCAAATTCAATGCGGACTCGGCCGGTTTTAATCTTTCCAATGTGGGGACTTGGTTCATTGCAGAACAAGATACTTCGGGCATTATCCAGGTCGAAATCCGCGCAGGAGGCAGTTCGATTCAAGACGCAATACCGGTTAGCCAAGGCGTTATCCGTTATGAAGTTTCCCCAAATGTGTTGAATGGAGATTTCTACAACATTGAGCTGGAAAAACCGGTAGCCATGTATCCTCATGAGGATTTTTATGTCATATTTACTTATCCCGCAGGAATTTCCCGTCCGCAGGGCTGTGCGGTTAACGACGCATTGCCGGTTGTCGAGGGAAGATATTGGGTCGAACAAAACGGACAGTTTGAGGATTTGCAGCAATTGGAAGGCTATTCCAACGGCGCGTGGCTCATGTATGCCGCAGAGAAATCCCCGAAAGATACCGGATGGTTAAATTTTGTGAGTAATCCGTCCGATACGATCCAAGCGAATGACAGCACACTCTTCTATTTGCAACTGAACGGATTAATTGCCGGTTTAGGTTCGCAGTACGCAGATATTGTTATCCATTCCAACGATACGATAAATCCGGTTGTTAAAATTCCGGTGCATTTAAGGCTGAACGAAGCGCCTTTCTTTTTGGATGTACCTTCCGATTTATTCGTTGTAGAAACGAATGTTTTGACGATTCAGATTCAATTGGAAGATTTAGAGAAAGATACATTTTCAATTCTTCCTGTGATGGGATGTAAATTCGTGCAATTTTTCGCCAATGATTCCGTAATGACGCTGAAAATATCACCTGCAAAAGGCGATAAAGGCGATTATGTTGTCAAGTATCAGGCAATTGATGAATATGATGCTGTGCGGGAATTGAAAATAACGATACATGTACTTGAAAATCAAGCGCCGTTTTTTATCGACCCGCCGGCCGAAATCATTTTGGAAGAGGGTTATTCGCTCGAAGTCAGGATTGAAGCGGATGACAACGAAAAGGATGAATTTGAAATCAGTTTGATGGATGCACCCGGTTTTGTCCGGTCTTCTTTTGAGTATCCGGCAATTACACTTTATTTTTCACCCTTGGTGGGAGATGCCGGCGATTATGTTGTCAAATTGTTGCTAAAAGATACGATTGGCTCTGCCCGGGAATTGACGATTCCGGTTCATATTTTATGGAAGAACCGGCCGCCTGTTTGCCTCAATGAAAAAGCGGTTTTTAGCTTTTCCTTTATGGATGGAGCTGCAAAATTCGATATCAATGAATATTTTACGGATTTGGACGACGATTCGTTTCTCTTTGAGATATTTTGCCACAACAGCAATGTGGTTGACGTATCTATTGACGACGAAAGCCATTTTACATTAAAACCCCGGTCGGTGGGAGGAACAATACTGGATTTCACTTTGACGGACGCCCGGGGCGAGCAGGCGCAATATTCGCTGAACGTGATCGTCGGTATGTGCGAAGATCCTGCGAGGATTATTGTTCAAAAATGGAATAAAGTGTTGTTGGTCAATAATGGTTTGGGAGAATATGCACCGGAAGGTTTCCAATGGTACAAAAACGGGCAACCGATAAAAAATGCGACTTTGCAATATTATTCTTCGGAAGACGATACCGGAGGACTGCTGGAAGCCAATGCCGAATACTTTGTGCGAATCGTAAAACTCAATGGGGATACCATTTACACTTGTCCCTGCACTCCCGTACAAAATCCGGTATCGCTGAAAGCTTATCCGAATCCGGTGCTAAGGGGTCAGCATTTAAATATTGAAAGCGGCTCAACCAATATGGATTCGGGAACAATACAGGTTGTAGATATTTTGGGAAATACAAGAAAAACCGTACAAGTCAATAAGAACAATACATCGGTTCAAATGCCGGAAACACCCGGTTTTTACATCGTAAAAGTTGTTTTTGACGACCGGGAAGACGTTTTTCGGATAAAAGTTAAATAACGGATTAATAAAAACAAAAATATGAAACGGCAATATGTTCAAATTTTCATAAAAAGAATTCCTTTGATTGGTTTAATTCTTTTATTTACGCCATGTTACGCCCAATATCAGGAAAGAAATGAAGTTTCGTTTTTTGCAGGAGGCGGTTATTCGACTTTGTATCACTATTTACATCAAGTGCCTGACGGTAAATTTAAACCGGGTTACGGAGGAACAACCGGTTTAGGCTATACCCGTTTTTTCAATGATTTTATCGGTATCGGAACCGGCTTTGAAATCGGCTATTACACAGCTCAAACAACCATAGCGCAGTTCTCCGATAAATATTCCGCATTTGACAAAGAAGATAATTTCGAGTTTCGCTATACGGTTGACGGATACAGTGAAAAACAAAATCTATGGGCCGTGAATATTCCCCTGATGCTTCATCTCCAGCTCCCTTTGCTACACGACGATCACCTGTGTTATGTGGCATTGGGCGGTCGTGTGGGATTTCCCGTCCGTTCGGAATACAATTCGTCCGCTTCCACTTATACAACTTCGGCTTATTATCCACAGTACGATGTGCTTTTGGAAAGTCCTGCCAGCCAGGGATTAGGCGTTTTCCACAACAGGAAATACAAAGATGAACTCAAATTTCATACCATGTATATGCTATCGGCGGAATTAGGAATGAAATGGCTGATTTCCAATCAGTTTTCCCTCTACACCGGCGTCTATTTTGATTTTGGTTCACATGATATCTATAAAAACAAACAATACGAATATTTTTTGAAATATTCGGCGGATAAACCTGCCGCTCTGCCGAATCAAAGTATTCTGAAATCCCGGTCTAATCAGGATAATCATATTGATTCTTTTGCGGGAAAAGTACTCCCGAATGCGCTCGGTATTAAAATAAGGCTTGCATTCCGGATTCCGGATAAAGGAAGTTGTTGTTTCTGAAAATTTTTCACTTCATGTCTTTTTGCGGATATGAAATAAATCTGTATCTTTACTTCCCGTATGAATAAGATTTAATATGATATCTCAATTTTTTTCGGAACAAATCAAAAAAAACTTTCCCTTTGAGCCTACCAGTGAGCAACAATTGGCTTTAGAGAAATTGAGTGATTTTCTTTTTGACAGGAATAACGACTCGATTTTTTTGTTGAAAGGTTATGCCGGCACCGGAAAGTCTTCTTTGGTCGGGGCGATCGTAAAAACCATGAACGAGCTGAAACAGAAATCGGTTTTGCTCGCTCCTACAGGTCGTGCGGCTAAGGTTTTTGCCGCTTATTCCGGTCAGAATGCCTATACGATTCACAAGAAAATATACCGGCAAAAAGTTTTTTCTAACGAACCTTCGGGATTTGTGCAGGCGGACAATTTGCACAAGCACACCTTATTTATTGTAGATGAGGCTTCTATGATTTCGAATGATGGTTTGGATTCCTTCAGTTTCGGTTCGGGAAGGTTGTTGGACGATTTGATTCATTATGTTTACAGCGGGGAAGGTTGCCGCCTGATTCTTTTGGGCGATTCGGCTCAGTTGCCGCCTGTTTCCCAAACCGAAAGTCCGGCTTTAGACACTAACGTTTTGAAAGGTTACGGCTTGGAAGTACATAACATGACTTTGACGCAAGTCGTCCGTCAGGCCGAAATGTCGGGTATCTTGTCGAATGCCACGCTTTTACGGAAAGCTTTGGATGAAAATAAAACCGATGAATATCCGGTGATTCGCCTGAAGAATTTTCCCGATGTAAAGAAAATCGGCGGAGAAGAATTGATAGAAACCATCAGCGATACCTACAACCGCGACGGTTTGGAAGAAACCATCATCATTGCCCGGTCGAATAAACGCACCGGGGTTTTCAACAACGGCATCCGGAATCGCATCCTGTTGCGGGAAGAGGAATTGACTTCCGGGGATTTGTTGATGGTTGCCAAGAACAATTATTATTGGGCGAAAAACGAAGAAACCATGGATTTTATTGCGAACGGCGATTTGATGCAAGTGCTTCGGGTGAGGAAAGTGCAAGAGATGTACGATTTTCATTTTTGTGATGTGATGGTGCGTTTTCCCGATTACGGGGTGGAGATGGAAGTCAAGATTCTGCTGGAAACTTTGCACACCGATTCGCCGGCTTTACCGAAAGAAATGAGCGACAAACTGTTTTACAATATTTTAGCCGATTACGAAGACGTTCACGGGAAACGGGAGAAAATGAAACTGATGAAAGAAAATCCGTATTACAATGTCGTTCAGGTGAAATATGCTTATGCGGTGACTTGCCATAAAGCGCAAGGGGGACAGTGGAAGAATGTTTTTCTGGATTTGTCATACGTACCTCGCGAATATCTGGGGATTGATTATTACCGGTGGCTTTATACGGCTTTTACGCGGGCTTCGGAGCGGATTTTTTTGGTTAATCCGGTGAAGGAAATGCTGGAGACTACGCGTTGAAAGAATGTATTTTTTCTGATAAGAGCATTTTCGGTGAAAGGAGTGGTTCAAGATTTTGCTGTTTCAATAAAAAAATTGTATTTTTGCAATTGAAAGTGAAAAAACAATGCGAAAAATAAATTTACATAGTAAGCAAATCGCTAATTTGTGCAGACAGTACAATGTCAGGAGACTTTTTGCTTTTGGCTCTGTACTGACCGATAAATTTAATGAAAAAAGCGATGTGGATTTGATTGTAGATTTTGATAAACAGGAAGTTAAAGATTATTTTTCCAATTATTTTGATTTCAAGTATTCTTTGGAAAATATTTTTGACAGAAAGGTTGATCTAATGGAAAACAAGCCCATAAAAAATTCATATTTAAGAAAGAATGTTGAAAATTCCAAAACTTTGATTTATGAACGACCGAATTAAAAAACATTTGGAAGATATTGTAACCATTGATGAAATCGAAAGTTTTTTTGATTTGTTTCCAAAAAAATACGATGAATTTACGAGCAATGTACTTTTGCGGCGTGGAATTGAGCGCAATATCGAAATAATCGGTGAAGCAATGAATCGCATTCTTAAAGCAGACGAAAATATTGTAATTACCAATTCCAGAAAAATTGTTGACACACGCAATTATGTAATTCATGCTTACGATAGTTTAACAGACGATATTTTGTGGAGTATTGTTGTAAATCATTTGCCGGCATTGAAAAGCGAAGTGAATGAGTTGTTACAAACAAATTAAAATTTCACTTTATTTTAGAAAAACAAGGTTAATCATTTCTCTCAACATTCCTCGTAATTAAAATTTTTTGATTAATTTTGTCGCATAAAAGGAAATAGACAGTTAAAAAATGAGTTTAAAAAAAGAAATTGAGCAATATTTAGAACAAATTTCCGTATTGGAAGAATCATTTCGAAAAGTGAAGGACTTGG
Organism: Bacteroidia bacterium; assembly: GCA_025996865.1. GTDB lineage: Bacteria > Bacteroidota > Bacteroidia > Bacteroidales > Azobacteroidaceae > Azobacteroides. The sequence continues at coordinate 22,417 of BNTV01000069.1, forward strand.
ATACTTTGCCTGTGTCGTTTTTTAGCACTTCCTTGGATATCCTGAATCAATTGAAAATCGGTCTTTACGAATTGGAATCCGCACAACTGCAAATGATGACGGTGCATTTGAATGAGAGCAAATTAGCAATGGATGAGCCTGTCGAATTAAAGGATGCCGAAACGCCGATTACAAAAAATCTCAAAGAAGTGAAAGAAAATGTTTCCGTTTTTCTGGGAGACAAAATTAGCAAAAAAATATATGCAGATTTGACTAAATCACTGACTGTCAATCAGCGTTTCATGTTTTTGCGAGACTTGTTCAAGGGAAATGAAACGGAGATGCACAGAGTGCTTACTCATCTCAATGTATTGAAAACTGTGGAAGATGCATTGAATTATTTGGACAATAACTACCCGGTTCAATGGGAAACCGAATCGGGGATTGCTTTTAAAGAACTGTTGGAAAAACGCTTTCTCTGAAAATGGCGGATAAAAGTAAATTGTATTTGGTGCCTACGCCGGTAGGGAATTTGGAAGATATGACTTTCAGAGCCATCCGGATTTTGAAGGAAGTCGCTGTGATTCTGGCGGAAGATACGCGGACAACGGGATTCTTGCTGAAACACTTCGATATTAAAAACAAGATGCTTTCCCATCATAAATTCAATGAACATCAGACCGTTGAGGGGATTGTTTCGCGGATAAAAAACGATGAAAGCATTGCTTTGGTTTCCGATGCCGGTACGCCGGGAATTTCCGACCCCGGCTTTTTGCTGGTTCGCGAATGTGTTTCTCAAGGTATTGAGGTAGAATGTCTTCCGGGGGCAACGGCTTTTGTGCCGGCGCTTGTAGATTCCGGTTTGCCGACGGATCGATTTGTATTTGAAGGCTTTCTTCCGCAAAAGAAAGGGCGTCAAACCCGCTTGAAAGAATTGACTGAAGAAACCCGGACGATGATTTTTTACGAATCACCTTTCCGGATAGTGAAAATGCTGACTCAATTGTCGGAATATTTGGGAACAGAGAGAAAAGCTTCTGTTTCAAGGGAAATTTCCAAACTGCATGAGCAAACTGTGCACGGGACTTTAACAGAATTGGTGAACCATTTTACTCAGAACGAACCGCGTGGAGAATTTGTTGTTGTAGTTGCAGGAAAAGACGGATAATCCGGACCGCGAGGGCAAAGCCCGAAGCAATCCGGAAAATTTAACAAAAAATGATTTAATTATTTTAGATATTACTTACTTAAAAATTAGAAAACAATGAAAAAAATCTTATTATTTTGTGGTATATTGGCTTTGATTTTGACCTCTTGCGGGAAAAATTCGACCGAGTATAAAGCGCTGAAAGCTCAACATGATTCTTTGCTTGTTGTCAATGCTCAGAGTACAGCTGAATTGGATGAAATTGTTTCGCTTCTGAATGAAGTGGAAGAAAATTTCAACAGTATTAAAACCGCTGAAAATTATTTGGCCGTTCAGTCAAGCGCACCCGGAGAATTGTCGCCGTCGGTGAAAGATAAAATTCGTGCCAATATGCAGCTTGTTACGGAAACCCTAAGCAAAAACAAGGAAAAGATCGCCGAGTTGGAAAAGAAACTGAAAGGTTCTGCTATTCAATCCAAACAGTTACAGCAAACCTTGAATAACCTCCGAACTCAGTTGGACGAAAAAACAATGGCTTTAGTTGCCTTGAATGAAGAATTGGAGCGTAAAGACCGAAAAATCTCCGAGTTAAGCGATAATATAACTACGCTTTCGAAAGATGTACAGGATTTGAGAGCCTATTCGAACGCCCAACAGGAAACCATTGATATTCAAGCGAAAGAGTTAAATGCGGTTTACTATTGCTTTGGTACGGCGAAGGAATTGAAAAATCAAGGCATTTTGAAAGACGGACAATTGGGTTCGAGTTTCAATAAGGATTATTTCATCAGAGTCAAGGATTTGAACAAATTGCAGGTGGTTCCTTTGTATGCTAAAAAAGGTACGCTGATTTCGAAACACCCCGATGGTTCCTACGAATTTGTTAAGGTAGCCAACAAACAGGTTGAATTGAAAATCTTAGATTCCAAAAACTTCTGGAGTCTGACAAAATATTTGGTTGTTCAGGTGAGTATGTAAATAAAAAATCGTATATTTGCAGTCCCAAGCGAAAGTAGCTCAGTTGGTAGAGCACGACCTTCCCAAGGTCGGGGTCGCGGGTTCGAGCCCCGTTTTTCGCTCAGCTCTTAAAAGACAGTCTCCTGAAAATCCCGAATATATTTAGTGTCTTCCCGAAAACTCATAAACACTTCATATACAATTATTTTTGCAATAAAACACAGATGAATCTTTATTCATAAAGATTAGCATATCTCGCATAAAATGCTTACCTTTGCGGAGTTAAAGGCAAAGAGAGAAATAAAACAAGTCAAACAAAGAAAAGATTCGCCGGATGCGCAAAAGATTCGAGCCTCAGAGAGAGTTGGGGCAATTGTTAATAGAAGATACCAGCACCCTTCGCAGTCGGGATGGGATGGTAAGTTTGGTGGTCGCCCTTCGGGAGTTGTACAAAAATAAAGAGTACCGCGACCGGATACTGGATATTTTGGAAGCCAAATTACTCACGGGTAAACCCAGGACGGGTCGTCCCGGCATGGATTTGTGGCCTCTGTTTGTGTTGGCACAGATACGTTTGTCGAAACAGTTGAGTTATGATGAGCTTCATACCCAGGCCAATTATAACACATTGGTTCGTCAGGTGATGGGAGTGGAAAGAGAACCGGGCTTTGAGAAAATCCTTTTCCCTTACCAGACCCTGGTTGATAATGTGTGTCTGCTTGATGATGCAACCTTGAAGCAAATCAACGATGTAATCGTCTCGTTCGGGCATGGAGCCGTGTTCAAAAAAAAAAGAAACGGAAGCCTTACAACTCAAGACCGATAGCTTTGTGGTAGAGAGCAAGTGCATTTTCCCACCGACTACAATTTGCAGTGGGACTGCCTTCGCAAATGTATTGACATGATTGATAAAGTCAGCCAAAAACACGGACAGCAAGCGGGCTGGCGCAAATCCAAACTGTGGCGCAGAGAGTTGAAAAGTCTCATGCGGCAATTGGGAAAAGCTTGTAGTTCAGGAACTGCCCGTTACCGATGAGCGGGATTTAGCCACAGTCTTGCTGTTGGAGCATTACCATTCACTGTTAAACAAGCATATGGATTTGGTAGAAAGACGTATATTGAAAGGGGAAACCATTCCTCAGGAGGAGAAAATGTTTTCTATTTTTGAGACTTATACCGAATGGATCGCTAAAGGCAAACTTCGTCCTTCGGTGGAGTTGGGCAAAAAAGTGAACATTACCACCGACCGGTTTCAACTCATTGTAGATTATCAAACAATTGATAATCAATCGGATTCAGACCTGGTTATTGCACTTGCCGACCGGTTGACGCCGCTTTTCAATATTGGTTCATGGAGTTTTGACAAAGGCTATTGGCATCCCGATAACCGTGCCTTGCTTGAACTGGTTGTCCCGGAAGTAATCCTTCCCAAAAAGGGCAAGTGCAATCAGGAAGAAACCGAACGCGAATACCAACCCCTTTTCAAAAAATTCCGCAACAGGCACAGTGCCGTCGAATCTAACATCCACTCTTTGGAAACGAGGGGATTATCCCGCTGCCCGGACAGAGGAAAAGCCCACTTCAAGCGTTATGCCGCATGGGGTGTTTGCGCCTGCAACCTCTGCTGCATCGGACGAAAACTTCAGG
>BNTV01000070.1 GCA_025996865.1 Bacteroidia bacterium
ATCCGTTGAATTTTATAATGGATTGTTTATCAAATATTTGAATACAATAACAGATGAGGCGGAGAGTAATCTGCAAAATATATTTACAGATATTTCATTTGAAAAAATCACATCCTTCATTACCAATCGCGAAAAAACAGATACTTATTTTGAAACGCAAATCAGTAAACAGGGGCGAAATTTCGTTGTCAGAGTGAATATTTTTGATGATAACAGTTTTGAAATTATCATTAACGATATTACCAAACAGGAAAAAATGCGCCAAATGAAACAGGAAATGACGGGAAATATTACTCATGAGTTGCGCACGCCCGTAACCGGCATTCGCGGTTGCCTGGAAACCATTCTGGAACATCCGTTGAGTCCCGAAAAAAAGCAATATTTTATTGAAAGCGCCTACAGTCAGGTATTGGTGCTTTCCGAACTGATACAGGATATGAGCCTGATTACCAAAATAGAAGAAGCGCCCCAATCCTTCAAATTAGAAGCGGTTGACATGGAAAATCTGCTCGAAAACTTAAAAAACGATTTGGAAATTTTTCTTCAGGAAAAAAACATCCAAATGGAATGGAATCTGACCGGAAACGTCGTTGTAAACGGCAACCGGAATTTACTTTATTCTATATTCAGAAACCTGACCGACAATGCCATCCGTTATGCCGGAACGAATGTAACTATCTCTATCAAAAAGTACAATGAAGATAAAGATTTCTACTATTTCTCCTATTCCGATACAGGAATAGGCATTCCCGAAGAACATCATTTAAATCGTTTATTCGAACGTTTTTACCGCATCAACGAAGGAAGGACAAGGGACACCGGCGGTTCGGGCTTGGGCTTATCCATTGTCAAAAATGCGATTGCTTTCCACAAGGGAACGATTGTCGCCAAAAATAAAACCGGCGGCGGATTGGAATTTTTATTTACGCTGAAAAAATAATTGCAGCAATTCAGCGAGAAAAATAAAATCTTTTTAACCATCACACACTCATTTTCATCGGACAATCGTATCTTTTTTGTAACCAAAACGCAGGCACAATGTAATTCCGTCGCGATATTTTTGCATCGTTAATAATTAAAAAAAATAACAACTAAAAAGATGATGTATGAAGAAAAGTATTGTAACATTAATTTCTTGTTTGTGCTTAGTCACAACGGTATTTGCTCAAGAAGAAATAGAATTAAGTCCTGTTGAGATGTTGGAACAAAAAACACTAACGCTCGAAAGCGCTGTGCAAAAACTCCAAAAGTTCAAAGTATCGGGTTACATCCAAACCCAATATCAGTATGGAGAAAAAGACGCTTCGCTGAAAGTCGGCTCGGCAAACGAAAACCCCGAAGAGGCGTTCAATCGCATCGGCATTCGCCGCGGACGCATCAAATTTGTATATGAGGAAGGCATTGTTTCTGCCACTTTTCAACCTGACATTACCGAAAAAGGCGTTTCATTCAAAGACGCTTTCTTGGCGGTAAAAGACCCATGGGCAGGCACAAGCGTTCTGAAAGCCGGTATCTTCGACCGTCCGTTTGGCGACGAAATCAGTTTTTCGTCTTCCCGGCGCGAATCGCCCGAACGTTCGACCATCTTTCAAACGCTCTTTCCCGAAGAACGGGATTTGGGCGCATCCCTTACCTTGCAAGCTGCCAAAACTTCTCCATGGAACATCCTTAAACTCGATGCCGGATTGTTTGCCGGTAACGGTATCAAGCAGGAAACCGACAGCCGCCTGGATTTTATCGGGCACTTGTCTGTTGCCAAAGCAATCGGCAGCGACATGAAAATCGGCGGAGGCATTTCCTATTATAGCGGCGGCGTTTATCAGGGAACGGAAAACATTTATTCGATTGCCGGTAAAGAATTTGTGTTGAACAACAAGGCCGACAACAAAGGTCAATTCGCTAAACGGGAATATGTTGGCGTAGATGCACAGTTTAGCGTTATGAGCGCTTTGGGAATGACGCAATTGAGAGGCGAATACCTCTTTGGCGAGCAACCCGCCGCGAAGGGCAACAGCAAAAGTCCGAATGCTTCCACATTGCCTGCTATCGACACGTATAACCGTAATTTTTCCGGCGGCTACGTTGTTTTTGTGCAGGATATTGGAGCGCTACCCGTTTCTGCCGTACTGAAATACGACTGGTATAACCCCAACACAAAAGTTTCCGGAAACGAAGATGTTACGGATGGAGACATAGCAGTCAACACATTCGGTTTCGGATTTTTATGGCGTGCAAATGTCAATCTGAAATTAACGGCATACTACGAAATCAACAAAAACGAAACGACGGATAAAATTGCGAAATTCAATGAAGACCGCAAAGACAACGTATTTACTTTGCGTTTACAGTATAAATTCTAAGCGAAAATTTGTAACAAAAGTGTAGCAAAATTGTGCCCGTTATGTATCATTTTAAGTCCAATTTTGCAGTGTAAAAAATAGAATAAATAATCATTTAAAAAAATAAAAATGAAACAGACAATTTTAACAACAATTATGTTAGCCGCCGCATTATTCGGCGCACAGGCTCAAAAAATCAAAGGTTCGGACACCATGTTGCCTTTATCGCAAAAGGAAGCCGAAAGTTTTATGAAAAATAATCCTTCGCAAACGCTCATCGTAACCGGTGGCGGAAGCGGCGTAGGCATCGCCGCCTTGCTCGAAGGCACTACCGACCTTGCACAATCTTCACGGAAAATCAAATTCGACGAAAAACAGAAACTGCAAGAAGGCGGAAAATCGGTGAAAGAAGTCATTGCCGCTTACGATGCCTTGGCAGTTGTGATTCACCCCGATAACAAAGTGAGTAACCTTACCCGCGAACAGTTAGAAGGTATTTTTACCGGAAAAATAAAAAACTGGAAAGAAGTAGGCGGTGCGGATTTGAAAATCATCCCCTATTCGCGCGAAACCTCTTCCGGCACTTACGAGTTTTTCAAAGAAAGTGTGTTGAAAAACAAAAACTATGTGAACGGCATCATGAGTTTACCTGCTACGGGCGCTATTATTCAGTCGGTTAGTCAGACCCAAGGAGCTATCGGTTATGTAGGTTTGGCATATCTGAACAAGGCGGTAAAAGCCGTTCATGTTTCCTACGACCAAAGCAAAACCTTTGTAGAACCGTCGATAGTCAATGCCAAAAACAAAACCTATCCGATTGTTCGTCCGCTGTTTTACTACTATGAAGTGAAATCGGAAAAGAAAGTGAAACCGTTCATTGATTATGTTTTATCGACAGATGGACAAAAAATTGTGTCTGAAATCGGTTTTATCACATTGAAATAAGATGTGGTTTTTGCCAAAAATAATGAGTGCAAATATTTATTTGCACTCATTATTGTATTTGCCTGTACTCATCGAAAAAAATTTGGACAGAATATAAATTTTAAAATAAATACCTGTTTTTTGTATCGCTATCGAAAAAATTAATACCTTTGCTCCGCTTATGCAATCAAGGGGTGCCTTTTCAGGCTGAGATTAAACCCTTATACCTGATCCGGATAATACCGGCGTAGGGATGATGAGTCGATATTCTCTCCTGATTAAGCACGTCAATAAAATAATTGCGGTATTGGACGATATTACCGTTGATGCCGTTAAAACCGGTATGTTGCCTACGCCCGAAATTATCGAAACACAGGAGGATAAAACGATGAAATTGATTATTATCACAACGGAGTATTTTTTCGAAGGAGAAGCCGCCGCCTTGAACGCATTGTTTGAGCGGGGAATGGAAATCTTGCACCTGAGAAAACCCGCTTCAACGGAAACCGAATTAAAAAATCTGATCGGGCAAATTGACGAACGGTTTCACCGGCGAATTGTGTTGCACGACCATTTTCCGTTAATCACTCCATTTCACTTGAAAGGCATTCATTTGAACGGCAGAAATCCCGAACTTCCGGCACAAGTTTCAGGTTCGGTTTCCCGTTCCTGTCATTCAATCAAGGGATTGGAAAATACGGCCGGTTACGATTATGTTTTTCTCAGTCCGATTTTCGACAGCATTTCAAAAACCGGTTATACCCACGCTTTTTCTTCGGAAGACTTGATAAATGCCCAATCCGCCGGGTTAATCAACAAACAAGTCATTGCTTTGGGCGGAATTGATGCTGAAAATATTTCCGGTTCCGGAAAATACGGATTCGGAGGCGCCGCTGTAATCGGCGCTTTGTGGGGAAATTTCCCAAAAGACAAAGACGAAAACGCGCTTTTCGAAAGATTCGATCTATTGCAAATTGCCTGTAAGAAAGTCGGTTTGCGAGACAGAGGACTATTATTTATCACACATCAAACGGAACATTATACGTATCTCCAATCGGTAGAAATCGCTTTGAAAGGCGGTTGCCGCATGATTCAACTGCGCATGAAAGAAGCCTCGCCTCAGGAAGTCGAGCAAACCGGAATCCTTGCCAAAGCGCTCTGTCAAAAATACGGAGCCGACTTATACATCGACGATCACGTAGAAATCTGCAAACGAATCGGCGCCACCGGCGTTCATCTGGGAAAAACAGACATGCCACCCGGTGAAGCCCGCAAAATTTTGGGCAAAAACTTTATCATCGGAGGGACGGCCAACACTTTTGAAGACATTCAAGGCCTGAAAGCCGAAGGAATAGATTACATCGGTTTAGGCCCTTTCCGGTTCACCACGACGAAGAAAAATTTAAGTCCGGTCATCGGTTTATCCGGTTACAAAAAAATTGCAGAACAATGTATCAATCGAGGAATTAATCTGCCCATTTTTGCCATCGGCGGAATTACGGCAGACGATATTCCGGAAATATTAGATGCCGGAATCACCGGAATTGCCATGTCTTCAACCATTTTGCAAGCAGAAAATCCAATAGAAGAAACAAAAAAAATCATTAACATTATAGCCCATCAATGAAAAATCTAACAATAGCAGGAAAAGAATTTACCTCCCGGCTCTTTCTCGGAACCGGAAAATTCAGTTCAAACGAACGCATGAGCCAAGCGATTGAAGCCTCGCAAACCCAAATGGTGACTGTCGCCATGAAACGCTTGGACTTCAACAATAAACAAGACGATATGTTGCTGCACATCAAGCATCCCGGCATTCAATTATTGCCGAATACTTCCGGTGTACGCAACGCCAAAGAAGCCGTTTTCGCCGCACAGTTGGCTCGCGACGCCTTCGAAACCAACTGGCTGAAATTGGAAATCCATCCCGATCCGCGCTATCTCCTGCCCGATCCGGTCGAAACCTTGAAAGCGACGGAAGAATTGGTCAAACTCGGTTTTATCGTTCTGCCTTATATTCAAGCCGATCCCGTTTTGTGTAAACGATTGGAAGAAGCCGGTTCGGCAACCGTTATGCCTTTGGGCGCTCCGATTGGAACGAATAAAGGATTGAAAACGCGCGACTTGCTCGAAATCATCATCGAACAAAGCAAAGTCCCCGTAGTCGTTGACGCCGGTATCGGCGCTCCTTCCCACGCCGCCGAAGCCCTCGAAATGGGAGCCGACGCCGTGCTGGTCAATACGGCGATTGCCGTCGCCGGCGATCCGGTCGCTATGGCAAACGCTTTCCGCATGGCTGTGGAATGTGGCCGTATCGCTTACGAAGCGCAATTAGCGAATCCTTTGAATATGGCGGAAGCAACCAGTCCGTTAACCGCTTTCTTAAAATAAAAAACGATGCAAACAAAATACAAAATCACTTATCCGTCCTCACGGAAAATTTATGTCAAAGGTAAAATCCATGACATCGCAGTAGGAATGCGCGAAATATCTTTAATCGATCAAACTTCGGTAGTCGTTTACGATACCGGCGGTGCTTATTCCGACAAAAACATTGAAATCGACATCACCCAAGGTTTGCCGCGTTTGCGGGAATTATGGGTTGAAAACCGGAACGATACCCAAGAATTACCGGCTTTCTCGTCCGGATATTGCAACCGGCGTTTGAATGATAAAAGTCTGAACGACATTCGTTTTCCTGTCACACATTTTCCGAGGAAAGCAAAAGCAGGACAAAACATCACGCAAATGTATTATGCCCGTCAAGGCATCGTTACGCCGGAAATGGAATATGCAGCCATCCGCGAAAATCAGCAGAACGAGGCCTTGGGAATCGTCAGCCATATTACACCCGAATTTGTCCGCGACGAAGTGGCGGCGGGAAGAGCCGTCATCCCTGCCAACATCAATCATCCCGAAGCCGAACCGATGGTCATCGGAACAAACTTTTTAGTGAAGATAAACACCAATATCGGCAATTCCGCACTATCGTCCGGCATTGGCGAAGAAGTGGAAAAAGCCGTTTGGAGTTGCAAATGGGGCGGAGACACCTTGATGGATTTGTCCACCGGCAACCACATTCACGAAACGCGGGAATGGATTATCCGCAACATGCCTGTTCCGATGGGTACAGTTCCCATTTATCAAACCTTGGAAAAAGTGAACGGTATCATTGCCGACCTTTCATGGGAAGTTTATCGCGATACGCTTATCGAGCAATGCGAACAAGGCGTCGATTACTTCACCATTCACGCCGGCTTACTCAAAGCGCATCTGCCTTTGACGAGAAACCGGACAACGGGCATTGTTTCGCGCGGCGGTTCAATCATCGCGAATTGGATGAGCCTGCACGGACAGGAAAATTTCTTCTACACGCATTTTGAAGAAATCTGCGAAATCCTCGCACAATACGATGTGGCGGTTTCTTTGGGTGACGGACTCCGCCCGGGTTCTATCAACGATGCAAACGATGCCGCTCAATTTGCCGAACTTTCCGTTTTGGGCGAATTAACCCTAATCGCATGGAAACACCATGTTCAGGTCTTAATTGAAGGTCCCGGGCATGTCCCGATGCACAAAATCAAAGTGAATATGGACGAACAGATTGCCAAATGTCACGGAGCACCGTTCTACACACTCGGTCCTTTAACGACCGATATTGCCCCCGGATACGACCACATTACTTCGGCTATTGGTGCGGCGCAAATTGCATGGTACGGCACGGCTATGATTTGTTACGTTACGCCGAAAGAACATTTGGGTTTGCCGGATAAAGAAGACGTGAGAGCCGGTGTAATCGCCTATAAAATAGCGGCTCACGCTGCCGATTTAGCCAAAGGACATCCCGGTGCGCAAGTCCGTGATAATGCTTTGAGCAAAGCCCGCTTCGATTTCCGATGGAAAGACCAGTTCAATCTTTCGCTCGACCCCGAAAAAGCACTTGAATACTATAAAGCCGGACATTTGGGCGAAGAAAGCGACCATTGCACCATGTGCGGACCTAATTTTTGTGCGATGAAGTTGAGTAAACAATGTAACGAAATACCATAAAACAATGAAAGTAAAAGATTATTATAATGCCGATTGTGCAAAATTATTGTCTCAAAAAATTAGAATGGTATTTCCCGATTTTAACGAAAAGGCATTTATAAAATATGTGGATAAAAATGTACCGGATAAGGAATTTTCTGAACGAATGGACGTTTTTGCCAATGCTTTTGAATTATATTTACCGGAAAATTTTGTTGGAATATATTGACATAAATTATTGAATAATGTAAAATAATAATAATGGAGGAATAAAGTATGGAACAAAATATTTTGTATAAAAAATTGGAAACAAATGAGGAAATTGTAGGGGCAAAAAATTTAATTTTAGAATATATTAAATGGTTAAATCAAGATTTATGTTTTCAAAATATAGATGATGAATTAAATAATTTTCCTGAAAAATATAAAGAACCAGAAGGTGCTTTTATTATTGCAAAAGAAAATGATAAAATTGTTGGAATTGTTGGAATGAAAAAAATTGAAGATAAAATATGTGAAATGAAAAGGCTTTTTGTAAATGATAATTATAAGGGAAAAGGCATAGGTAAAAAATTGGTTGAAATAATTATTAAAGAAGCAAAATTGAAAAATTATGAAAAAATGAGATTAGATACATTAAATTCAATGGAAGATGCATTAAAAATATATCATAAAAATGATTTTTATAAAATTGAACTTTATTATAATAATCCTGCCGATGGTGTAATATATTTGGAAAAAAAATTATAAAATAAAGATAAAGATAATAAAAAATGGGGTACGGAAGTACTGCACATAACAAGCCTGTATGCGCTTTCTGATAGTGGGATATGGCTTGTTTTTGATAAGCAAAAAATCTTTCCTCTGAAAAACTTTCGATTTTTTATTTTACACGCATGGAATTTCTGATTTTTATGTAAATTTGCAAAGTAAAAAAACATAAGGTTATGACAACAAAATTAGATAAACAGACAAGCGATAAAGTGAGTTTTATTACTTTTATTATACCCGAATTTGCAGCAGCATACAAAATGAATGTGCAAGATGCTTTTTTTTATTTGAAAAAATACGGCGGTTGGGAGTTTTTGAACAAGCATTGGTGGGCTTTGCATACCGACAATGAAATTTGGGCGATACACGATATTTTTGAAATCTGTCGTAAAAACGGAGGAATGCGCTAATGAAAGTTTATCACGGGAGTTATACGCCCATAGAGCATATAGATTTGTCGAAATGCCAACCCAACACAGACATAAATTTTTCTATTGAAGATATAAGCGAGCCAATTGTAGAACATTTAATACTTGATTTGCAAATAGACGAAGAAAAAGCTGCCGACCTGTTTTATTCTTCGGCGACATTTACACAACTTGCCGATACGAAAACCAAACTATACGAAAAAACTTGGCAAGAAATCTACCAAATGCTAAAAAAAGAGTTGACTTAAAAAAAATGTAACATGGATTTTAAAGAACAAATCAACGAATACAACTGGGACGAAATTAAATCCCGAATCTACGCCAAAACGCCGACAGACGTAGAAATTGCCTTGAGCAAAGACAAACGAAGCGTAGAAGATTTCATGGCTTTGGTTTCGCCCGCCGCCTCGACCTGTCTCGAACCAATGGCCGCACTGAGCCGGAAATATACGCAGCAACGTTTCGGAAACACGATTCAGTTCTATATTCCGCTTTACCTGACAAATTCCTGCATCAACCACTGCGTTTACTGCGGATTCAATCATAACAACCTGATTAACAGGATTATTCTGACTGACAGCCAAATCATGCAAGAAGTGGAAGCCATTAAAAAAATCGGCGATTTTCAACACATTTTGCTGGTTACCGGCGAAAATCCCCGCGAGGCCGGAGCCGGTTACATCGAAAACGCCATTCGTTTGGTGAAACCCCGGTTTTCCTCTATTTCGATTGAAGTTCAACCTTTGAAAGAATCAGAATACAAACAGTTGTCTGAAGCCGGAATGAATGCGGTTTATTGCTATCAGGAAACGTATCACAAAGAACGCTACAAACTTTATCACCCCAAAGGCATGAAATCGAAATTCGATTGGCGGATTGAAGCTTTCGACCGCATGGGAAAAGCCGGCGTACACAAAATCGGATTAGGCGTTCTGATTGGATTGGAAGATTGGCGCACCGATGTCACCATGATGGCGTTGCACCTCCGCTACCTGCAAAAAACCTATTGGCAAACCAAATATTCCATTTCTTTCCCGCGGATGCGACCCCACGAAGGTCTGTTTCAACCGAACATGATTATGAGCGATAAAGAATTGGCACAGTTGATTTTCGCCTACCGGATTTTCGACCACGACATTGAAATAGCTTTATCCACCCGCGAAAACGAAAGTTTCCGCAGCAACATGACCGGATTGGGCATTACTTCGCTCAGCGCCGGTTCGCGGACAGATCCCGGAGGCTATGCCGTTTACACCGATGAATTAGAACAATTTACCGTCAATGATGGCCGCAGCCCCGATGAAGTTTATGCTGCCGTGAGAAAACAGGGTTACGAAGTAGTTTGGAAAGATTGGGATTTGCATTTGCAAAATGCACCCGAATCGTGTAAGTGATGAAGCAATCCGGAAATTTTTTTACGCATCTGCTTGTAATTGAAAAATTTCATGTAAATTTGCACTAAAATTTCAAAATTCATGCACTTAATATCAAACAACCCTTACCGTGTACTTGGCGTCCTTGCAGACGCAACAGTAAGGGAAATTATTCGGCAAGCCAACACGATAAAGAAATTTTTAACAGCAGGACAAGCTCCTCCTCTCGACTATAGTTTTCTTGCCCTTGGCAACTTGAACAGGAGTATTGAATCTGTGGACGTTGCTGTGGCTAAACTGAACCTTGACGCCGACAAAATGACCGCTGCTCTCTTTTGGTTTTACAAAGGCAACGATATTACCGACGAACCTGCTTTTGATGCGCTAAAAACAGGCGATATAGATTCTGCGCTGCAAATTTGGGATAAACAATTATTTACCGAAACGAAAGAAAATGGTAGCAGATATTGGAACCCTATCAGCGAAAAAAATTATTTTGCCTTTCACAATTATTTCGTTGCTTCCTTACTGAGTAATAACAGTGCAAAAATTTCGAATGCAATCTCAGCCCAATTGAAATTTTTAGAAAGTCATTTCTGTGCTTCGTTTGTAGCCAAGATAACCGACCGTACATTCAAAACAACAACAAAAGAGTTACAACTCACATTCCTGAATGAAATTTTAAAAGAAATAGAACAAAAAACGATAAATCTCACATTAGTAAAATTGGTTTCTATTCTCAACAATAATTACCTCGTCAAACAAGATTTCATAAAAAACATTTCCCGAAAATTTACGGGAAAAATTACCGGCGAAATTGAAATTGCTTGCAAAAGCAGGGTAAATAAAGCAAATGCGGCAAAAGCAGGAGATATATTGTACAACCAAACAAAAGATGATTTGGAACAGCTAAAAATCATTTTGGGAGTGCAGGATTATGCCTGTTTTAATATTGCAGATAAATTGGCAAATGAGATTCTGCAGTGCGGAATAGATTACTTCGAACACTTCAAGGATACAGATACCGACCCTTGCGAGCATTCGATGAAATTATTTATTTTGGCAGATAGTATGGCGGTTGGAAATGTAGCGAAGCAAAGTTGTCAAAAAAACATTATGAACCTGCATCAATGGAACAACAAGAAGAAAAACATACTCAACAGGCTATTTAAAATCGCTTGAAACCCGCATACAAAAGTTGCGCCAAAGAGCAAATAAAAAAATAAAAAAGTACACATGAAAAAGAATTTTCTAAGAATCACAATAAGCTTGCTATTAGTGTTTGCCATGCAAAGTGTATTTGCGCAAACACGCGATAGCGTCATAATCCGGTTACAAAAAAGCATCAACCAGTTGCAAACCGAAATGGAAAATCAAAAAACCGATTTTTCAAAACAACTTTCGGAGGCAAACAAAAACATAAAATTGCTACAAACCGAAATAGCTGTTGAGCGAACAAACTTCAAAGCGCTCGCCGACAGTTTGGGTATCCAAATCGCGAATACTCAAAATCAGGCAGAACAGCAAATTTATGGCGTTCGGCAAACCGTAAGCAAAAACACACTGCATTGGATTATTGCAGCTATGGCAATTGTATTACTTTCGGTAATCTTGTTTGGGTTGTTACGCTTCAAACAAAAATCGGATAAAACCGACATTATTTCGCAATTGAGCCAAACGAAATCCGCCATAGGAGAAAGTTTAATCAAAGAATTCGGTAAACAAACCGAATTGATGAATACCCAAATGGAACTTATCAATCAGAAAAAAAACTATACCCAAGCATCCATAAACTTTGAACCCGACCATTCATTGGCGTTGAAAGTGGCAAGTGAAATCAATCTGATTGAACGGAATATCAACCTGATGGATACCGACACAAAAGGTTTGAAACAGTTAGTCCGCTCCATGGAAAAACTGAAAGAGAATTTAGCAGCAAACGGTTACGAAATTCCCCCGATGGTGGATAAACAATTTCACGAAGGAATGAAAGTGATTGTAGTAAATTCAATCTCCGATGAAAATCTGGAAAAAGGCTCGGAAATTATTACGAAAATTTTAGTTCCACAAGTAAACTATCACGGAAAAATGATCCAGACGGCGCAAATAGAAGTTAGTGTAGGATATTAAAAACTTAAGAGATATGAGAGATAAAATAGATTACGGCATTGATTTGGGAACAACCAACTCTGCCATTGCAAGAATGGAAAATGGAACACCGACGATTAAAAAATCGGACACACTGAAAGATACCATTCCTTCATGCGTTCATTTCAACAAAAAGGGCAACATCTTGGTTGGCGACCCTGCATTTAATGTAATGAAAAACGACAATACGCGGGCATTGAAAACTTTCGAGGCGGGTAAAACCAATACATACTTCGAATTTAAGCGTACCATGGGAACAACTCACAAATATGAAAGTTCCAATATGGAAAAAGATTTTTCCTCCGAAGAATTGTCGGCGGAAATACTGAAAAAACTTAAATCCATTGTTCAGGACGAAAATATCTCATCTATCGTAATTACCGTTCCTGCGAAGTTTCTTAATCCGCAAAAAGAAGCGACGATAAAAGCCGCCGAATTAGCCGGATTTAAACAGATTGAACTGCTGCAAGAACCGGTGGCTGCCGCTACTGCATACGGATTAACGGCAAAAGACAAAGATAGTTACTGGTTGGTTTTCGACTTTGGCGGCGGAACTTTCGACGCAGCGATAATCAAATCGGAAGAAGGCATTTTGACCGTTAAAGATACCGAAGGAGATAACTGGCTGGGCGGTAAGAACCTCGACGAAGCAATCGTTGATCAAATCATGATCCCCTATCTGCAAAAAAATTACGCGATTAACACCATTCTTGAAGATACCGAAAAACGCGAAATCTTGCGGAATGCCGCTAAATTCTTCGCTGAAGAAGCCAAAATTCAATTATCATTCTCTGATACATACAACATTCTCTCCAATTTGGGCGATCTGCCTTTTGCGGACGAAAACGGCAAAGAACCTGAAATTGACATTACGGTAACCCAAAAGGATATGGAAACGATATTAAGTCCCATTTTCCAAAAAGCCATTGATATAACCAAGGAACTATTGCAACGCAATAACCTGACAAGTAACGATTTGGGAGCATTGATTCCGGTTGGAGGCCCGACACATTCGCCCGTTTTGCGCCAAATGTTAAAGAAACAAATTACCGACAAAATAGATACTTCCATAGATCCGATGACCGTTGTAGCCAAAGGCGCGGCCTTGTTTGCTTCCACCATTTCGGTATCGGAAGCAGTGAAAGAAGCCTCCCGGGACAAAACCAAACTGCAATTGGAGATTAATTACGAAGCAACCTCGGTTGAAACAAAAGAATGGATCAATATTAATATACTGAAAGAAAAGACAATCGGTGCAATCCCTGATGTAATCTATGCCGACGTAGTACGCGGCGACAATGCATGGTCAAGCGGCAAAACGCAAATCGGGAAAAAAGCGGCATTGATGGAAGTGCTTTTGCAAGAGGGATGTTCCAATTCCTTTACAGTCAATGTATATGACGAACAAGGCAACAAATTGGAATGTCAGCCCAATCAATTCAGTATATTGCAAGGTATCGGCGACTTGGACAGAATGAGCGTGTTGCCCTACAATATCGGTATCGGCAAATGGTTTGAAGCAGAAGAAAAAAACTTGTTTCAACCGGTTAGCGGTTTGGAAAAAAACAAAAAACTTCCCGCAACCGGTGTGATTAACGGACTGAAAACGCGCAGTACAATTCATCAAGGAATCGCAGAAGACATTATTCTGATTCCCATTTATCAAGGCGATTACAATGCCGAAGGCACAAATCCGGTCTTCTATAACTGGATTACCGATGTGATTATTTCAGGTGAAAATTTGCCCGCTTTGCTTCCCGAAGGCAGTGAGGTGAACATTACAATCAAAGTGGACAGATCGGAGCAAATGCAGTTTTCGGCATACTTCCCGCTTATTGACCATACAAAAAAACTGAAAATCCAAATCAAGCAAACCGAACCGCCTACCGAAAAACATCTTACAACCGAAATTGCAAAAGCAAAACAATCAGCAAATAGCGTCAACGCAACAGATATTTTGGAAAAACTGAATGTCCTGGAACAGCAATTGAAAAACGAAAGAGGCAGCGCCGACGGCAAAATGAAAATTTTGAACAGTATGCGTAAGGAACTTCTTAAACTTGACGACGCAGAAAAAACAGCTGCATGGCCCAAACTCGAACAGGAACTGAAAGCTGTATTTCGTGAATTGGAAAACCTGATTATTCAAATCAAAGAAAATGGGGACTCACACTATTTCAATATGAGCAAGATAGAAACCGAATATCAGGAGTATAAGAAAAAAACAGAGCTAATCATTAAAGATAAAAATCAAAAAGAAGCCAGAGAACTTATCGGAGAAATAAACAATGATAAATCAATTCTATTGATTTATTTACTTCCCGAAAAATTTATACAATCCTTTAATATACAATTCAATATAATAAACTGGAAAGATTCGGAAAAAGCAAAATACTTAATAAATCATGGATTTATAAATGCCCGTTCCAATTATGACAGACGAAAACTCGCCGACATAATTTTTGCCATTTATCAGGAAATGAAGAATCCAAATGAATTTAAGACGGATACTCTAAAATAATTTTGCTTTGCAAACCCACCTCAAAAAAAGCACCTCAAAGAGAAATGACATGGCAAACAGCCATGCCGGGGTGCTTAGCAGCAGCCCCGGCAAGGTGTTTTTGCAACGGCGTCGTTGAGGCGCAGTTCGTTGATACATTCGGAATAGGACATGCCGAAGCAGAACTTGAAGGCGTCTTCGAGGTCGTAGCGATTAATAGCGAGCCGTTCGGTTAAGCTATCGCGCGAGAGTTTGTCATCGCGGTAAATTTTTTCTTTGAGTAATAAATCGCGCAGTTTGAGGCAGAACTTATCTTTGCGGCTTTCGGGACAAAGCTCGTCGGCGGCATCGGTTTCGGGTGTTTGGAAAGTGGTTTTTTGCAGCAGTTCGTTTTTTCTTAAAAATTCTACATTTTCATATACATATTGAATCATTTCGTCTCTTTTCGACAGGTTGTAAAATGCGTCGGTTTTGGTAACAATGATACTTCCCAATGCGCCGAGATGGTTCTGCTTTTTTGCTTCAGCCTGATATTCGTCAAGCAGTTGAAACAGTTTTTCCAGCGACTCGTCGTCTTCAAGCGTCAAAAAATGATAATGGGTTAAATCCCAATAGGAGCTTAATTTTTCTTCTCCTGTTTGCTTTGGAATGATTCTTGACAGCGAATCTTTTTTCTGCTGATAATTGTCGTCCTGTCCCCAAGCCATCGGAGAAAATAAAAAACCTGCAATGATAATTACCAATATGTAAATTTGTTTCATAATAACTCTTTTACACCCCAAAGATACATAATTTTAAAGTATATTCCAATGCTTTTCTAAACTATTTATAATAAGCAAGTTAATTGAATTAAGAACAACGGAAGACAGACTTTTTCGTCTGTTTTTCCCGAATTTAACCCAATTAATAGCAAATAACCCTAATCTCATGTAGGCAAATATGTAGGCTAAATAAGCTAATCAAGAGCTATTAATATCAATTAATTAACATGTTTACAATTAATTTTAAAAGCAAAGCAAACTCGCGGGAAGCAAGTCAAGTCAAAATTGAAATGATTATCTACTGTCCCGGTTACGCCCGTGTGCCAAAGGTAACAAATGTTATTGGATTAGCCAAAGACTGGAACGAAAAGTCACAATTGTTCCGTTCCAAATCGCATGAAGCGACCGAAAAGAACAAATCTTTGGCCGAGATGCCTTGTGCAAATTTACGGAAGAACAGTACGGCAGGAAGTTTTCCACCTATTTCTTCAACGAGATAAGCGAGCGGTTTGTCATGGATTTTGTCCTTCACACGCAGGAACAGGGCGCACGGAACGGCAACAAGGTGGGACTGGTTCCCAAGCTGAAAACGCTGTACGGCGTATTTTTCTATTCGGCGGAGATGAATATGCCCAATACGCTCAAGAAAGTGGCGAGGAAACTCCGCTGCGAGGAGTTCGGGTGGTATGCGGCGCAAAGAAAAAGGGACAAGCCGTTGCAGGTTTAATCCCTTTTTCATTTCTATTGAATCTTCATTATTTTGAAGCCTCAATGGAAACTTTACGGAACTCTTTCAACGCTTTTTCGATGGAAAGCGACGTTTTACGTGCGCGTGTTCCGGCGGCTTTGTTTCCATTTTCAACCTGTGCGGTTGCATCCTTTTGAAAGTCCGCGAAAAGCTGATTCAAGTTGTTTACTAAATCTTTCATTACTGTATGATTTTAAAAATTCGCACAAAGATAATGGATTTTGAAGGATAATCAACGACAAATAACTACTTTTGCAATCTAAATAGTGAAGAATTAGCGTTTAGCTTATAATTCGGATGTATCCAACAGACAAGGGGCAGGACAACAAACAATTAGCTCAATCAATTATCAGTGAAATGCAGGCGCAAGGATTCCTCTACGGGTTTATTGACGAAAAAACCGGAGAGACATTGGTGGAAATCCAATTTTCCGGTGAAAAAATGAATTTCAAGATTGATATGCAAGGAAACGAAAGTTTTCGGGAATAAACCATCATTACGATTTTATTTCGTCCACCCAAATAGCAGTATTGTATGCGGTTGCCGCTTTTTCCAATTTTTGTTTCATAAATTCTGCCAAATGTTGCGGTTCCAATATTTGGACGCCATCGGCATATCCGAAAAATTCACGCTGCAATTCCTGATTAATGACGACATTAATTTCAAATCCTGTTCGGAAAGCGGAGTGTTTGTAATACTGTAATCAGGGTCGTCATATTTGTAAAATTTGTTGTCATACACGACAATCGGCGCATTGTAACCCAGTTTTTCACTGCGCATCATTTGAATATCCATTTGGACAGTGCGTTTGCAGATGCCTTTATCAATTCCTTCAAACTCGTAAAGCGCATCGGAACAAGCGTCAATCAAGTCTTCCAATGTCCATTGACGGTACCGGTTGCGAAGACAGGTATCTATGGTTTTATAACGGATTAATGCCTGACACACATCAAGGGTACGGAATGCCTATCGGTGGCGTGTTGGCCACACAACATGAGCGGTATCCGCGAGTTGGTTCCGCTGGGTTTCGACCACCACAAGGAACGGCAGGATGAGGGTTTAATGCCGCAGGATTTTAATTTGGATGAATTACATGTGGTGAAGAATCAATATTTGGCAGCATTGAAACAAATCGGAACGTTGGGTGGCGGCAATCATTTCATTGAATTGCAACGCTGTAGCGAAGGTTATTTGTGGATAATGATTCATTCGGGAAGCCGCAATCTGGGAAAACAGGTTGCCGATTATTACAATCGTGTTGCTAAAAAGCTGAATGAATTGTGGTTTTCGTCGGTTAATCCGAAAGCGGATTTGGCGTTTTTGCCATTCAAAACCGAAGAAGCCTTGAAATACTACAAGGAAATGCGTTACTGCACCGAATTTGCCTTGGCCAACCGTAAACTGATGATGGAACGTATCCAGCAGGTTGTTTCCACTGTTTTAGACAATGTAGTTTACGACGGGATGATTAATATTGCCCACAACTATGCCGCCTGGGAGGAGCATTTCGGCGAAAAAGTTGTGATTCATCGCAAGGGAGCAACATCCGCCAAAGCGGGCGAAACCGGTATTATTCCGGGTTCGCAGGGAACGAAGTCCTATATTGTGGAAGGTTTGGGAAATCCTGAAAGTTTTATGAGTTGCTCGCACGGTGCAGGTCGGGTAATGAGCCGTTCCGCCGCCATCCGTAATTTGGACTTGGAAGCCGAAAAACGCAAATTGGACGAGCAGGGCATCATCCATTCCATTCGCAGCAAGTCGGATTTGGAAGAAGCAGCCTCGGCATACAAGGATATTTCGCAGGTCATGGCTTTTCAATCGGATTTGGTGAAAATCAAGGTGGAATTGAGTCCGTTGGCAGTGATTAAGGGATAAATGATTAATTTTGTGGAAATAAATTATTGACAATGTTTCAGGACATACAAAATAAACTGCTGGAAATAGAATTATAGGGGAACGAGAATTTCCCTATTTTGCAAAAAATAGAATATGGGAAAAATTGAAATCATACAGGGCGATATCACCAAAATAGAGGTGGATGCCATAGTTAATGCAGCAAATTCATCTCTTTTGGGCGGTGGCGGCGTAGATGGCGCCATTCATCGTGCCGGAGGTTGCGCTATCTTGGACGAATGCATGAAAATCAGGGCGAAACAGGGTGGTTGCAAAACCGGTGAAGCAGTCATAACCGGCGCCGGAAATTTACCGGCAAAGTATGTGATTCATACGGTTGGTCCGGTATGGAATGGCGGACAAAAAGACGAGCCGGAAAAATTGACAAATTGTTACCGCAATTCATTACGGCTTGCAGTGGAAAATCATTGTGAAACCATTGCATTTCCCAATATCAGTACGGGTGTCTATGGTTATCCCAAAGATGAAGCGGCAAAAATCGCATTTCGTTCTATTTTCGATTTTCTTGCGGATAACAGGCAAATTGAAAAAGTTGTATTTGTCTGTTTTGACGAAGATAATTACCGGCTGCTATTGGACGAAGAAAAAATTAATAATGTCTCAAATAGTTAGTCAGCATGAGAGAACATTTATATCACGAATAAACCGTCGCCACCATTTTCCTCCGTCCACCCGAATAGCGGAACTCGCAAAGGTAAATACCCTGCCATGTACCAAGGTTAAGTTTTCCTCCGGTAATGGGAATTGTTAGGGATTGACCGACAACGGAAGCCTTGATATGCGCAGGCATATCATCCCGACCCTCATAATCATGCTCAAATTTCAGATAATTTTCGGGAATCCAATCCGAAAAGAATGTCTTAAAATCACTCAATACAGACGAATCGGCATTTTCATTGATGGTCAATCCTGCCGAAGTATGCTTAATAAACAGATTCAGCAATCCTGTTTCCGGCAATTCCCCGATTTTGGACAGGATTTGCGAAGTTACCAGATGAAAACCATAAGGATATTCGGGCAATGAAAATTCAATTTGGCGTACCATAATTTATGCTGTTTCGTATTTGAACGGACAATCTTCCAAATGGTCGTTTACATAACCAACCGCCTGCAAGTGGGCATAACAAATGGTTGTACCGAAAAATTTGAATCCCCGCTTTTTCATGTCCTTGCTGATAGCATCGGATAACGGCGTAGATGCCGGAATTTCGCTCAATGTTTTCCAGTAATTAATAACCGGTTTCCCTTTCGGCAGAAATGTCCGCAGGTAATTACAAAAACTGCCGAACTCTTTTTGTACTTCCAAAAACCGCTGCGCATTGGAAATTGTCGCCTGTATCTTGTTCCGGTTGCGGATAATGCCGCTGTCCTGCATCAAACGCTCTACATCCTGTTCCGTCATTTGAGCCACTTTTTCGGCGTCATAACCGGCAAAGGCGTTCCTGTAAGCATCCCGCCGCTTGAGAATGGTTATCCAGCTTAATCCCGCCTGAGCGCTTTCCAGTACAAGGAACTCAAACATTTTATGGTCGTCCCTTACTTCCCTGCCCCATTCTTCGTCGTGGTACTTTATGTATATGGGGTCGGACTTGCACCAGCCGCAACGCCTTGTATCTTCCTGATTCATCTTGAAACTGTATTTTGCGTAAAACTCCACAAAGATACAATCTGTTTTCCAATTCTAAGTCATCCATGGGTTTTTATACGGGTCGTAATCGGTTTGGAAAGTCGCCATTTGCCAGACGGACAACACTGACATTGTTAGGTGCAATCAATTTCGTCAGTTCATAGACAGCCACGCCCCCGATGTGTTTGTCGCGATACAGTTTGTTTTTCATCTTTCGCGCCAGTGCCGGCGTATTGTTAAAATGCGGAACATTGTGCAAGCGCGGCAAGACACGTCCGAATTCGGGACTGATTTCCATTGTTACCTTGTACGTTCCGGCAGGAATGGCAGTTTCGGCATAAGTCTTTTCCTTGCAGAAGAAATACGGTTATTCGTTTTGTTTGAAATTATTTATACTTTTGTAGGTTGTAAGTTTAGTAATAATTAAAAATTAGAATTATGTTTTTACGCAAAAATGTATTTATTTGGATTTTATCCTTTCTTCCATTGTTTACGTATGCGGCTAAGGTTGAAACCGTTACCACATATAGTACCGTTATGAGTAAAGAAATCAAAGCATCGGTAGTTACGCCCGACAGTTATTCTAACGGTCAAGCATTGCCGGTCGTATATTTGTTGCATGGTTATGGTGGCAATTATCTGGATTGGGTCAAAAACGTCAAGGAAATTGAAGCCTTGTCCGACCAATACCGGATCATGGTTGTTTGTCCTGACGGAAATGTCGGCAGTTGGTATTTCGACAGTCCTGTTGACAAAAATTATCAGTATGAAACCTACATCATCCAAGAATTAATACCTTGGATTGACGGACATTACACGACCATTGCCACGCCTCGCGGACGGGGTATTACCGGTTTGAGCATGGGTGGACACGGTGCTTTATACCTCGCTTTCAGACACCAAGACGTATTTGGAGCAGCTGGTAGTATGAGCGGAGGTGTGGATTTTCGTCCATTTCCCAACAACTGGGAGATTGCCAAACGGCTGGGCGATTATGCCGAATATCCAAAAAATTGGGAGCAGAACACGGTAATCAATCTATTGCACCTCTTGAAACCCAATTCGCTATCGCTGATTATCGACTGTGGATCGGAAGATTTTTTCTACCAAGTAAATTGCCAACTGCACGAACAACTGTTGTACAGAAATATTCCGCATGACTTTATTTCGCGCCCCGGAGCGCATAATTGGGACTATTGGAGAAATGCTGTCCGGTATCAGTTGTCGTTTATGTATTATTGTACTCTTCCATAAACACAGGTATAACTATCCTTGATGCGTATATAGAAGACAATATCCTGGGGCAGACTATATTCAATCAATTTTACAATTAATTTATTTCCTTTTTTCTCAACTTCAAATACATTGAATAAATTATTAAACGCACACTCAAATTCAAAATCTGAAGTTGGCAATTCTATTGTGATTTCAAACTGACTGGCATTCAGATGGTCCAGTGTTCCGATATTGGTATTTAATGGCGGCAAACCATTTTTAGGGACATCCATAAGAACGAATTTTACATTTGCACCTGTAACCGTATTCTCTTGTTTCATTTGTGAAACAACATATACATTATAATAGTTTGCTGCAATATTAAGTGCGAGTTTACCTGAAGGAAATTCTCTTATTGTTTCTTTATCGAAAATCTGATAGGCATTTCCCGGCTCTACGGCTACCGTATTGGTTCCGCCTGTAGGTAGAATATCTGATATACTACCTAACCCGTTCTTTTTCCCAAGACTTGACAGCAAACAGGACAGAGTGTAAAAATTATTAGCCTTATTAATATACAAATCAGAATTTCCAAGTTCCGTCATGCCGTTGTCTTCATTCATCATATTGAGAGAGACAGTTCCAATGTATTAGATAACACATGGACGAGGAGATAATCAAAAAGAAAATAGCGACAATGTTGCCTGTTTTGGACGAAAAACAAACTCGCTTATACCTTGCAAGTGAAGCACAAAGTATTGGTTGGGGAGGTCAGAGTAAGATAGCCGCTTTGTCCGGTTGGCTTATGCCAAAAGATATTGCAAGTCCCATTCAAGAAATGTTCCAAAACTATCATACAATATCTTACACCTGAACAAACAAGTCTCTTACTGAAACAACCGGATGCAAGAACGAAAAATGGTCGTCGGGATATGACATTGCTCTGTCTTCTGTATGATACCGGAGCCAGAGTTCAGGAAGTATGCGATCTTCGTGTCCGGGATGTACGCCTTGAAAAGCCGGAACTTATTACACTTACGGGAAAAGGAAGTAAATCACGCTATGTGCCTCTTTTAGGAAATACGGTAAACCTTTTGAGAACATATATGATGGAAAACGCTCTGCTTCAAAATAGAAAACAAGACATGCCGCTTTTCTGTAATCAACGCCGCACAGCTCTGACTCGTGGAGGAATAACCCATATTTTACAGAAATATGTGGATAAAGCTTCACTTGAATGTGTGGACATGCCGAAAAAAGTAAGACCGCACGTACTCCGCCACAGTAAGGCTATGCACTTGCTTAAGGCCGGTGTAAACCTTGTGTATATCCGTGACATATTGGGACATGTATCAATACAAACAATGGTATATGAACGTTATGCGGATGATATAGTGATACATACCCGCAGCCGTGAGCAGTCGGGATTTATCCATGACAGGCTGAAACAACGGCTAAGGAAGTATGGATTGACATTAAACGGGGAAAAGAGCAGGATAGTGTACTGCTATCGCACGGCAGTCGGGTATATTTTTACGTGTGTGTCGTGTGGAGATGCGCGGGAGTGTGCCTCCACACTTTTGTACACACGCTATGCAAAATGGCATTATCCTACGGGACAGAGAGCATATCTATCTAAGCAGTAGAATTATCTTTGAATAGATAGGTTTCATTACCTGAAAACTCCCATAATTCAAAATCATAAGATTCAATGGTTGAATTTGACATTTTAGAACCATGGGGAACAACTTCAGACAACTTGCTGAAAGCTGTTGGCGCATTAATCTTTGTAGAAGGCGATTGAACTTTTTTATTAAAATAACAACATTGTTTTGTCGCATTATTTTGCTGAAATGGCTGAGGCAAAGATTTGAAAAAATTCTCGTAATTGATAATATTCACCTGTTTTCGATTAGGATTACTGTATTTCGCAATTCCCTCTCCTGACGGATGCACTAACTTTACATCATCAACAAGGTCAAAATCGGCATCTTTTGTTGAAACGACATTTACCGTATTATATTTATCCAGTTTATAATGTGATACAAAATTTTTTTCTAATAAATCTTTCATCATAATTCATTGTATTCGTTGTAGATATCGTTTATTGTGTCGGAAAGCGGATTCGTATTTATCAATCGTTCATTTTGTATTTTTAAATCAATGATTTTACCGTTTTCCACTTGGTAAATAGAAATATCATCGTAATTAAGTTTAGCACCCTCAACTAATTTGTTTTTGTCATTGGCTTTGATTAACAAATTTAGATGATTGATAATATACGGGCTATGCGTTGCCATAAAAATTCCGCCGATAGGATTTTTATTTTCCATAAAACAATTGCGTACAATAGTATTAATAAGTTCGCATTGTGCGTCGGGAAACAAACTTAATTCCGGTTCTTCGATATGAATGTAGATCGTTTTATTTATATCATTTAAATTTTGTACAGGACTGAAATTCTTTAAGCATGTGATATAATTTATTTGACAGTATTCATTTTGTATTATTCTCATTTACAATATTATACAAAAATAATAATATAAACTAATTTCGATTTAGTACTTAAGTTTCCTGTTCTTAAAACATATTGTATTACGGCACGGTCAAAAGCATTCTCAAAACTAAATTTTTCAGAAAAATATTTTGTAATAAGCGCCACCGGCACAGTGTTCTGTATTCCGGAAGAACTGTTTTTGTAATCAGTTTCAAATTCATCATTTATAGATGATATATAATATTTTATACCGGAGTTTGTTTTTCTAACTGAAAATTTTACATTCAAGAAATCTAACGGCAATTCGTCTATTTCATCTTTTGCCAACATAAAATCACTAAATACTTCGCCAAAATAGAAACCAATAGACATTCCTTTTGATAAGGCATTCCGATTTTCCATCCATTGTGCTATTATATTTCTTGTTTCAGATATAAAACTAATTTTTGAGAAGATAATATGTTCATGGGGAATTAATTTAGGTACTGTTAATTCATTGTTTAGATAACTTATTTCGTAGATATCTTTGCCAAATGCCACAGTATATCGAATTTCCGTATGGGTATCAATAAACCGTTCAAATCCGCAATTTTTCAGGTATTGATTTGTATCGAACGGAAACGGAACTTTTGCGATATTGCTGTGTTTAAGGTAAGCCCTGATATTGCATACTTTATACAGCCACCGAAAAAGAGCAACTGCCTTCATTATCGTACTTTTCCCACTACCCGATTCCCCGATAAACACGGTAAACGGACGTATGTTGTCAATGTTCCGGAAAATCCGAATTCTGCCATTTTGTCAGCATTTTATTTCCGGCAAGCCTTTTGTACAGACTAAGAAAAATAGTAGATATATGAATTTTAACAATTATACAATTAAAGCGCAAGACGTAGTTCAGAAAAGTATTGACCTGACACGCGGCAAAAATCAGCAATCCATTGAGCCTGCTCACTTGATGAAAGCCATTTTGGAAGAAGCAGAAAGCATTACTAACTTTTTGTTTCAGAAAATGAATGTCAATTCCCGTCAGTTCGCGGCTGTTTTAGATAAAGAAATCAATTCTTTCCCGAAAGTTTCGGGCGGAGAACCTTTTTTAAGCCGTGAAACCAACGCCGTCTTGCAGAAAGCGATAGACATCAGTTCAAAAATGGGCGACCAGTACGTTTCCGTCGAACCGATTATTTTGGCTTTGTTTTTGGAGAAAAACGCCGTTTCAACCCTGTTGAAAGATGCCGGAGCTACTGAAAAAGATTTAACCGCAGCCATTCAGGAATTGCGGAAAGGAAATAACGTGACGAGCCAGTCGGCGGAAGATACTTATCAATCACTGTCGAAATATGCAATCAATTTGAATGAAAGAGCGCGTTCCGGAAAATTAGACCCCGTTATCGGACGGGACGAGGAAATCCGCCGCGTCTTACAAATATTGAGCCGCCGGACGAAAAACAATCCGATATTAATCGGTGAACCGGGCGTCGGTAAAACCGCGATTGCCGAAGGTTTAGCGCACCGGATTGTCCGTGGCGACGTACCTGAAAACCTGAAATCCAAACAAATCTTTTCCCTGGATATGGGCGCACTGATTGCCGGCGCCAAATACAAGGGCGAATTTGAAGAACGACTGAAATCGGTTATCAATGAAGTGATTGGTTCGGATGGAGAAATCATTCTCTTTATCGACGAAATCCATACTTTGGTCGGCGCGGGAGGCGGCGAAGGCGCGATGGACGCCGCCAATATCCTGAAACCGGCTTTGGCGCGCGGCGAATTACGCGCCATCGGCGCAACGACTTTGAACGAATACCAAAAGTATTTTGAAAAGGACAAAGCTTTGGAACGCCGTTTCCAACAGGTAATGATTGACGAACCGAGCGAAGTGGATGCGATTTCCATCCTTCGTGGATTGAAAGAAAAATACGAAAATCACCATAAAATCCGCATCAAAGATGACGCGATTATTGTTGCCGTACAGCTTTCTACCCGTTACATTTCCGACCGGTATTTGCCCGACAAGGCGATTGATTTGATGGACGAAGCAGCTGCCCGTTTGCGGATGCAGGTCGATTCCGTTCCCGAAGCATTGGACGAAATCACACGGAAAATCACCCAATTGGAGATTGAACGGGAAGCCATTAAGCGTGAAAACGATGGCAACAAATTGGAAACTTTGAACAAAGAAATCGCCGATTTGCGGGAAGACGAAGCGCGTTTGAAAGCCAAATGGGAATCGGAACGCGAAATCATCAACAAAATCCAACAGAACAAAATCGACATCGAAGATTTGAAATACCAGGCCGAAAAAGCCGAACGGGTGGGCGATTACGGAAAAGTAGCCGAAATCCGTTATGGTTTGGTTCGGCAAAAAGAAGAAGAAATTGAAAAATTCCAACAGGAATTAGGTACGATGCAAGGCGGTAATGCGATGATTAAAGAAGAAGTCGATACGGACGATATTGCCGATGTCGTTTCCCGTTGGACGGGAATTCCCGTTGGCCGGATGCTGCAAAGCGAATCGGAAAAATTGTTGCATCTCGAAGAAGAACTCCACAAAAGAGTGGTAGGACAAGACGAAGCCATCGCCGCTGTTTCCGATGCCATTCGCCGGAGCCGCGCCGGTTTGCAAGACCCCAAACGTCCGATTGGTTCGTTTATTTTCCTCGGAACGACCGGTGTGGGAAAAACCGAATTGGCAAAAGCCTGCCCGATATTTTCACGAATAATCTGCGAACCCATATTGGAAGTCATGATAATAATCGTATTCTTGAAATTGGCGGTACGTCCCTTGTTGTCGGTCAAACGGCCATCGTCAAGTACTTGCAACA
>BNTV01000071.1 GCA_025996865.1 Bacteroidia bacterium
AGGCAGAAACTTTGTCGCAATAATATAATACAATGAAAAAAATAAAAGACATTTGGGAAAAGATTTATGGATTTTTTTATGGCAATATAGTATATAATGCTATATTTAGAGCCGTGGTCGGATTTATTATAGGGGTGTTGATTGGTGCTGAATGGAGTATTAATAGTGACGGACACGTAATGCACGACTTCTATAGGTCGGTATTTAATATATGTGTATTTAGTATGTTTCCCCTATTGCTGCAGGAAAAGAATGCAAAAGAAAAAGCAATCTTATACTTCTCTGGATGGCTTAGCGCTATCGGCGGATCTGCTGCAATGATATTTGGCAATTAATATGATGGAAGAAATTTTTAACAATGAGACCGTCAGGACCATAATCATATCTACGTCTGGTATCTTTGTTACCTGGTTCTTTAGTAATCTAAAGTCCAAGCAGGATAGAAAAATATTAGAAGAGCAGAACATACAGCTTAAAACGCAGAATGATGGACTGGCGGCCAATAATAGTAAGATACTGTTTGACCAGTACAAAATTGAATTGGAAGAGTCGTCAAAACGTATTGACTTGTGGATGAGTAGGGCTGTTGCTTATGAGAAAGAGCTAAGCGACCTGAAAGATGAGTTTACGAAAGCAAGCGAAGAACTGCATAAAGCAAAGAGGGAGATTTCTAAGCTGATGAAAATCGTCTCAGAACTCTCGAAAAAAGGAAATATCAAAAACTGATTTAGAATAAAAATATGACAGCTCTAATAAAGAAAATATATGACTATCTGGTACCAGTATTGATAGTTGGGATAATAGGCACGACGGTCGCTTTATGTGGATACAGAAATGCCTACATAAAAGCAGACAAAGAGATCGGGAATGCCACAAATACAATACTGGCATTAAACACCGACATGGAGTTAAAGGATGGCTATATAAGGGTATTAGAGCTCAATACAAGCCATCTGAGCGACTTTAACAACGAGCTAATACATAAGCTTGATTCAGTAGCAGAAGAGCTTAGAATCAATAAAAAGCGCCTTCAATACGCTATAGGCCTACAGTTATCACTAATGGATACGGCAACAGTAAGCCCGGTATTTACCGATACAACAACAGTAGTCTCCTCGTGCGATTTCGAGCCCATACAGACCATATTTAATCCAATGACAATAGTGACATCGTCTATGTTAAATGGCGAGCTTACAACGGAGCTATATGTGGCTGAGAGGCTTTATCTGTATATAGAGGATGATAAGATATGGCGCAACCCAAGAAGGAAGAATTTTTTCGATAGACTGTTTCACTGGGACTTTAAAAAAGATGTAATCTATAAAGCGAAAGTTGAGCACGATAACGAACAAATTAAGATAAATGATATAAAAGTAATAAAGGGTATATGAATATTACATTAGCAAGAATCGCTCTGAAAGATGAGTACACTATAGGGAAGCTGTATATGGATGGCAAGTACTTCTGTGATACATTGGAATTAAAAGACCGTGGATTGAAAGATAGTATGAGCCTTCCTGATATAGCTAAAACCAAGGTATATGGCAAAACAGCTGTGCCGACTGGGCTGTATGAGGTATCTGTAACGAATAGATCTGAGAAGTTTGCTACAAGAGCATGGGCTATGCCAAATAATGGTATCGTTCCATTGCTGTTAAATGTAAAAGGATTTGATGGAGTACGGATACACGTTGGCAATAAGCCATCAGATCTGCTTGGCTGTATAGCTGTTGGGGTTAATGATAAGGTTGGTTGGGTGTCTAACTCTACCATTACTTACAGAAATTTAATGAATAAACTACTCGCAGACCACAATGCTGGCAATAAAATAACTATAAATATAGGATATGACAAACCTACTACTACCACGTAAGACCAATGACGGGCTAACTGGTGACGTAAAGAAACGCTCAGTAGAGCTAATGAATGGCGTACTTGGTACTAATTTTATACTGATGTTAAAGACATGGGTATATCATTGGAATATGGTTGGTCCGGCATTCCATCAAACTCATCTATGGTTCAATGATTTATATGAAACATTAATAGATGACGTAGACTCAATAGCAGAGCGTGTGAGAGCTATGGGCGGCGTGACGCTGTCCAGTACCACAGAGATGCTAAAAGGCGCTCTAATCGAAGAGCAGGTGGGCAAAATGCCATCTATACCAGATATGATAAAGACACTACTGAATGATTACGAAGTATCAATAAAGCAGATGAGGGCAGCTGTAGCCATCTTGGATACCCTAAAACCAAGTGACGATGGAGATTTAAACTTCCTGCAAGACCTCATAATGCGCAGAGAGAAGGATGCGTGGATGCTCAGATCTAACCTAAGTAGCTAATAAATGTTAAGAAAAAAATAACAAAAGCGTTAGCAAATACGTTCTTATATTATATAGGGATTAGGAATGAGCACTCCTATAGAAAACCTTTATCTCAGTTGTGGTTTAACAACGAATATGCAAGTGACATAACCCATAGCGTAAGCCCTGCACTGTCCGACGGTCCGACAACAGGCACCTCATAAACTAACAAAATGATACCGCTATGCCGCAAGGGGACGGGTTGGTTATGGAGCTGGTACCCACCATCGCTAATACAGATGGGATGCAGACATGCAGTAACGGGTACAACTCTCATAAGCTACAGACACTACTATCCTGGTTTATACCGGGATTTATAGCTGACTATAGATATGAGGGGAAGGGACCGCTATGTCCATATATTAACTATTAATACCAATCTATTTATGAACGAAGTAGTTCAAGTAAAGACAATTGAGGAGATCTATAACGAGATTCAGTTGTTGATTCAGGAGTTCAATACAGCACACGACAAGTTTGTTAATCAAGGGATTAAATCTCACGGTACGAAAGCTCGTGTAGCAACAACTAAGATGGCTAAACTAATGAAGTCGTATCGAGATCAATCGATAGTCTTCGAGAAAATACTGGCGGCTAATAAGGCTGCCGCAAGAAAGGCGGAATAACAACTCGCCTGACTAATAGCAAGTATGTTTAAATCAGACCTCATGCTTGCTGGCTTATGAAACTGAGACAGAAAATATTACGATTTTTAGCGTTCACGAGTATATTTATATATTCACAAACGCTTATAAGCTATAAAGCAAATCATAACCCGTTACCGATTCCTGCTTATGAGGTGTCGGTGCGGGTTAATTTATTTAGTGAAACTATGAATTATACAAAAGAACAAGTACAGGCAGCTGACTATATATATCAAAAGGCGATACAGAATGGGTTTAATAAAACTCAGGCGCTATCAATTATAGGTAATGCTGTTGGCGAATCAAACCTAAACCCAGGGGCCGTAAATAAAAGCTCCGGTGCATTTGGCGTGATGCAGTGGCTTGGCGATAGAAAGCGGACATTGATTGCAAAGTACGGCGACAAGCCAAGCTTTGAACAACAGGTAGATCATCTGTTTGATGAACTTAAAGGCGGTAAAGGTGGATGGAATCATATAAAGGGTAGCGGCAAGTATAATAGCCAGGCTAACTATTATCAACCATCACTCGAAGAGTGGTCTAAATCTCCAAGCCTTGAAGATGCCGTATATTCAATGAACCGAGGATTTGTTCGACCAGGTGTACATGAGATGAGAGACAAGAATAGAATATCGGCTGCCGTTGAATTGGGCAATGCTATCGGCGTCGACACGACTGATGTATATAAGGGACTAAGCACTGCTGCCTTAAGCAAGAAATATATGGATTATGGCGGAGGTTCTTCATCTGGATATACTCTTGGTAAGGCTGATAAAGAAAGTCCGGCAGACGTCATTAAAAGGCTATCTAAGGGCAATTCTAAGTACTACATGCCAAGCTCTGTTGGTCAAGCATTAATAGCTCCAAGCGAAAGCACAAGGGTCGTCCCGAGTCCGATGGAGAGATACATGGTGGCAGAGCAAGCATACAATGAAAGTCTTGCTGAGCAGTCTGGTGGAAATAACTTCTCGCCAATGGCATTATTTAATAAATTTTATAATAACGCACCTTTATGATTAGTTTAAAAAATATCTGTGATGATATAATACTAACCGCTACTAATGGGATATTGAGCTCAAGCAGGAAGCTAAGCTTTAATCAGGTGGCCACATGGGTTAATCAGTATAGGGCGCTTTTGATTAAGCGTGATATTGACAAGTTGAAGAAAGATGCAGAGATTCCAAATCAATACACACAGATGTTATATGGACTTAAATTAAACCAAGTACCAGTTAGCAGTTCTGGCGAGAAGACGTCATCAAGTGTATTGATGGAGACTGACAAAGACCTACCGACATTAACGGTTCTACATGATAGACCAGCACTGCTAAATGTCTATGATTTAAATGGGAATGTGATACAGACTGGCGGAAAAGCTAAATCTAAATTTCAAAAGTTTAGAAGGTATACATGCTCTGACTACATAGCCTATTTACAGGACAATAAGCTTCGCGTAGAGGGCCCAAATCTCTTGGAGTATATAGATGCCCAGGTGGTAGCAGATAATCCAGCAGAGATAGATTCTTGCGGTTTTGAGAATGGCCCATATCCTATACCAGAAGATAAAATTCCAATTCTTAAACAGATGATATTTGTACAGGAATTAGGGATGAGACAGTCCGAACCATCTGATACTACTACAAATAGTCAAGACGATACTGTAAATAATCAATATACATTAAGTGCTCGTACGCGCGCTGCTATAAATAGGAATATTTCTAAGATGGATTATGGCGACCAGTAACTTTAAATTTAAAGAAAAATATATATCTCCCTGCGATTTATATGGATATAGAAGCCGAGGATGGAGCGCCTACACGATTAGCTCTGCCTATAGCTACTATTTAGACCTGTGCGTAGAGCGCGGCCTCGATCCAGTCAATAGATTTATATATAAAGAGTATTTTGACCGATATGCAAAGTTGATTATAGATAGAGTTGTGATGAAGAGTCTTCGATGGACGATGCCGGCAAGTCTTGGCCACATACAGATAGTAGGATACAATAGATGCCCAGGAACCAAAGTTATAGATTGGGCTAACTATGTGAAGACTGGGACTAAGAGAGTTGTAGGTCCGCGGCATATCGATGATAAGATATATAGATTTGCTTGGATTAAGAATAAAACTATACCTGGTGTTAAAAAGTATAATATTAAATTATGCACAGTATTAAAGAGGTTAGTAGTAAGCGAGATACGAAACGGCAGGGATTACGAACATAGACCTTAAACATAATATGGTAACAAAATTAACAAGTTCAAACGAATTAATAGCTAAAGTCATAGCAGACCTGGATTTGGCAGAGTCTGACGTCCGCATTAGCGATATTGTAGAATGGATTGGAGAGGGCCTCGAGCATATCGGTGGAGTATGGATGTACTCAAAAGAGGTGTCCGGGGTGACTGATGAATCTGTTCTTGAAGTGTGCGGCTATCAGGCGGCGCTACCGTGCAACATAAAAGACCTTATATCGGTAGCTTATTCGCAAAGTCCACACGGCGGCTGGCGTCCATGTCGAGTTTCTACCAATGTATTCGATAGATGGGGCGGCAACTCTAATATGAGTCCAGATCATTATGATCACAGCCATGACTGCTTTTCTATAGCAAGATTATATATGGATATGCAAGCAGGGATAATGAATCCTCACTGTGCATTATACGAGATAAATCATAATCCAAATATAAAACAAACGCTACAACAGCTTATAGAAAAAGGAGACTACAAATGGACTCCTCGTAATAGAGGCGGGCATTCTACCGACTTTACAAGAGACATAACATACTCAGTTAAGCCTGGATATATTAACATTAATGTAGACTCTGGGTTTTTAAAGATAGCGTACTCAACAATACCGGTAGATAAAGATGGGTATCCAATGATACCTGACATCGCAGCCGTAAAAGAGGCCGTCTACTGGTATGTAACGATGAAGCTTATGTACCCAAAATATCTGTATGGGGTTATACCTCACCACGTTTATTTGGATATGAAGATGAACTGGACTAAATGGGCTAACTCGGCTAATGCTAAGTTAAAGATGCCTAATATAGATGAATTAAATACAATGAAGAATATACATACATCCTTAATGCCAAGAATGAACGAAGAGCAAACATTCCTTGATACTGCTGGCGAAAAAGAAAAGCTATATGATTACGGCAGAAGGCATGGATGGTATTATCAAAACCCAAGAATGACTCATGGTTGGAATTAAAGACTCAATTAAAAATGTTTTTGCTGGCGGGATGAACCTTGATTCAGATATAGCCTACCTTAAACAAGGAGAGTATCTTGAGGCTGAGAATATATCAATATCTATCAACGAGCAGGGTTCATCTGGCGCAATACAAGCTATAGTTGGGAATAAGCAAATGACACTGACTGGTGACCCTTTCGTGGGCAGTATAATCGGCGTGACTTCCATTGGTGATTATATAGTTGTAATTACGGAAGATCTAATAGCTAATAAAGATTATATATACAGGCTTGAAGAGGTATCAACTGATACATTTAAGGTGTCAAATATATGTACGTGGACAGAGTTCCCAATAGGCAGAAAGAGCTGGAACTCACCAGATTTAAATAGAATATCATTTGTATCAAACAAGGAGAATGTTGAGGTCCAGAATATATACTTTGCCGATGGAATCAATCCAATGTGCATTATTGATGTGCTTGGATTAAATGAAGAGCTTAGGCATATACTCAAACTACCTAAATTTGACTTTAAGGTAGAGTCTGTATTTGCTGGGAATCTTGATGACGGGGCATACTCATTTGCTTATCAGATATATAAGAAGAATGGCGCTCAGTCAAACATTGTCTCGATAAATGATATAGTCTCAATAAATAAGAAGTCTCAAAAAGATGGCGCTATCAGGGTATCGCTAAGAGACACAGCAACGCCATACGCTAACTACAATATAAGGATATTTGCTTTATATAGGAAGGAGCGCATATCTGACCCGGAAGTTAGTATAATTTATGATGGACCAAAGGACGAGATCGTGATTGGATTTAATGATAGGTCTACGGTTCCATCGCTTGAATGGGCGGAGTATCAAGCTATCAATTCAAGGTTAGTTATTCCATCATGCATCTGTTCTATCAATGGTTATCTTGCCGCAGCTACCCCTACCTACATAAATTTTATGGATGGCATAGAGTATGATGCAAGGGCCTTTGGTTGGACGCAGGATAATTATATAAGCTTAGTAAATATAGAAGACTTGAGCGAAGAGCTTCAAGTAACCAGTGTGGCAAATCTTCCAGACGACGATAAGCGATGGATCTCAAAATCATGTATAGATACAAAGACGGAAACATTTAATCTTGCTACGAAGTACGATAATAGCTACGCAAGTATGTACTATCCGCTATCGAATACCTTTGGTGGAACTGGTAAAAATATAGAGTACAGAGTAGTAACGACGGCTCTTGCAGAAGATTATGAAGGAGGAAAGATTGATTTCTGGCGAGATGGAATAGGTAGAATGTATTCTGGGCTCGATACCACAAATATAGATAAGGAATCTGAGTATGTAAACTCTGGGATTGGATGCACTTATGGAGTATCGATTCCTATGGGTGGAGCTGATGGCGGAAAGAATGTTAATGTAGTTTCCAATGCTGGAAAGATTAATGTTGCAACCGATCAAGTTCGCGCAAGCCTTAATTACTCAAACTCCCTATTGTCATCTAAGATACGTGGATTTCAGCACGACTCTATCTATCACATGGCTATCGTATTCTCTGATGAATTTGGAGCTAAATCTAATCCGTTCGAGATTGGCTATGTAAGATTTCCATCTGCGCTATTTGATCAGTATAGATTATTTGATAGCCATGCAAGGCTTTCTGTGGATGGAAATGAGATTGGCGAATATGCAATCTTATCATATCCACTCGGCATCGAGGTAAATGTATTAAACTTCCCAGCGGGAGCTATGTATGCAGAATTGCTTATAGAAGAGAGAGATATTTCACTCAGGAATGTGATTGCATCTGGCATATCATCTGTCTTGTATGCAGGAGATGCTTCTATTGGAGATGGGTATAGACTCCCAATACATCCAACTGTATCTGATGAGCTAAACTATATTGGCGGAATAGAGATGAATACATATCTCCAATCAGGCAGTGTAAACTGGGGCATTCGGGTTGCGAGAGCAAATAAGGGCGTGGATTCGCCAAATATATTATTCTCCCCAGAGTTTGATTATGGGAGAATTGCAGTCTCAAACAAAGAGATCTCCATTCAAACATTATTTTGTTTACACCCAATACTTGCGGACGACAGTAAAAAAGAGTTTCAATATGCATGCGGAATTAACGTTGACGGTGGGTATACTTCGCTATCTCCATATATAGATTGTATAGATGAATACGGTGAGAATTATTGGAGGAAAAGATTGCGTGGAGTAAAATCAAACTCGCTTGTATTTGATGCGGTCCTGCCTGGGCAGATTAACGAGAGACCCCCTAAAAACGTATTCGTAAAGGGGATGCAGCTTGGACTGGTATTTAAGGAATTCAATATATTTAACGAGTTTCCTGGAGCTGCTCAGCGAAGCGGATCTAACTTTATATTTGATATATCAGAGGGATATAATGTTAAGAATACGTACAAGCCTGGAGATGATTATGTGCTGTCAAAATATACATTCAGAGCTTCAAAACAAGAACCGCCAATCTCATCATACGGGTCTGAGTCGGAAGGTGTATCAGTTCCAATAGGATACATGCTGGTGGATGGAGTATCGAGTAAGATATTAAACTCATCTGGATCGAGAGACTTTTATAAATCCAAACTGGTAGACGATCCGCTTGTTTCCAAAGAGAACATCGACAAGACGTACGAGGATGGGCCAATATTTTTTGACTTTGTTGAAATCTTTGGCGGAGATACAACCGGCTATCCAGATCTAATTAGGCCATCCGATAATGACGAGATGTATTCGATAATAGAGGCAAATAAAGTACCAGCAGGCATTCCTGATTTCTTATACTACCCGCCAGACTTTGTGAATGGGAGATACGTCATCTCGACAGCTAACTCGGCGAGCGGGTATAGAGCTCCTGGAAAGTTCTTAATGAAAAGACTTGGAGGTTTATTCTTGGATGGAGGGGAGCCTGACCATAATAATGTCAGCCCTAATGATCGCCAGCAAATAACATGCTCGGCTATATTTGGATTTCACAGAGGGTATTTTGAATCGCGGTATAATAATGGGAAGCGTAGATTCGAAACTTGCAATTTAGATAGCGGTGGATCTGTTATAATTAGTCCAAGCGGAGGACAGACAGACAGCTACAGAGCACGACCTCTTCGATATAATAATTATAGGCCAGAATGGGTCCCAAGTTCTCACAATGTAGAGTCTTCGGACTTAGGCTTTGACCCGAAAGGGCCAGGAGGAAGTGGATTTGTTTTCTACGGAAAAGACGCAGATGGTATAAGTATGTGTAATAGATTCAAGAGTATTCAAAGGGCCGGCAAACTTGAAGGCTATAATGGTCTACTATATACGTCTTATAAATTCAACAATGGATTATCACTTCCGTCAGCAGTGTTATCTCATCACGTCACATTTGGAATGGATTATGGAGCTTCGGGAGCTATAGGCGAGGTATCTATGGTTGCCTGCAGTATAAAGGCTCAATTAGAAATTAAATCCAAGTATACTCAGTCAGAGTATGAATACATATCTCGTGGAACATTAAAGCAGGGAAAGAATATATTATTTTGTGGAGATGTATTCCCATGCGTGAATAGCCATATATATACTCACTATGCATACACCTCAAAGACATCTCCAAATAGCACAGATCCATGCGCTTCAAGTATGTACCTGTACTATCCATGCGAATCATCTATCAATCCATACTATGCCGACGACACAATGGCCGTCTCTGGAAAGGTAGCGCTTGAATATCAATCAGAGCCGTATGTATCACCAAGAACTGGCGTAAAATATGAATACCCAGCATACTCTTACAATACAGTATATTCTGGTATATTCGGTGATAGATATATTTCTGGCGAAGATGTGAAAGATATATACTTTGACAATAGAATAATATACGCAGGTAGAAAGATTAATAACGAATTTATAGACTCGTGGTGCTCGTTTAAACCACTTGACTTCTTAGATACAGATGGCGGACTTGGGTCTATTAATGGGTTGTCTTCTATTCGCAACGTGTTATATGCTATATGTGAGAATGGAGTATTTCGTATAGGCGTAGGTGAAAAAGCTTTGGCTAATCAAGACTCGGATAATGATAACTCGCAAATATTATTGGGATCCGGGGATGCGTTTCAGGACTCAATGAAGATCTCCGATAGCCATGGTACGCACAGAAATGATGCATGTGGACTATTGAATGTATCTAACTACATTGTATGGTTTGATAGAGATAAGCGATCTATTATCAGATTAGCTGGCGACCAGATAAATAGCATATCTATTACAGAAGCAATTCAATCATATCTCAATAAGGCACTAATAGCAAGTCCTATTAAATTTATTTACGATTATAGAAATCGGGGATTTATATTTGATGGAAACCTAAGAAGTATTATTCACAACGACTCCATCGATAAATTTGTATCGTTATTGCATAGGAACATAAACGCAGAAAGAGTGTCTACTAATAATGGAATGTACTCTGTATTATACGATTCAACCGGCAATACATTGTGGAGAGAATTTGATGGCAACTTGTGTTCATTCTTTGGAGAAGATAAAGAAGCTGTGATAAGATTATCAACACAAGACAGCGGCTCTTCATTGGTGTACGATTATACCGTAATCCCAAATATAGGATTATCAGATCAGGAATCCGCAACCATAATAAAGAGAACAAAAGCTCAGGAGTCCGCTCCATTATATAATGATATATTCCTCGATAATAATAGGCATCTACGTGAAAATATATTTTACGTG
Organism: Bacteroidia bacterium; assembly: GCA_025996865.1. GTDB lineage: Bacteria > Bacteroidota > Bacteroidia > Bacteroidales > Azobacteroidaceae > Azobacteroides. Next base: position 10,968 of record BNTV01000071.1, read on the forward strand.
CCTGTTGGGAGGGAGAACTCGCTTAATAGGCGATTGATTGGCAGAAATCTATTGTATGAATTAAGAATACTGCCTGATAGTACGAAAAACTTTTCAATACCATACATAGAGACTATGTGTAGAAAATCAAATATATAATATGTCAAAGAAAAAAACAAATTATAAAAAAATACCAAAGGCTGATTTTGGGATTACGGCAATGATCATTAGCGCTGCTGTTGCAGCTGCATCTACTGCCGCACAGGCCAAGCAAGCCGCTGACGCAAGGAAGAGATCTGCCAATCAGGCTGGGGCTGCAAATAGCTTAGCTATGGGTCAACAGCAGATGGATATGTTCGGTCAGGATAACTCCTTATTTAATAAAGGGCTCAATCAGGCTACCGGGGTTTTGCAACAAGACTATGCCAAAAATAAGCCCATGGACGTGCCTTCATTTAAATACGGGTCTCCACCCATAGACTTCTCAGCAATAGCTGTATCGAAGAATGAAGGGCTTAGAATGTACGATAAGGTAGAGAAAGCTAACGTACCAGGCGGAGAGCATTCTGACAGTGGAGTAGTCAATAGTGGAAATATACTTTCCGTACATTCTAATACAACTAACCCAATTACCGGAATGGACTTCTCGGATGATTCGCTGTCTTTTCAAAAATACTTTGGAGGAGAGACTAAGGATAGAGATTGGCTATCAAAAAAGACATTCAATAAAAGGAATAGCACTAAGAATCAGCTGTTAGATCTTTCCGAGCAGGTTCAGGCCGTTCAAAATTATGGCAAGCAAGGTCAGATGAAGACTGTTAATGCCAATACAAAAGTAGCTAAAGCTGCTTATGGCGGAGTCAATGGATTTGATTATGCAAGCATGGGATCATCATTATCGTCACTTATTCCCGCTGCATACAACCTATGGCAAGGTTCACGTAAAGATCCATTGGTTACATCTCAAAGAGTTCAGCGCACGCATAATCCACTGGCTGGCACTGCAATGGCCATGATGAATAGTCGTCAGTTTGATGTAGAGCCATACCTGGCTAAAACTCGACAGTTGAATGCCAATGTAAGATATAATGCGAGTGACGTAGGCAATAGAGGTGCGTACAGGGCTATTATCAACGCTGGAGATAATGCATCAAGAAGTAGTCTCCGCGATATATACTCTGCCAAGAATCAACAGGAAGGTCAATGGAGAGCTGAATCCGCGCAGATGGCCGCGCAATTAGGTGGCCAGTACGCTCAGATAGAAAACCAAGCCAACATGTATGATATGGAAAACCGTAAAAGGGCTGAGGAAATAAACTTTGCCAAGCAGGCCTCAAGACAAGCGATGACAGCTGCTGGATGGCAAGGAGTCGGTCAGTTTGGTAATATGGCTGCAAATAACTTCGCGCGTATGGCTGAAAATAAGCGCATGGAACCCTATATGAATGCTTATATCGAGTCAGTGCTCGGCAAGGAGGCTACTCCTGGTGGGGTTCAGAATTTGAATAGTCAGTTCAAGAAGATGACTCCCGAGCAGTTTAAAGGTAGTCTTAGTGCGTTTCAGAACAAATTAGGGAAGAATCCGAGTCGCGTAAGCACTCCCGGCGTTAACACTCCATCTAAATGGAAAGAGTTATACGATAGAGAGCTCGGTATATTTAATAACAATATGCAAGCATGGACTCCATGGAAGCCTAAATATTAATAATATGGAAAAATACCTAACTCCTGCGCTCGTGCAGTATAACGAAGCCAGCATGCCTGATAATATATCAAGGATGGTGTCTTTATTAGAGCCTATGCGCAAGCAGCAGATGTATAACGAAGCAAGGCTGGATGAGTACATGACTAAGATGAGCGACTTCTACTCGCCCTTTCAAAAGGACATAGATACATATTATGGCTCATTGAAGAATTCCGGCATATATGATATAGCAAACAGGATGGCTACGGATAAAAGATATTTAAGTAGCCCTGAATTTGGCACTGATTTAGCACAGGCCAAGGCTCGCATACCTTACGAACAGATAGCTAAGATGAAGCAGAGTAGAGATAATGCCAATAAAGAACTTGCTGATTATGAGATGTATAGAAAGATGGGCGTATATGACCCTGACGTACATAGGCTTAATGGTGATTATAGTACATCTGAAAGCGGCGCTGTGTATCAGAATCAAGCACTTCCGCCATGGATAGACCCAAGTCAGTATCTCGCAGCATTTGCTAAAGACATAGATCCAGAGTATGTTGGTACGCATAATATAGCTGGTGGATATATACTTGCAGAGCAGTCAAATTCAGACTTAGTTGATAAAGCTATGAATGACGCATTAATAGCGGCAGATCCAAGAACAAGGGATTTGTGGTATAAGAAGTTTCAAGCCCAGAATCCTGGCGGCACAGATGCTGACTACCAGCAGTATATGCAAAAACTAATAGGCAGAATCAAGCCGCAATATACAAAGCACGATTATCAATTCTTAAAAGATGAAGCCGACTGGCATAATCCAGCTACTGGCCGTAAAAGTTCTGGTGGATCTGGCGAGGAGTCAGTAAATCTTTCTACTATGGATTGGAGGACGATGAAGAATCTGGCGGCCGATACATTAGAAGGAAAGGAACGCGACAGATTAAGCAGGCTAAAGTTTGACGGGACAACCTACGGAAATAGACTGGACGAGATAGTTAAATCAATAGATGAGCTAAATGCTATTATAGCCAAGACCGAGAATGATGATACGAAGAGGCTTGAGTGGGCTAAAGCAAAGGATGACGCCGCCAAGGCAGAATCAAATTTGATTAACACAACTGGGGCTATGCTACAAAACATAGATCAACGCAACCTTGCTCAAAATGTATCTCTGCCGGAAGTGGCCAGTCTGATTGGCGCAGAAACGATAATTGGCGATAAGGTAGTTCCAATGTCTGGTACGCAGTATGAATTCAAGAACGCTGACGGAACTGGCTCCAAGACTAATACATTCGTTAAATCAAGACTTCTTGGTCCAGACATCGAAGTAGTAAACTTTAATGGGAATACTTATGAGTTAGACAATGATACTGTAGCGGGCTTGCTGTTTGATGGCTATAATGAGGTAGTAAATAATAATAATGCTCCAGCCGTCCAAGGCGGATATGGCGCTTTTGCTAATCCAATTAGTCAGTCAAGGGTAGATAGACGCGCAGATAGAAAGTATAAGTTAAAAGATCCTAAAATAGCCCAAGAGATTGAAGAGTTCGAAGACTCAACTGGCGAAACGAGGTTTGTAAATAGCTACATGAACTTTATCAAAGACAAGTTATTTCAATCTGGCGCAGAAGTGTCTCTGACTGGCAAGATGTCTCGTTCGCAGAAAGATGGTGTTAACGAGCAGAAGCTGATAGGCATGCAGGCGCTTATAGATAAAAACCAACTGAAAGAAGTAACAAGGATGTATGGTCGTATATTAACCGAGTCTGGTAAGCCAATGCTTGGCAAGAAACTAACCGATAATCCTGAGGAATTTATAAAACTGTTATGGGCTAACCAAGATGGCGAGAATAAAACACTTGCCAATAAGGCCGCCGCTGGTAGATTTACAATAGGAAAAGAGATGAATCTGAATAGCGAAAGCTCAGGAGAAAGAGGTACTGATGGAACTATAAAGAAGGATGATTCTCGAAAGGGCACTAAATATATGACGTTAAACTTCAACTATAAAATTCCTGCTGAAAAGCAAACAGTAGCTGATGCAGCAAACCAAAGCGTATATCCAACCTATGGACAAGTAGCGCAGAACATGCAACAACATCGAGGCATGTATGGGTCTATGGGGACCAACTGGGATCAAGAGACGCTAAGACAAGCAAATGCACTCAGGGAATTCTTGATGAGAGAGAATCCAACTATAAGCGAGGAGCAGCTAAATTACTATATACAACAAGCAATAAATTTTAGATAATGAACAATAGAGAGTTTGGGGCCAAGATGAATATGCTTGAGTCCAAGATAAGAAGCGAAATAGAAGCTGGCAGGGCGAGGGACTTCGCCTCGAAGAGGTATCTCGCAAATACGTCTCCGTCTATGATGTTCGATGAATTAAACAAAGAACGAGGTCTTTCTCCTGCTCAACAAGATAGATTTGCACACAACTACCTTGTGAAAGCAATGACAGATCCAGAGAATACATGGATAGACGAGAGTCCGACTCTCGCCCACTTTACTAAAAACGATAAGGCTGACATGGGAGCCTATCTTGAAAATGCCGAAAATAGCGGCTGGATGGGCGCTCATACGGGCAATCAACGCTTTGTTACAAAGTTGGGTATTGGCCAGGTAAGGACTGGTGATAATATAGTAATACCTAATGCAAAAGATGATGTAGATAATCTACACCAGAAATATACCGATAAAGGATATGAGATATTAACAAATGAGGATGGAAAGACCATAGCATCAAATGATGGCGCTACTGTATTGAATCTTGGTACTGCCCAACAGATTGATAGATTTATGAAGGGCGAAGGAAACTTTAAGCTGTATGATAAATTCGGCACTACCGCAGTCGTTGGAAGAAATGACTTGGCAGCCTTAAACCCATTATACAAACATGAAGTATCTACGGTGCTCGTGCCGTATGTTGATGAAAATACAGGCGAGACTCGTATGCGTAGAGAGATTGCTTCTGGCGAGACGATGCGTGCTATTAAGGATGGAAGTAAAGCTATGGTGTCAGCGTATACCAATAAGCCCATTGGCGGACAGTGGTGGAATAATGCGATAGCACTTACTGGCCAAACTTTAGAATCTATACCCAGCGGCGTCTACTCGGTCTCGAATGCTATTAGTCACCTTCCAGGCATGGGCCCATTAGAATCCTTGACATATAGGGATCGCTTTCATAGAGATTCTAAGATGGAATTAAGTCAGTTGGAGTCATCTGTAGCTAATAAAGACTTCGGCTCTGCATTGCACGAAACCAATAATCCTGGGATGTGGCGGTCTAATGCTGCGTTTGGTAAGGCTATGGGTGGAGTTGCTGGTTCTCTATTGTCATTTATGGCAGCTGGTAGGGTTGCTAAGCTTGGCGCTAAAGGCCTGGCTTCTGTAGGCAAGGCTGCTGGCAGAATGAATCTTGCCAAAGCTGGAGAGACTGGTGAAAAGATAGTTAAAGCCATTGAGGCTGCGGATGTAGTGATACCTACTGCCGAGAAGACTAATGCTGTAGTTGGATGGATGAAAGGATTAAAAGACCTATATACATCAGTGGATGGCGTTGGCATGCTGGCTGCAGGTATGTCAATGAACGTACCAGAAGCTTACAATGAAGCCCTTAATAATGGTGTAGATCATGACGATGCAGCAATGATTGGTCTTGCCTATGGCGCCGTAGCTACCTTTATTGAGACTGCCACGGGGGCTAACGTCGAAAAGATGTTGATTGGTAGTGCTGGTAAAAATGCGATTATACGAGGCATTATAAATACCTATAAGGCTGATGCTAAGTCTATTATGAATCCTACCGTACTGGCCGCAATAGGCAAAGAGTGGATGGAAAAGGTTGCCAAGGACCCAAAGGTATGGCGACTTGCATTAGTAAGTGCTGGCCAAGAGGCTCTGGAAGAAGGCTCTCAATTTACTGCACAGCAAGGGATTAATGCTCTATACGATATGGCTACCGGCAATGACAAGTTTCAGGATTGGACTACTGGTGAGTTTATATCAGAACTGTTAGATAACTCTGCTATGGGCGTATTGGGCGCAGGGATGATGGTTCCTGGCATGCTGATTGGTCAACGTAGAGATAAGTCGTTGGATAGAGACTATATCAATCGAGAGATAGTCGCTGGCAATACCATGGGCCTGTTGGACGCCATAACGAAAGATATGGGGTCAGATAAGATTAGCGAGGAAGCAGCCAGACAGATGATTGCCGATATAACTAATGCGAAGCAGATATGGGACTCTGCGCCACAAGAGTTTGCTTATCTACACGACATACCGGATACAGGTAAGCGCAATCATCTCGCCGGACAGATTCTTGGTAGATTGGCAGATCTTCAAACGTTTGAGCAAAATGGCTATGAGGCGCAGGCGGTTCCGGCAGGAGAGGGTAGCAAGAAGCCCGATGGCTATCCTGTACACAACAATTACGCCCATCTTGAACGCTTAGCCAGGAGCTTAATGACAGACCCGCTTACACTTCCAGATGGAGAAGAGTCTCCGGTTGGAATACTGTTCAGAGATAGGCTCATAAAAGCTCAAACCGACGGCCATTCAGGCCAGCACATGATAGATCTCGCCAATACTGTAGGTACTGCAGCCAACATTCAAAACGTGGCGGGAGACGCAATATATAAGGCTATAAAGGACTATAATAAAGACAAGGAAGACCCAAAGGATAAAATCTCTCAGCGCGATCCCAGGATAGCTGAGCTACTTAAAGAGGTAACAAATACTGGCATCCATTATAGCGTATATAAAAAATATAGTAAGGACTGGTTTGATTACGCTAAAAATAAGATAATTAACGATAAACGATTAGCAACCTTAGAGGGAGAGCCGTCGCCAGAGTCCATGGAATTATCAAATAAGTTTCAGCGGCTTATTGATGGAATGTTTAAGAATCTTTTAGTGCCCAAAAATCTGGACTTTAATGACGAATTAAAAGCGTACAAGGAGTTACTGCCAAGGATTAGCGAAGCTGTACAAAAGGCATTTATTACAGAGGAGATTGAAAAAGATCGCAAGTTAACGCATGACGAGTTTGATGTATTAGATGATGCGATAGCCGTATATCAACAAGCTATACTCCAACGATTATTGTCAGATATAGTTACGCAGGAGGTCTTGCGTGATTTAGGCATAGATAAGAAACTTGGCGCTGACGTTATTGTGCACCCAGAAGATAAAAGTCCACTCGTTGAACGCATAGCCGAGATACTAAAAGAGTATGACTACGCATCAGAGGAGGCTAAAGCCCCATCAAAAGTAGAACCTACTGATACCGGTACAAAAGATGGCAATAAAACTACTACTCCCGAGGGGCTCCAAAAAGCCTCTACCGATACGAGTGGCAACTTTGAAGATGTAAACTATAAGATTGAAAGACAGGAAGATAACTCCTGGCATGTATATCATCATCAAAACGGTACGATTGTAAAAGACCTTGGAAGCTATAAGTCAAAGGATGACGCAGCTAACGCCATGACCGCAGACTTTGATACAAGACCATACCTATGGGATGCTCCGGGAACTAAGGAGTCGAAGCTTATCGAAATGATGTATGGAGATATTGAGTACAACCCTAATAATGGCTCATACACAGTCTATGAGGAAGATGAGGACGGTGAGCGCCTGCAGAGCATGGGTACATACGGCTCATTAGATGAAGCATTAGCTCCATATATGGCTAAGTACGGGCCGGTCCTTGACGAAAAAGGCCGCCCGATTGATGAGAATTCCTTAGGGGATGCGCCGGATGCAAAGATGTTATATGACTTTGATAAGGTATTTGAGCTCAAGCCCACTCCAAGAACATCAACCCCTAATAGTAGTGAGAATAATATAGTAGAGGAGGATGATAAGGCTGAGGCTGAACAGAAAACTCCTGTTGCAGAGGCTAAGACTCCGGAAGAGTTGAGAATCGTAGGACATACTGATAATAATGGAGAGCAAGCGGGGGAAGGTGCACGACTATTCTTTATGGACGTGTCAAATGGATTCAACCAGATAGACCCTCGCTCCAAACAATTCCAGGTCAAACTACAGAGTACGGCGCTCGCTATAGTCAAAGGGATTAAAGAAGGAAAGTCTACGCAAGACATTGTTAAAGATATATCCACCAGCCATAATACGATGATGGTTTTTGGAGATAGAAATCAAGGCGTAGTTTCTCATAATCCAATGCACTTGATTATTGATTATGTTCGCGAAATGGTTGATGAACTTAAAAGAGGCAAGTATGATATTTCAACCATGTCTATTCAAGAGTTAATCCAGGATGGCTTTATTCCATCAATAGCCGAAACGCTCGAGGACTATATGGAAGATCCTTCCGCATACATGGCAAACACGTCCACCGAGAAGCAGAAAATTGAGGATGTTGACGCTACAGATGTTACCAATGCAGAAAAGCGCAAAGTAGAAGATACTGATGCTACTGATGTTACTGACAAACAAGAAGAAGATTCTAAATCGTTTGTCGATCGCAATGTAGTGTTTGCTCATACCGATGGCGGATTTGTTGTCGAGAATAAATCAGATGGGGAAGCCGCTGGTACTCGTGATGACATTAGGAATCTTCTATCTGAGAAGCAGAACTATCTTAGCAACAATAAACACATAATTCCAATAGTAAACATTCCTGGCGATACTCGTCGAGATGCACCGGTCGCTTTGTTTAGATATTATAATACCAAAGAAAAGAAGCACTATCTTGTAGCTAAAATATCCGCCAGGGCAGATAGGGGGCTCGACGATCAACGCAACGGCACAGTGATAGCTTCTATCGAAGATAATGGAAATCTTCCATACGGAACCGAACAGGAATTGCTTGTTGCTGCTATGATGAAGCATAAGCAGATGCATAAGAAGCGTCCTGGCGTATTCGGCGATATAACCAGCGAGGATATTGCTACTCCCGGCGGAAAAGCCGCCATGTTCCTAAATATATTGCTTAGTCAACTTGCAAGCATTAATAACGAAGAGTGGGATGCAAGAAGATTTGTGTTGGAGAATGGGTTTTTTAACATAATTCACGATGGAGCGACAGGTAGTTTCGATATAGATCCAGGCAAGGATTTTTACCGTACTGGATTTTCTGACATGCGGGATGGCCAAGAGATGAACGGAGTCCCGGTGATGATGTACGAGGAGGTCAGGAAAGGAGAAAACCTCTTAGTCGCACGCCTATACTCTGCGCCAATAAAGTCCAGAACTTCTGGCAGAGAAGGCGTTTTGTATTTATATATAAAAAATGCCAAAAATTATCCAAAAGGAACTAAGCAGGCCATGCTGGATGTAGCGCTCGAAAAGTTTAGAGAGATGCACAAGATCACTCCTGATGGTATGGGCGATCCGGATATTGCCGGTGCCAACTCATTCACCCTGGCCGATGAAGTAGAAAAATACAAATCAAGTCTATCAAAAACTCAAGCCGAACAAAACAAGCCGAAGAGAGGCGAAAAACAATTTGGCAGAGTCAATGAACATATTAAGGAAGAATTAGCCAAGGGAGAGGAGGCCAACATAGAGGCGCTTGCAGGGGCGATCGCCAGCTTTAAGATAAATGCCGCCATGGTAGACGAGGCGGATATACGTCAAGAAGTGAAAGATTCTGTAGAGAGAGCCTATGCATGGCTTAAAGAACATGATATTGAGCTAATATTTCTTACCGGGCAGTATTATAATGACGGCATGAAGGTTGTTATTAGCCATGTTCAACCGCCTACCGAAGATCTTGATGAAAACTACTCTGTGTTAATTGTGAAGACTCGTATGCCGCAGATTAATAAAAACGGCGAAATGATTAAAGCGGCAGTTATAGAAACAAAGCCGGTGCCGGAATCCAAGAATGACAGAAGGATTAGAGAGCGTTACGAGAAGGCTATGGAGGAAAATAGGAAGGCTGACGAAGAGCGATCGAAAGACGCAACGACAACAGTAGATCCATATACGCAAAGGCAAAGGGAGCACGGGTTGGTTGTTCAGAATGATAATGAGTTTAACAAATACAATGAGGCTGATAATAAATATGAATTTGAAAGGGCTATTAATGAAATTGGCGAGATTATTCGTTCTGGAAAAGAGCGGGGATTGTCACCTAATCAAATAAGATGGGAGATAGAACAAACGATTACTCTTGATGGGCATGATGTTGCGTCGGGTAGTATGATGATGCTGGCAGTCGTCAAAAGCGCTCTTGATGCTCTTATTGATATTGATTCAAGATTTTCAGAGCAATCGTCAAGAAAAAGAGAGTTATATCTTCGTATAACAACAGATATTCAGAATCCAGAAAGGATAAATAAGTATATAGAGAAGCAAAGAAAGCCTGTAAACATGAATGCTCATGAAGAGGGAATGGAAAAGCAAAATCTGATAGATTATAGTCCTGGCGAAGATATGTCTAAGGAGGTGGTTCAGGGAGATAAATACTCTGGCGAACTTGCCGAAGAGACAAATGGTATGCTAAAAAACTTCATTGATTATAAATCTGATGATTTTTCCGGCGGGACTATGTCTATATCAACCTACGATCCAGCCGACCCAATGATTAAGCACGCTCAAACTCGCTTTAATGACATACTGAATGGTCGCAGCGATAAATCTATATACAGGATTAATAGCCTTCAAGATGTTATTGACGCTTATAGGAATGAAGATTCTCTCGCACAACAAGAATGGGAGGATATAGTTCGCTCATTGCCAGTCGATTATGTATTTGAAATTGATGGACAGCGCGGAGTAGTACATCTTGAAGACGAAAGAGATTCTTCTGATCACAAGTTGACTCAGGGAAGGTTATTCGCCAAAAGCATGCTTGCTCAGAGAATACTTGCTGGAAATGGCCAGCTCGCAATCAACAAAGGAGAGGTAGCGAGAGTTGTCGGTAAATTTAACTTCTTAGACTATAAAGACAAATCAATTCAAGGAAGCGACTTCTCTAAGCCACTAACACACCCAGAAATCGATATTCCAATCGTAGATACAGATAATGGATTTGTTATTAAAACTAAAACTGGTGACGCGCCTATTACTCTTGGATATGTAGATTGGGATGGTAGAGTGCAATATGGCGGACAAGACGCTGGACTTACAGATGCAAAGAATGGTCAGACTATATTTCTATTTAATAAGAAAGCATCGAAGACAGGTTCTTTTGTGTCCGGGATGATGCCATTAAAGAGCAGAAAAGCTTCTCCTGTAGAAGTCGATTTTATCATAAGAATGGTAGCCGGATTGGCATCTGGAAAGATTGCTAATAAAATTGCTGGCACAGACCTTACGTGGGAAAAGTTTTTGAGTTCACTTATAGCATTCGGACACAGCACGATAGCAGAATCTCCGTCTGGCGAGAGAGTTCCAGCCAAATTAGATCATCAATTCTATGTGGACTTTTCGAGAAGGAGAATAATGTTTGGTCACCGCGGAAATAATATGCCGTATGACTTAAAGGTTAATACTGATGGATCTCTAAGCGATGACGATTATGCACTGCTGACGGCCTGGATGAACAATAAGTCTATAGAACTTAATGGAACTCGTCATGTGTTTGATATGCATAAAGGGAATAACTTAGTTCCTAATAAACCATTTGCATTTGGCAACCACATGGCTGGGTACAAGCTAAAGAATATCCCTACGAGCGTTCAGTTTGGCGGAATGACGTTAGCTCTTCCATGGGAGATAAAGGATGGAGAGACGGTTGAATCATTCTTAATAAGGAACAGTTTCTTTGAAACTAACTTGACGCCCAATGAGCCTATCGTTAAGTCTGGTGCATTATTATTCTCACCAGTCGGCGAAATATCTGTGCCTAAAAGTAAATACGCAAGGCGTAGGGAGATTGGCGAGGAATCTAAAGCAGAAGAGAGAAGAGTCTTGTATCAAGAGAAATTTGTTACGCCAAATACTAAATATGACGCCAAGACAAGAGGCTGGGATGTAGTTCTTGGATCTGAAATTGGCGATACGGTGATATTTGAGCGAGCAAAAGGCGATCCAATCCACTATATCAATAAAGCTGGCGATAACATGGCCGCTCACATGATTGAGCTTAGCGAGGTAGCTGCATTACATGGACTAAAAGGTTCTTTCTGGAATATGGAGAGCTTTACATACGCAACAAGAGTCGCCAAGGAGAAAGAGAGTGTACCAGAGATTACTGTAGATTTAACCCATTCTGGGGCTGATTCTACAAATGCAAAGGAGCGAGTGCTGCCTATTATAGATCCAGAATCTCCTAATGAGATGAAGGGACGATTAACTGAATCTCAAAAGGCCGAAGAATTCCTAAAACAACTCCTGCCGACTAAAGAAGAGCCCAAGTCAAAACTGCCAGAAACTACACCCCCTGTATCTAAACTCGAATTGATGCAGTATGCTGGTACTATTATATATACGATAGATGATTCTATTGAGAAGGGGATTCCTTTTACAGAGGATGACTTAAATCTATATATCGATACTATTGCCGATTCTGAGGATGATAGAGACTACATCAGGGAATTGGTGCTAAAAGATAATAGGAGGCTTAATTATGTGCTTGGCATAACGGATTCTCCAACAGAAACCATAATAGAAGAAGCTCCTAAAGGAGTCAAAGCTATTCCGAGCGAATCTATTAGCAAGCTAAAGAATGCAAAAGCAATAGAGGCTGCGAATACAATCAATACAATGCTTTCTCAATTGAGCGAGTATGGAGTTGAAAAGACCGTAGCCAGCTATATGAATGCTAAGAATCTTCCTAACAAAAAACAATTGCGCGAAGACATCACTTCCTTTGTAAAGTCGCTTGAAGATTTTAATCCAAACAATATCGATGAAAGGGAATTTGATAGATCGTATAGAGATAGCGAGGCGCACGAAGTTGTTTTAGAGAGACTCGACAAGGACTACTTCCCGTTCTCAGCCAAACAAGCTGGCCTTGAGCGCAATCAAGCTAAGTTTGACGAAGAGGTGGCCGAGGTTAGGCGTATGCTCGGAGACAAAGTGGCTGACAATATAGAGATAGTAAACGAGCGCATTAAGCCGAATGATGGCTCTGCCGTACTGGTTGCGCAATCTACCAAGGAAGGCGAATTCGCAGAAGTGTATAGCTTTGAGAGCGTCCTATTTGATGGAGATCCTATTGATATATACGGCGTGCTTACAGAGCACGGAATGAAGTTATGGTCTGAGGCCGAAGAGGGCACCGCATACCATGAGTCATACCACAGAGTAGAGCTTGTGTACCTTAATGAGAAACAAAGAAAGAGGCTGTACGATCAGGTTCGCAAAGAGAAAGGAAAAGAGAAATATACTGACAAGATGGCCAGTGAAGTATTGGCTGAAAGATTTAGGCATTTAGTGCTTAAAAGAGCGAGTGCGAGAATTAACAAGAATGACAACCTGATTACCAGGGTACTGAAATCTATTTACAGATTCACGGGCTGGGTTGCCTACTTGGTCCAACGCACAACAGTCTTTAAAGATCAGAAATCACTATTCAATGCTATTTATAACGGACATTTCAGGTATAATAAAGCTCGAGATATTAAGTCTGACGCAAATAAGTATACTGCCTATAGCGCCAAGCTCAAATCATTTCAATACATTTCTGGCGCTGCCGCGGAGAGCGAAATTGTCAGGACGCTTGGGGATATTATGGTATCGCACGTTGATGACGATGGCAACTTGAGCGCAAAGAGGATGGTTGATTATGTAGCGAGATTTATTGGTGCGATACAAAAAGATGGTGATAATTATCATTCGGCGGAAGATCTTGAACTGGCAATACTAACCGCCAAAGAGGTATTCCGTAACATGAATTACTTTGCTGAAAAAGTCTCAGATTATATGAGTAGGAAATATAACGTAGATTTATATAATGACTTAGACAATGACATTGATGATATTACCGACGCATTCGATGATTCGCCAATGATGTCTCCCGCTGAGCTTGGATGGATATTTAAAGCTCACAATAGAGATACTAACAAAGAAGATATATCAAGGACGGCTTCTCGACTTGTCGCGTCTGTAATCAACTCTTTAAGGAGGGATTCGTCGGTAAATCCGGTTACTGGCCTTCCAGTTATGGAATCATCATCAAGAGCATGGTACGAGATTCCTAATGAATTATATGGGGTAAAAGATATTCCTACTATGTTAGATGAGATAGAGAGGTTGTCGAAAGAGCCTGAGTATTTGCGATACTTTCCAAACGGGGATGTAGATCCAATCAACATGTGGACATCTCTACTAAAAAGGATAAAAGCTATGCCACCCGAACATCAGCGACTATTCATCAATACGATTAGATTGTATGAGAATGAGTATGCGCAATTTAGTGAGGAGGGATTTGGCAAGAGTAAGAAGTCTATGAAGATGTACGAGCCGTATAGAGAGTTCAAGCAGATTAAAGACTCCTGGAATATTAAATTTATATCCAGTGGTACGATAACGAATGAAAGTCTCGAGCATGCAGACCAGACTCTGGATGCGATTGATGCGATGATTAAGAATATGCCAGCGGCGAATCCCGAAGAAACTATTGGAACGATTATGTCCGTACTGACAAGAGTACTTGGTTCACTTGGGTTTTCCGGCGTATCAACCAACGCGCTGTATCAACTACTCGGATCTACAGAGGGAATGGACAAGGAGGAGATAACCGGGGCACTGAATGAATTTTTAAACAAAACCTCAAAGATAATTCCATCCATACGATTTATTCAGAAGAAGCTAATAAATAAAGAGACTGGCACTTTGTGGAACTCTACTCATATAGGCAAGAAGAGGCCAAAGAAGATTGATTTTATTAATTATCTACCAATGGCCAGCATTCTCGCAAAGGCTGTAGCTATTGACCTTGGCA
>BNTV01000072.1 GCA_025996865.1 Bacteroidia bacterium
TGGAAGCCATCGCTAAAAAACACAATTTGAAAATTATCGAGGATAACGCGCAAGCAATCGGAGCTTATTATTTCGGTAATGGCGTCAAAAAACGGACGGGAAGTTTGGGTGATGCAGCCGGGAACAGTTTTTACCCGGGTAAAAATCTGGGCGCTTTGGGTGATTCCGGCGCGGTAACGACGAATGACGAAACGCTGGCTTCAACCGTGCGGGCTTTAGGTAACTATGGCTCCAAACAAAAATATGTATTTGAATATAGTGGATTAAACAGCCGGATGGATGAAATTCAGGCTGCATTTCTTTCCGTAAAGTTAAAATACTTGGATGCCGAAAACGAAATCAGGCGGAGAATAGCAAATTCCTATGTAGAAAACATAAAAAATGAAAAAATATTGCTACCTTTGTTACCTGAAGATAGGGAATCGCATGTGTATCATTTATTTGTGATCAGGACGGAATGCAGGGATAATTTGCTTGATTATCTGAAAACTCACGAAGTTCAAGCCTTGATTCACTATCCGGTTCCGCCTCATAAGCAGGTTGCTTATAAAAATGAAGATTGGAGCGCCCGGCCTTTTCCGGTTACGGAAAAAATTCATAAGGAAGTTCTGACGCTTCCGGTAAGTCCGGTAATGGAAGTAAAAGAAGTGAAACAGATAGTTGAGTTATTGAATCAATATTGATTAAACATGGTTGAAAACAAAAAGATGGACAATCCGTTGGTTTCGGTTATCGTTTCGTGTTACAATCACGAAAAATACATTGAAGAATGTATTTTAAGTATTGTAAATCAGACCTATAAAAATATCGAGTTGATCGTTATTGACGATGGTTCGAGCGATAATTCGCCTGTTTTGCTTGAGAAACTTCAGAAACAATATGGATTTTTTTTGGAACTTCAACCCAATATGGGACTTTCCAAAACGTTGAATAAAGCGATACGGAATTATGCTCACGGAAAGTACCTTGCCGGTTCCGGTTCGGATGATTTTTTGGCTTTGGACCGGATTGAAAAACAAGTCCGGTATATGGAACTTCAACCGGAATATGCCATGGTGTGCGGAAAAGCCTATACAGTGGACGAAGACAGTCGGATTATAGAAAATTTCAGTATCATTGATCCGGTTGTTGATCCGGTGAAAAGTTTGACATTCGAATCTCTGATTGAACGGGATCCCATTCCATCTTCGACGGTATTGGTAAAAAAAGATGTATGGGAAGAAAGCGGAGGTTACAATGAAAATACGGTTGTAGAAGATCTGGATTTGTGGCTGAAAATTGCTTATCGCTATAAGATCGGCTATATGGATGACTATTTCGTGTATTATCGGTGGCATGGTTCCAATATGACGGCCGACACCGTGAAAATGTGTGATGCGGTTTGGAATGTGGTTAAAAGTTGGGAACACAAAATAGATGCGGCTTTTGCACGGAAAATTTTAGCAAGGAGAAGCGCTATTTCATTTAATATACTGGCTCGGCATCATAAAAAAGAAGCGCTTGAATATTTGAGAAGAAGTTTGAGCTATGCTTATTTGGATTTGTTTGTATTAACAAATTATCTGAAAGGGAGTGTTAAATTATTATTTTTTTGGAAGAAAAGTAATAATAAGTGGAAGTAAAAGAATAAATAAAAAGAAATAACGATGAAATTGTTGCTTAAAGTAATTATACTGTTTTTAATTATATTTAATTTTCGTTTACCGTTCGTATATAATTCCTGTGTGATTGCGGTGATTATAACCGTTCTTTATTTCCTGTTTAGTTACAGGTCATTCCCTTTTACCTTTTTTTATCAAAGATATATTGTAACCATAATTATAGCTACTTGTATATTGGGTGTGGTTATGATGTTTATCACGGTTATGCACAATCAGTATCAATACCTTCTGTTAAAGCGAGTTGCTGTAGAGCTTTTTATGTTGTGTTGTTTGATTTTTGCACTACCGGTTATGATTGAAAACGAATCGACCGCTTTTCGGGACGCGATAGTTATTATTTGTTGTGCGTTTGCTTTACAGGGCTTGATTCACACTTTGGGATTTTTGATAACTCCGATAGGTGATTACCTTTTTAGTCTTCAGCCTGAAAGAATCCAAGATATGGTGATGGACCATACCCGAAAAGTGGACAAATTCAGAGCCTATTCTTTGACGGGTAGTCCGTGGTTTGAACTTCCTGCAGCTTATGGCGTTGCCTGTATTTTGTTTTTTAGATTGCAATTGGAGAAAAATCAGAATTTTCTTTCCGGATGGAAAAGTTATGTAATCATAATTTTGATGTTAATGGGAATTGCTCTTTCCGGACGAACCGGTTTTATCGGTTTTTCCATGGGGCTTGTATTGTATATTCTTTTCTCATGGAGAAACCTTGCCGGGATTTTTAGAAATATATGGAAAATAGCAGGTGTCTTCTTGTTGTTGCTTGCTGTGTTTTATGTAGTATTGACACCCAAGCAGCGTGAAAGTTTTGTTAACAATTTATTTCCTTTTGCCTTTGAATTTTTTTATAGTTACAGCGAAACGGGAAAATTCAATACAGGCTCAACGGATGCATTGATTGAAGGACACTATTATCGCTTACAGACAGAAACTTTACTTACCGGTGAAGGAGGTACTTCGGATGACATTCCAACTTATCGCCATACGGATGCCGGTTATATGAATAATCTGATTTTCGGGGGTATCTTTTATCTTTTATTTTTGGTTGTTTGCCAAGGTTTGTATGTCGTTCCTCCCATGCTTCTTGCAGGAAGATATAGTTCCCGACAAAAACAGATAGATTTTTATTGTTTCCTGTTTTTATGTGCCTATATGTTTATATTGGAATATAAAGCACCAACTCTGGGAACCCAGCACATCACCGAAGTATTACTCCTTTATGCCGGAATAACGTATATTGTAGAATCCGACGCTTTGGAAGAAAAAACCGGTAATGAAATATATATAGAAAATAAACCCTTTAATCAGGGTTATTAGTTAATATGAAGATTGTGTATTTATTACCGGGAGGCTTGTATAATTCGGCAGGTATGGAAAGGGTTATAACAATCAAAGCTAATTATTTAGCAGATGTTTATAATTATGACGTATCCATTGTGACTACGGAACAGATGGGTCGTCCGGTTTTTTATCCGTTGTCGAATAAGGTGTGTGTTTATCATTTGAATATTGGTATTCATGAAAATTTCGGAAAAGAAACCTATTTACAAAAAGTCGTGTCCCGGTTTTTGAAGACCAGAGAATATAGAAAAAAACTCGAAAAGCTGCTGGATGAAGTTCGTCCGGATATTACCATTACCACACTGGGAGGGTGGGATATTGAATTTATTAATGATTTAAAAGACGGGAGCATAAAAATCGGCGAGCTTCATCTTTCATACGATTATCGCAAAGAAATGGCAAGAAAATTATACGATTCTTATGTTCCGAATTTAGTCGGCCGGATAATGACGGAAGACTTTAAGCAAAAATGCAAGAAACTGAGGCAATTAATTGTGCTTACGGAAGAGGAGAAATCGTTCTGGATAGAACACCCAAACGTTATCGTCATTCCTAATCCTTCACCTTTTGTGGCGCACCGTTCTTCTACAACAAAAAATAAAAAGGCGATTGCTGTGGGGCGATTGGTTTATGACAAAGGATTTGATTTGTTGGTTGAAGCATGGAAAAAAGTGTTGGAAAAACATCCGGAATGGGAATTATCCATTTTTGGTAATGGCGCTCAAAAAGAAACTTTATCGGGATTAATTGAGGAAAGCGGTTTGGAAAGAGTGGTAAAACTTTCGGGAGTAGTTGAAAATATCCATGAGCATTATCCCGACTATTCCATATTGATTTTTCCGACTCGTGCCACAGATGCTTTACCTATGGTAATTATTGAAGCTATGTCGTATGGACTTCCGGTCGTTGCTTTCAATATTTCCTGCGGACCTAAAGAATTAATTAAAGATGGTAAGAATGGTTTTTTGGTGGATAGTGGTGATGTGGACGGATTAACCGAAAAGATCAATGAGTTGATTGAATCGGACGATTTACGGAAAGCGATGGGACAAACGGCTATAGAAGTTGCAAGTGATTTCAAGATTGAAAAAGTGATGGATCGGTGGATTCATTTATTTGAGGAATTAGCAGATGAGGAAAAATATTGATTGAATGTTTATGAGGATTATGTATTTATTGCCAGGAGGACTTTTTAATTCTGCTGGAATGGAGAGAGTTACAACTATCAAAGCCAATTACCTGGCAGATGTTTGTAACTATGATGTTTCGATTGTAACAACGGAACAAATGGGGCGGCCGGTTTTTTACCCTTTATCGGAGAAGGTGCATCTTTTTCACCTGAATATTGGGATTCATGAAAATTTCGGAAAAGAATTTTATTTGCAGAAAATGATTTCCCGTTTTTTGAAGTCAAGGAAATATAAGCAAAAACTTGAAAAATTATTGATGGAAGTTCGTCCGGATATTACCGTTTCGACATTGGGATTGGATATTGAATTTATTAATGATTTTAAAGACGGAAGCGTAAAAATCGGTGAACTTCATTTTCCCGGTAATTTTCGTCTATTGATGGCGAAAAAATTGTATAAATCGTTGTTTCCCAATTTAGTAGGGGGAATAATGACGAATGATTTGAAACAAAAATGTAAGCAGCTAAAATCTTTAATTGTTCTTACGGAAGAAGAAAAGACTTGTTGGGAGGATTCGGATAATGTTGAAGTCATACCGAATCCCCTGCCTTTTGAAACGCAGCATTTTTCTACAACAAAAAATAAAAAAGCCATTGCCGTAGGACGGTTGGTTTATGAAAAAGGGTTTGATTTATTGATTAAAGCATGGGAAAAAGTATCCGCCCGCCATCCCGATTGGGAGTTGACTATTTATGGCGACGGCAAAGAGAAAGAAGCTTTATCCGAATTGATCGGGAAAAATAATTTGGACCAGGCAGTAAAGCTTCCCGGATCCGTGGATAATATTCAAGAATTGTATCCTGATTACTCCATGTTGATTTTTCCGACCCGATATTTGGATTCCTTCGGGATGGTAATTATAGAAGCGATGTCTTGTGGAGTTCCGGTTATTGCTTTCGATGCGCCTTGTGGACCGAAAGACCTGATACGGAATGGCACGAACGGATTTTTGGTAGAGGCGGGTGATGTGGATGGATTAGCCGGAACGATAAACAAACTAATTGAGTCGGACGATTTACGGGATGCGATGGGCAAAGCTGCCGTAAAATTTTCGGAGAACCACCGGATTGAAAAAATAATGAGCCGTTGGATTCATTTATTTGAAAAATTAGTGAAATGAGAAAAATAGTTGTATCGGGAATCAATTTATTTCGTGGCGGAACGCTTAAAATCATGCAGGATTGTATCGCTTCGCTATCTGCTTTCGGCGGAAACGATTATGAAATTGTTGCACTTGTCCACAACGAAAATCAATATGCTAAATATCCGAATGTGAGCTATATTTCTTATCCTCAATCGAGAAAATCATGGCTTTTCCGCTTGTATTACGAATACATCGGATTCAAAAAACTTTCCCGGCGGTTAAAGCCCTATTGTTGGTTTTCATTGCACGATACAACCCCCAATGTTTCGGCCGAAAAGAGAATGGTGTATTGCCACAATACTTTTTCTTTTTATCATGCCCGTTTCAAAGACTTGTTTGTTCAACCTGAGATCGTGATGTTTAGTCTGTTTTCCCGGTATATTCATAAAACCAATATTCGGAAAAACGATTACGTAGTCGTACAACAAGAGTGGCTGAGACAAGCATTCAAACAGCTGTTTTTGATTGACAATGTGGTGGTATCGCTTCCCGTACAACCGGATTTTTCCATTGCCCGTTTGCCGGAAGATACGGACAAAAAAAATGAAAAAACAGTTTTCTTTTATCCGTCCACACCGATGATTCATAAAAATTATGAGGTGATCTGTAAAGCGGCTGCCGCACTTGAAAAGTCCGGCATTCATAATTTCGAAGTTGTCTTGACTTTCGATGGATCTGAAAATAAATATGCCGGAAAAATCCATGATAAATACAAATCCGTGAACAGCCTCCGGTTTGTCGGATTTTTGACAAGGGAAGAAGTGGACAGGTATTATCATACTTGCAATTGCTTGCTGTTCCCTTCAAAAATAGAATCTTGGGGTTTGCCGGTTTCGGAGGCCAAAGAATACGGAAAGGTAATTATGGTGTCTGATTTGCCTTATGCCGGAGAAACAGTCGGCAAGTACGATAAAGCCAAATTTTTTGATCCGGATGATGTCGATCAATTAACCGGTTGTATGAAAGATCTTATTCAAGGTAATTTGGTTTATGATCAAACGACAGAAATAAATTATGAAGCGCCTTTTACAAGGAATTGGGATGAACTGATTCAATTTTTGTTTAAATAATTTTCCGAACGTGTTATGGATTACACCCGGGGTAAAATTATCGTATTTTGTCAACAATATATTTCCTGATTTTATTTTCCCAATGATCCGAAATTTTCACCAGTATGTTTTGGATGGGGTTCATAATAAATATTCTTAATTTGTCAATAACGATTGATGTTATAAAAACAGCGATAACGAATAAAGCTAAATAAACGACCAATAAGAAGCCTGAAGCATTGTATTGCAATTCTTTGACATAATCTGTATATTTATTCCATCCACTGGTGGTTGAGTGAAATAAATAAACTGCTAAAGCCGACGATGCCACGTAATTTACTGAACGGTTCCGGAATTTCAACGATGCGAAAATCATAAAAAACAAGACGGATGCAAACAATACAAAAGGAGAATTATAGTGCAGTGAATATACAACGCCGATTACCGGATATTTCAATCTGATTATTGACAGAACAGTCATGACCAATACCGTACCTACATACATCCAGGTGTATTGCTTTGGCGAATATTTGGTTTTAAGAGACGATCCATGTATCGCAATATATCTTCCGATAAAATATAAATAAATGAATTGCATGATTGTATGTCCTGTATTATTGATTGTTGATTGATGTAAATATCCGAGATAAATGTTGCAGATAGTTAATAATATTAATACTTTTACGAATTGTAACTTGGAAAGAGAATCCGCAGCCTTATTTAAAAATGGAGAAACCAATACTAATCCGACATATATCGGAATAAACCATAAATTAGATTCTGATAATGCGAAGACAATACTTCTTATTCCGCCTTGAAAATGAAAGTCGTTAATACATCCCATCAATAAAACATAGAAGAGGCATTGCAAGTAAAGTATAAGAATGGTTTTTACTTTAAAATTGATGCTAAAGTATCCCGATATAAGCACGAAACAGTTAATACCTACGATGGCAAAATTTTCAAATAAAAAAAGAACCGAATCGTTTAGTATTGATGAAGTATTGAATTGTTTAGGTATTCCCAATGTTAAACATACATGCAAAATAAGTATATATAACGTACTTATTATTCGTAACAACTCCATATTAGAATCTCTCTCTTTCATATAAGCATTAATTAATAAAAACACCTTCATTGGCATAATTTATCATTTCTTTGGCTTTGTAATTGGGTATTGTTTTCAAAAAGTATAATAAAAAAACCGGAGTTAAAATCAATAGCCCTGTATAAAGACGTACTTTTCCCTGTGAAAATGTTTCGCACCAAATCTATAAATATGCTACGGAGCAAAGGTATAAATAAAATTTCAAAGTTGCAAACCTCATAATCTGTGTAGAAAGCAGGGCATTATCATGAGAATGGGAAAAGAAAAAACAGGACATTGGCAAATTAAAGAACAATAACTCACAGTTCATTGATAGACGGCTTGGAAGGCCATCGGCGATGTCGATTCACGGTAGGCTGCATTATTACAAAAAATGTTTTTATGCAAATTGATAACGAGATAGCGATAAATGTGCATCGCGAGCCGCCTTTTCTGCCTCCCGCATATCATAAGATAATTGCAAACGCACCCAAAGGTTAGCATTTCCTCCAAAAACCTGACTAATACGGATGGCCATATTTGGTGTAATAGAAGCCCGACCATTAAGAATATTCGAAAGCGTAACGCGCGAAACTTTTAGATAATCAGCAGCTTCCTGCACCGTCAGCATGTTAGCATTAATAATTTCTTCCCGCAATATTTCGCCGGGGTGCGTATTGTGTTTTATTCCTCTTTCCATAAAATATAAAAATTAGTGAGTATCCAACAAATCTATTTCTGAAACATGCGGCACTTCTTCTACATCGTTGAGCAAATCCAAAATCATTCGGATTTTGACCAACATTGTCGATGGTATTTTACTGCTATCATCCTTTGTCCAATAATTTTTCAAGCCTTTATGTGAGAAACTTTTTATCATTCTTTTCTATGTAAAGTGCAAAGTTACGCATTACATTTTATATAAACAAATTTTATTATTTATCTTATTTGCCCATGTCCGCAGGATGTCAACTGCATCGCGAAAAAAATCATCCATGATTACCTACATTTTGCTATCATTCAGGTATCGTTATGAGAGTTACGAATCCATGGGGGCTTTGTTCAGGTCAATGAATGCAGATTGCCTTCGTCAAACCCTTGAGATACGATTGTGGGGATTGTTTCTTCAGATGATTCAGGTAATTGCTGATGTATTTGAAATAGATGCCGATGAGTTGCTGTGAAAAATGTTGACAGACCCGTTGCAGAACAAAGGCTTACGCAAATGCTCGGAAACTGCCTTAAAAGAGGCCGGATAACGAAAATGGAAATGTTAATGATAATCTGAGGTATATCGACTGGATTTCGCAGAAGGGAGGAAGACCTGCTTTTTGGGATGAAAGTGATTTTCCCACTATCACCTCTTCCAATAAACTGTTTGCCAGAAAGTTTAATATGGGCGAAGGAGCTACGGCATTAAAAAAACGCTTTATCTCGCAAAGATGAAAAATTCAATTTTATATAATATATGGCGTTTTTCCTTTTAACCTCAAAAAGAAATAATGAAACAAAACACCGAAAGAGTTGTTAATCGCTTTCTTCGATACGGACGGAGAAGGCGCCCGGTAGTGAATAGGTATTTCCGCATACCTCGTTTTACGTAATAAATACCTCAATTCTGTTTGGTAAAAGTGTGCTTTCGACAACAGCGGATAGGCTAAAAATTTTTCCACAATCTCGGCATGAAATCCTTGGAATCCGGAAGTCATATCGTACATTTTTGTCCCTAATAACCAATTGGACAATAATGTTCCGGATTTGGACAGAAAAGTCCTTTTCCAATTCGAATCTTGTATGGAGCCTCCATTGATGAAACGGCTTCCGAAAGCACATTCGTTCCCTTCATTCAAAACCCTGAGAAACATTGGAACAGCTTTTGGATCGTGCGACAGACCGGCGTCCATTTCAATAATAAATTTGTGTCTGTTTCTTAATGCTTCCCGGTACCCTTTCAGGTAGGCATCCACGACATTCTTGTTTTCAGGCGCCCAAACGGTCGCAAACCGGGAATCTTTTTCGGATAAATTTTTGCAAAGCTCCAAGGTGTTGTCTTTGGAAACATTGTCAACTATAAAATATACTTTACCCGATTGTTGCTGCGACAGTACATCTTTCAATGAAAAAACAAGCGGTTCAAAATCCATGGCTTCATTCGCCATTGGGATAATTATTGCAAAATCATAATTCATTAATTATAATATATTATTTTTTTATGAGTTTTTCAGCCATTTGTATTCCTCTTTCAATCACAACATCTGAGTTATAATGCTCCCATTCACCCCAACGCCCTAATCCGAAAATATGGTATTTTTCCATTTTGGATAGCAAAGCACTGATTGTGGATGGTTTATCCATTGTATTTAACGGATATGCATATGGGTTCTCAAAATGAAACAAACCTTTTTTATTTCTGCGTTTTGCATTGGTTTCCGTCCAGTATCCGCTGGAACCGGCAACAATATTGTCTCTGTGAATTTTTCTGTGATAAGAAAGATCCGGAGATGCATAATAAGTCCAGTGTGCATCGGTATCGGACGGTTCGGCATAGTAATCAATATCGACAGATGTATATTGTAATGCTTTTACTAACTTGCTGATATCATCCGGCATCTTTTCCGAAAATTCGACCCAAGGAGCGGTATTCACGATATAATCGGCTGTAAATTCCCGATTGATGATTCGATTTGTAACATCCAATTCTTTGACCGGATATTCGTAGCGAATATGTTCTTTAAGCGTTTCGGCAATTCTCAGGAAAACTTCACCATAACCCTGTTTTTTAGGATAATAAAACTGGGCATGACCGGGAAGCGTTCCGTAAAACTTGCGACTTAAGCAAGAAGCCAATGTGTCCCGAAAAGATACGTCCGGAAGTTTTTCAAGCCAATAAGTGCCTAACAGGTTCAAATCACATGACCAAATCTTTTGATTATAGGGAATCATGTATTTATCGGCAATTTTGTCACCGAATTTCCAATAAATCCAATCAATAAAATGCCCGGGTTTTTCTTTTTGTAACAAAGCGGCTTTTGCAATGGACTCCAGATATTCGATTTGTTCTTCCATCGGGAATTGCCAGATATTGGCTTCGAACGGATAACTGATGATATGATTATCTACGACGATTTTTGTGTTTCGGTCATAAAAATTCCATTCGTTTTCAGGCATATATGAAAATATGAAGTCTAAAACGTTTTTACGACGAACGTCCAAAATATGTCCGCCGCCCGTATCAATAGGAGCGGCATTATGCATTACACTCCTACAAAGGCCTCCAGATTCTTTTTCTTTTTCCAATATTACAAAAGAACATTCTCCCAATTTTTTTAACGTAGTTGCAAATGACAAACCTGCCGGACCTGCGCCTATGATGATGAATTTAGTTTTCATGAGTGCCTTTTTGCCTATAAACAGTGCAAAGATACTAAAATATTTATTGTTTTTTGTAATAATTAGATATTTTTTTTTAATTTTGCAGTATATTTACTATTTAATTACTATTTAATTATGGATGGAAGTGCTCTTAGGCTAAAAATTTTCAATACGCTGTATTATACATTTATCGTTTCGATTTTATGTATATTTGTTAAAAATCTGTTTTCGGGATGGAGTTTTTCTACTTATCAGATTTCCGAATTTTTAATCAATTATGAAGGTGGGTTTGTAAGAAGAGGATTATTAGGTGAGTTGTTATTTTGGTTTACCAAATATTCGGGTATTGATGTCATCATCACGATTAAGGTTATATCGGTAATTTGTTGTGTAGCAGTCTGCCTGTTTTTTGTCCGGGAGTTCACTAAAAAGGGCTATACTTTGTATATCATACCTTTGTGTTTTTTCTGTGGGGGCATTATTATGTCGGAAGTCTGGATCAGAAAAGATTTTTTGATGCTTTGTTGTTTTATTCTTATGCTATTGATTTACAGAAAAAAAACGATTCATTTATTCCTGAAAATCGTTCTGATTAACTTCATATCCGTCTTCATGATATTGACACATGAAGTTTTCGCATTTTATACTTTGCCGGTTGTATTTTTCTTGTTGGTTTACGTTTTTTGGAAAAGGAAACGAATGAATGTCTTTGTTTCCGGTTTAATAGCGTTTATTTCCCTCTTGCCTGCTTTGCTTGCGTTTTTGTCGGTATTGCTCGCCCATGGCACCCCTGCCATTGCACAAGCTATTTGGGATTCATGGAGTGGACTTTACGGTAAGGAATTTACTCCGGTTCCGGACGATAATGCCATTCATTTTTTAGGTTGGCCCAGTGTGAGTACTTTTTCCTTTCACTTCAACATTAATTTTTTGAAAGAAGAATATTATCTTTTATCCATTTGGTATTGGGCGCTTGTTTTTTTTACCGTATATTATATTTCGACGAATGCCTCGTTGGTTTTTAAGACGCGTCAGGAAGTTTACACAACGGACGACAGGAAGGTATTGTCTGCTGTTTTCTCCTTTCAATTTCTTTGTTTGTTGCCTTTATTTACATTTTTATCCATTGATTATATCAGGCTTTTCTTTTACCTGACAGCAAGTTCTTTTGCCTTATTTTTAATTGTTTCGCCAAAAATATTTACGGAGTTATTTCCTCGTCCATGGCTTCAAGGAATGCAAAAATTAAATGCAAGAATAGATGTACTGCTGCCGCCGAGCAGGACAACCGTTTCTTTTCTAATGATGATAATAGGTATATCTTATACCGGTTATGTGCTGAAAACGATTTGGATGAGTACGATGATTTACCGGATATTTTTGTTGTTTTCCGAACCGATTCTTATATTAAGGGACTATTTTCTGAGATGAAAAAAATACTCCACATCCCGAATTATTATCCTCCCCACATCGGAGGAATTGAAGACGTCTGTCACAGTATTGTGACGGGATTGCCCGGCTATCATCACCGGGTGATTTGTTTTAATGATAAAAAAACAGACGAGACGGATGTTTATGAAGGTATAACGGTTACGCGGTGCGGCATTATCAAAAAACTTTTCAGTCAATCGATTTCCATTTCTTTTTATAGGCATTTGAGAACGTTTTTTGCTGAATTTAAACCGGATATTGTTCATTTTCATACGCCTAATCCTCTGGGTAGTGTTTATCTTTTGAGTTTGATTCCTGAAAATGTTAAGCTGATCGTTCATTGGCATTCGGATATTGTCGAACAAGGCTTTTTATATACATTTTATCACCCGATAGAGAAAAAATTATTGCAGAGAGCGGATAAAATATTGGTTACGAGTCCGACTTATGCAGCCGGTTCCAAACCCTTGTTGCTTTGGGAAAATAAATTGGCTATGATTCCCAATACGGTTAATGTTCAGAAACTTACTTTAGAAAAAGGGGATGAACAGGCCATTGAAAAAATCAGAAATCATTATGAAGGGAAGAAGATTGTATTTACTTTCGGGCGTCATGTTCCTTATAAAGGATTTTCTTCGTTGATTGAAGCTATTCCGCATATATCATCCGAGTGTGTGGTTGTGATTGCCGGAAAAGGGCCATTGACGGAGCGTTTGAAAAAAATGTCCGATGCTCCGGATCTGTATTTTACAGGGAAATTGGATGAAGCCGAATTGCGCAGGTATCTGTATGCTTCTTCTATTTTTGCCTTTCCGTCCATTACTCGTAACGAAGCTTTTGGGATTGCTTTGGCGGAGGCTATGTATTGCGGTCTGCCGGCTGTTACTTTTACAATTCCCGATTCGGGCGTGAATTGGGTTTGTCCGGACAAGAAAACCGGACTTGAATCGGAAAACGGCGATTCAAAGGCATTAGCTGTAGCGATTAATCGTTTGTTGGAAGATTCCGGTCTGCGGGATACTTTAAGCGCCAATGCCTCAAGGCGTGTACGGGAATTTTTTGTCATAGAGGCTGTTAAAGATGATTTGATGCAGATATATGATAATTTGTAAATTTACTTGGAAAATAAATTATGCGATGAAGGAGCGGTATTGACTTTTTTTCAGCAGATTTTCAACTGTCCCGATTCCGTCAGGGATTATTTTGTGTATTATTTGGGGGGCATTACGGGTGGAATTTGGAATATCTTGTTTGGTTTCGGCGGCATATTGTCGTTTCGCATTCTTGCGATAATTACACTTTTACTAACGGTTTATTTTACGTATTTAACTCCTTTGGAAAAGCAATCCCTCGGCAACTTCATCCGCTTTCGCTTTCCCCAGCAATTCTTCCACGATAGCCAATCCGAAATCAATCGCAAAACCCGGCCCTCTTCCGGTGATGATATTCCCGTCTTGCACAACGTCCGCTTTCACATATTCCGCCCCTTTGAGCGTTGGTTCGAAACCGGGATAAGCTGTGGCTTTTTTCCCTTGCAGTAAATCCAATTCGCCCAAAACCAGGGGAGCGGCGCAAATGGCAGCCAGTTTTTTCCCTTCTTTTGCGTATTGTAATATAAGATTTTTCAAACCTTGATGCGCATTCAGGTTGGAAGCGCCCGGCATACCGCCCGGCAATACCAACAAGTCTCCCTTTGAAAAATCTGTATTTTCAAACAACGCATCCGCATTGACAACGATTCCATGCGCTCCTGTTACCAAAGATTTTCCGGTAACGGATACGGTTGTTACGTCCAATTCGCCACGAAGCATTACGTCGGTTGTGGCAACGGCTTCTGTTTCTTCGAAGCCTTCGGCTAAAAAAATAAATACTTTTTGCATGACTTTTAGTTTGTAAATTTTTAATAATAAACTCCGTTGTTGAAAACCCTATTTCAAATTATACTTGTAAGTAATTGTTCCCGACTGATTATTATTCCCGGTGATGCTGTTGAATTTAGCCCTTCGCGCAGCCTCCAGAGCCGATCTGCGCATAGCGTCGCTGTTGATGGTAGTGCCTTTTCCGATTTCAGCGAGAATAACATTTCCCTGCGGATCGACAGTTATATTGACAACAATATTTCCTTCTTCCTGAGCGGAATAAGCCGGTCTTGGAAGTCCTCCGGCGCCTAATGTACGTCCGCTCAAACTAAATTCACCGTAACCACCTCCGGATTGTGCAGTGGAAGCGCCTTGCGGACTTCCTTGTACACCGGAACCCGATTGTCCCGTTCCCTGCCCGCTACGGCCGGAATTACCCGAGCCGAATGCTCCGGAAACTTGCTGATTGATAGCGTCACGTTTCCGTTGTTCTTCTGCGAGTCGGGCTTGTTCGGCTCTTGCGGCCTGTTCGGCAGCCGCTTTTTCTCTTTGTTTTTGTTTGGCTGCTTCAACGGCGGCCGTTTGCTCCAAGTTTTGGGTCATTGGCGGCGGAGTCGGTTTCGTTTGCGGCTTTGTCTGGGGTTTTGTTTGCGGTTTCTGTTGAACAGCCGGACGTGTTTGTGGTTTGGGCTGTGAAACTTCCGGTATCTCCTGAGCCGGAGGCGCCGGAGCGGCTTCCTGTTGTGCAGCCTCAGGTACTTCGCCTTTGGGGGTGAAAGTTCCTGCCGCCAAGTTCACTGATCCGAAATTAACCAAAACCCCTTCTTCCTTTGCTTTTATTTCCATTCTCAGAAAAGTAAAATAAAGGATGAGAAGCAGCACGATAAAAAAAAGTATCGAACCGATAATTCCGCATTTTTTTTCTTTTGTTAATTCCATTCGATTCAGCTCTTATTTGGGACGTGTAACTAATATCATCCTGAAATTGTTCCGGTTGGCGATATCCAGCACCTTGACGACTTCCTTGTAAGGAATGGATTCGTCGGCATATAAAGCCACGTAAATATCCGGTTCTTTGCTGTAACATTGTTGCAGAAAAGGTGTAATTTCGTTGAAACGGACTTGGCGTTCTTTTTGACTGCCGTAAGCTACGTAATATTTCAATCCTGCATCGATCGTCACGCGCGTCAACGGTTTTGCCGAAGTTTGCTGGGCGCTTTGCGGTAAAACGACCTTTATCGCATTGGGTATGACCACCGTCGATGTGAGCATGAAGAATATGAGCAGGAGGAAAATCATATCCGTCATGGAAGCCATACTGAATTCGGCTGTTATTCTTCTTCTTCTTTTTAGCGCCATCGTTTTTTAATTAGTTGGTTCATTCAATAAATCCATAAATTCCATCGAACGGGATTCCATGTCGTTCATTACTTCATTGACTCTGGCTACCAAATAGTTATATGATAACAACGCGATGATTCCGACAATCAAGCCTGCAACGGTTGTTACGAGCGCTTCGTAAATGCCCGAAGAAAGCAGTGTAATGTCCACATTGGAGCCTGCATTCGCCATGTTAAAAAAAGCGCGAACCATACCGGTTACCGTGCCGAGGAATCCGAGCATCGGAGCGGCAGCGGCGGCGGTGGCGACCCACGGAAAACCTTTTTCCAATTTGGCGATTTCGATATTGCCTATATTTTCAATGGCAACTTGAATATCGTTCATCGGACGTCCCAACCGGGAAATTCCTTTTTCGATCATTCTGGCATTGGGCGTGTTGGTCATCCGGCATAAATTGATGGCCGACTCGATTTTTCCTCCGTGAATGTAATCTTTAATCCGGTTCATGAAAGTGGCATCTTCCTTGCCGGCTTTGTTAATGACTAAAAGTCGTTCGATAAGGACGACAAGTGAAATGAAAAGCAACAAACCAATGGGAATCATGATCCAACCGCCTTTCAACGTCAAGTCGAAAAGGTTCATTTTTGCTTCGACAGTTTCGGATGTAACAGGTACGTTAGTTACAATCTCGTTTACACCGCTTTGAATAAATAATATCAAGTTCATAAGTATTTACAAATAAATAACTAAATTTGCACAATTAATTAAAGTACAAAAGTAATGTATTTACTTCAAAAACAATAAAATGTTTTGCAAAGAAATCTTAATAAAAGATATTCCTGTGTTAAAACCGGTCAATTCGGGACTTTATGCGGCAACATTGATGGACGATTTGAAGTTGAAACACCTTCCGGTTGTCAAGAATGGGGCTTATATTTACCTGTTGTCGGAAAGAGATGTAGCCGACATGAAAAATCCGGAGACAGAGATTGAAAATACTTGTTTCTATGCGCCTTACGTGTGGGAAGAATCTTCCGTCGTTGAGGCTTTGCAAGTTATGAGTAAGGATTCGTTGACTTTATTGCCGGTACTCATGAATAACGGAGAGTATGCCGGAGCAATTACTTTACCGGTTTTAATCGAAAGTTTGGGTGAAATGAGCAAAACCGGTTCGGAAGGCGCTTTGATTGCGGTTGAATTGAATCAAACGGAGTTTGTATTGTCGCAAATGATTCATTTGATTGAAGCCAACCGGGCGAAGGTTTTGAGTTTGTTTTCGTACATTGATAAAGAAACCGGTAACCAAATTCTTCTTTTCAAGATTGATTTGGAAGATGCTTCTCCTGTGTTGAGGAGTTTGGAACGCTTTAATTATCCGGTTAAATATTACAAGCAAAAACAGATGCTCCCGGATGAAATCCTGAGAGAAAGGGTAGATGAATTGATACATTATATTGAACTGTAAATTACGGATTTATGAAAATCGGAATATTCGGAAGCGATTATCAAGCAGGCAAACAGGAAAGTATCAGAACGTTGTTTGACAAAATACGACTTTTAAATGGTGAGGTTTGGGTCGAAGCCGGATTCTACGATTATTTATCCGGACAGTTTGCTTATACGCCTGAAATAAAGGGCGTAATAGAATCCGATACTTTTCCTTTGGATTTGGTAATCAGTTTGGGTGGCGACGGCACTTTTCTGCGAACGGCAGCTTGGGTAGGACGTCAAAGGATTCCCATTTTGGGGATTAATACCGGACGTTTGGGTTTTTTGGCCGACATCAGTACGGATGAAATTAACGAAACGATGGAAGAAGTTTTTCGGGGTGATTATTCGGTTGATGAAAGAAGTCTGCTCGAATTGCAGACTCCGTTTTCGCAATATGGCGCCCATAATTTTGCATTGAACGAAATTGCTGTGTTGAAGCGGGATACTTCCTCCATGATTGCGATTCATACCTATTTGAACGAAGAGTTTCTGACGACTTATCTGGCCGATGGTTTGCTGGTCGCAACTCCTACCGGTTCGACGGCTTATTCGATGAGTGTGAATGGGCCGATTATTATTCCCCAGGCGAATAATTTTGTATTGAGTCCGGTGGCGCCTCATTCCCTGAATGTACGTCCTTTGGTGATTCCGGAAGATTATTGCATCCGTTTGAAAGTGGAGACGCGGAACGGCAATTTCTTGATTTCTTTGGATGGCCGTTCTATGATTTATCCTTCGGAAAGTGAATTTTTCATTCGGAAAGCGGATTTTTGCGTGAAGATTGTTAAACGGGCGCAGCAGCGTTTTTATGATACTTTGCGGAAGAAATTGTTGTGGGGGACGGATGTCAGACCTATAACTTTATAATAAAAGATAACAATATGAAAAACAAAATCATCTTCATTACCGGCTCAACCGATGGAATCGGAAAAGCCTGCGCCCACAAATTTGCTTCGGCCGGCGCCCATTTAATTCTGAACGGAAGAAATCCGGAAAAGCTACAAGCTTTGAAGCAGGATTTGATTGACAAATATTCTGCGGAAGTTTTCCCCTTGCTGTTTGACGTTCGCGATAGAAAAGCAGCTACACAAGCCATAGGAAATTTGCCATTTGAATGGCAAGCCGTTGATATATTGATTAATAACGCCGGATTGGTTTTAGGCGTCGATAAAGAACACGAAGGCAGTCTTGACGACTGGGAAATCGTGATAGATACGAATATCAAGGGTTTGCTGACTGTTACCCGCTTGGTTGTTCCCGGAATGGTAGGGCGGGGGAGAGGCCACATCATCAATATCGGTTCCATTGCCGGGGATGCGGCTTATCCGGGCGGAAGCGTTTATTGCGCTACCAAATCGGCGGTGAAATTGCTGACCGATGGATTACGTATTGACTTGGTGGATACGCCTTTGCGTGTGACAAACATCAAACCGGGATTGGTAGAAACGCAATTTTCCATTACTCGTTTTTATGGCGACAAGACGAAAGCCGATGCCGTTTACAAAGGTCTTGAACCGTTAACGGGCGAGGATATTGCCGAAACAATCTTTTTTGCGGCTTCGGCTCCCGAACATGTTCAGATCGCTGAAGTTTTAATTATGCCGGTTAATCAGGCTACGGCGACGGTTACTTATAAAAAGTAGATAGGTTAATTCGGAAAAAATTAACCGATTGTTTGTCAGATAGAAAAAATCATTAAAACGCGACCAAAGTATAAAAATTAAGAATAAATATTTATCTTTGTACTGTTTACGTACATAAAAATTTAGGAATATGGTAATAGTTTCAACAAGAGAATTTAGAGATAAGCAAAAAAAATATTTAGACCTTGCAGAAGAAGAAAGGGTTTTGATAAAACGCGGCAAGAAGTATATAAATCTTTTTGTTACCAATGAACCCGATGATAATTTCGTAAATGAAACTTGGATAAAAGAATTTCTTTCCATACCCGAAGAATATCGTTGCAATCCATTTGAAATAAGTCCGTCCGGGGACTTGTTTTGGGCAGATAAACGCAATATAGAACTGGTTAGAGAAGGCGAACGACAAATCAAGGAAGGTAAATTTACCAGAATCACGAGTGATGAAGAATTTAAAAACTTTTTTGACAGTTTATGAAATACGCTCTTGACATTTCCGTTCTTGCAAAGGAAGGTCTTTCAAAACTCAAAAAATCAGAGCCTAAGGCATACACTAAAGCCATTGAATTATTGGAAGAATTGAGAAATCATCCGCAAACAGGAACAGGCAAACCAGAATTTTGTAAATATGAAAAGAAGTGGTCAAGACGAATCAACCGCAAACATCGACTAACCTATACGATTAACGATTTCAACGTGGTCGTATCCGTTATTTCTGTGTTAGAGCATTATAACGACAAATAATTTTCTACTATGATAGACGAAGTAATTTTTATGAATGCCAGTCGGCATTATTTTACTTCGCTTCCCTGAGAAACTTCTTTATCCGGTTGAATGACTGCCAGGTTTCCGTCTGCATTTTCCGCCGACAAAATCATGCCCTGCGATTCGATTCCTTTGATTTTCCGGGGTTCAAGGTTAGCGATGAAACAAACCTGTTTGCCGACAAGTTCTTCGGGATTGTAGTATCCTGCAATTCCCGAAAGAATCGTTCTGCCGCCCAAACCGTCATCGATTTTGAATTGCAGCAG
Organism: Bacteroidia bacterium; assembly: GCA_025996865.1. Taxonomy (GTDB): domain Bacteria; phylum Bacteroidota; class Bacteroidia; order Bacteroidales; family Azobacteroidaceae; genus Azobacteroides. The sequence continues at coordinate 19,638 of BNTV01000072.1, forward strand.
TTTGTCCGCTTTGGGTACTTTGGTGCATTCCAAGACTTTACCTACACGAATATCCAATTTTTCAAAGGTATCGAAACTGATGTTGGCTTTGACCTGTTTTGCGATTGCTCCTTTTGATTCGTTTAATTCATTGGCTTTTTTGGTATCCTGCAATTTTTGAATTTGTTTTTCAATGGCTTCATCTTCAATCTTTTCGAATAACAATTCGGGTTGATTGAGTTGATGACCGGTTTCAAGCAAATCAACGCTCCCCAAATCACTCCATTTCAAGTCAGGTTTGTTAATCATTTGTTTGAGTTTTTTGGAAGAGAAAGGCAAGAACGGTTCAAATGCAATAGCCAGATTTGCAGTGATTTGCATAGCAATATTCAGGATAGTCGCCGTCCGTTCCATGTCGGTTTTCGCTAATTTCCAAGGTTCGGTATCGGCTAAATATTTGTTTCCGATACGTGCCAAGTTCATGGCTTCTTTCAAGGCATCGCGGAAACGGAATTGGTCGAGATAGTTCTCCAAATCTTCTTTTATACGTTTGAATTCGTCCAAAATGGCGGAATCAGACTCATTGAATTCGCCTCTTGCAGGAATTTTTCCTTCAAAATATTTGTGAGTGAGTACCATAGCGCGGTTGACAAAATTGCCGAAGATAGCAACCAGTTCGTTGTTATTCCGTGCCTGAAAATCTTTCCACGTAAAATCATTATCCTTGGTTTCCGGTGCATTGGCTGTTAATACGTAGCGCAATACGTCTTGTTTCCCGGAAAAATCTTCCAAATATTCGTGCAACCAAACCGCCCAATTGCGGGAAGTTGATATTTTATCGCCTTCGAGATTGAGGAATTCGTTAGCCGGGACATTATCGGGTAAAATATACGTTCCGTCGGCTTTGAGCATAGCCGGAAAAACGATGCAATGGAAAACGATGTTGTCTTTTCCGATAAAATGAATCAGGCGCGTAGATGAGTCTTTCCACCATTTTTCCCAATCATTTGGAAAAAGTTCGATTGTATTGGAAATGTAGCCGATGGGTGCGTCAAACCAAACATACAGCACTTTTCCTTCGCCTCCTTCTACCGGAATCGGAATGCCCCAGTCCAAGTCGCGGCTCACTGCACGCGGTTGCAATCCCATGTCTAACCAGGATTTGCATTGGCCGTAAACATTGGATTTCCATTCTTTATGGTCTTCGAGAATCCATTTTTTTAACCATGCTTCGTGTTTATCCAAAGGCAGATACCAATGTTTGGTTTCTTTCAATACGGGAATGCTGCCGGAAATAGCCGACTTCGGATTAATCAAATCGAGGGGACTAAGCGTGGATCCGCAGACTTCGCACTGGTCGCCGTAAGCGTTTTTGTTGGCGCAATGCGGACATTCACCGATGATGTAGCGGTCGGCAAGGAATTGTTTGGCTTCTTCGTCGTAGTATTGTTCCGATGTTTTTTCGATAAATTCGCCTTTGTCGTATAATTTTTGGAAGAAATCGGAAGCCGTTTGATGATGGATTTGAGAAGTCGTTCTCGAATAGATGTCAAAAGTAATGCCGAATTCTTCAAAAGATTTCTTGATAATATGATGGTAACGATCAACCACTTCTTGTGGAGAAACACCTTCCGCTTTGGCTTTCAAGGCAATAGGGACTCCGTGTTCGTCCGAACCGCCGATAAATAAAACCTCTTCACCTTTCAGGCGAAGATAGCGAACGTAAATATCCGACGGAATGTAAACACCCGCCAAATGTCCGATGTGAACAGGGCCATTGGCGTAAGGCAAAGCAGAAGTAATCAATGTTCTTTTGAAATTGTTCATAATTTTTGATAATTTGAGTGCAAAGATACAAAATTATGGGTTTTTTCAAAAAATGTATTAACTTTGGTCTCAATTTAGTTTAACAAAAAAAACATGAAATAAATTAATCACATGAAATCATCCAAATCGAAAAACACCATTTTTTCTTCTCCGAGCGGGAAAAGTTATTTATTTCCCTTTATTTTAGTTACCAGCCTGTTTCTGATGTGGGGACTGGCGCACGGTTTGTTAGATGTTCTGAATAAGCACTTCCAGATGGCATTTACCATGACGAAGGCTCAATCGGGTTTAGTACAGTTTTCGACTTATATTGCGTACGCGTTGATGGGTATTCCGGCAGGGATATTCATGAAGAAATTCGGTTATAAAAAAGGAATTTTGTTAGGTTTGTTGTTATATGCCATTGGCGCTTTCGGGTTTATTCCGGCTGCTATGTTCCATTCAGCCAATCCGTTCCTGATTTCTTTGTTTGTTGTCGCTTGCGGTTTGTGTGTGTTGGAAACGGCTGCCAATCCGTACTCGACGGTGCTTGGTCCGAAAGACAGCGCTGCACAGCGGATTAATCTTTCCCAATCGTTCAACGGTTTGGGTTGGGTACTCGGCCCTTTTATCGGCGGGCAGTTGATTTTAGGTGCAGCTCCCGGCGATACGATGGCATTGACTAAACCTTATATTATCTTGGGTGTCGGAACGTTAATCATCGCTTTGTTCTTTTTGTTTACGAAATTGCCGAACATTGTAGAAGCCGACGATACGGTTGTGGCTGATAAACCAGGCATACCGGCGAAATCGATGTGGTCGCACAAACATTTCGTGTTGGCTATTCTCGCTCAATTCTTATATTGCGCTGCACAGACAGGTATTTTCAGTTTTTTTATTAATTATGTAACTGAACTTGACGCTTCGATTACGCCTTTGCAAGCATCTAAGTTCTTGGCATTCGGTGGAATGTTGCTGTTTATGATTGGCCGTCTGTCGGGCAGTTTTATCATGTCCAAATTCAAACCGTACCGGTTGCTGGCGGTTTACGCCGGCGTGTGTACACTTGCTATGATTCTGGTTATCCTTCAATTGGGAAGCATTTCGTTGTATGCATTGTATATAACTTTCTTTTTCATGTCGATTATGTTCCCGACTATCTTTGCTTTGGGACTTTCAAAGATGGGAGGTTATACCAAGAAGGCGTCGTCGTATATCATTCTTGGTGTCGCCGGCGGTGCATTTGCTCCTATGTTGATGGGGCATATCGGTGAACAAAATATGGCTGTCGGGTTTATCGTGCCCTTGATTTGTTTCTTATATATTGCGTTTTATGGGTTAAAAGGGTATAAAATGTAAAGCTTGTTTCAGCTATTGGGCGAATCATGCATAAATGGTTTTAAAAAAACATTCCCCTTTTTCGTGGTTTCATGAAAAAGGGGAATGAATAAATAAGGATTTTTTAATTTATGCGGTAACAATAGGCGTATAAACTCTTGCCGCTAATTCTTTATCGAATTGATACAGTCCGTAACCGTCGCCAATCATTCCCAAAGTATCAATCATTTGTTGGGCTGTTTCTTCTTCTTCAACTTGTTCGTCGATGAACCAGTTCAACAGAGATTGCGTAGCGTAATCTTTTTCTTCTACGGCTAAATCATAAATATGATTTATTTTTGCAGTAACCACTTTTTCGTGCGCCAAAGTGTCTTTGAATGCTGATAGAAGCGATTCCCAAGAAGTTTCGACTTTTGCAACAGGTTGTAACAGAACTTGTCCGCCTCTTGAAAGAATGAAAGACATGAATTTTTCGGCATGGTCTTGTTCTTCCTTGAATTGGATGTGGAACCAATTGGCTGCTCCCGGCAAACTTTTGTGTGCACAGTAAGTGGACATTGACAAATACAAATAGGCCGACCAAAATTCTGCATTGATCTGGTCATTTATCGCTGATTCGATTTTTTTGCTTATCATAATTTGAATTTTTTAAATGGATAAATAATTTCACAAAGATAATGTTTTCTGTCAAATTATGCAATTATTTTTCGGGATATAAAGCCTCCCACCACTGCGGCTGATTTTTCAACCATTTGGCAAACCAAGCATAGATGGTTTTGTTCCAATCAATGCGTTTCTGATAGGTATAAATCGCATGGTTTTCATCCTTGACCGTAATCAATTCTACCGGTTTACCAAGGATTTTCAAAGCATTGTACATTTGGATACTTTCCCCGATAGGCACATTGGTATCGGCCGTACCATGCAGCAAAAGCAAAGGTGTTTTGATTTTATCCGCCATAAACAGAGGGCTTTGTTCGGTATATAACTGTGGATTGTTCCATGGATAGCTGTATGCGCTTGCTGCCGCGCTGTATCCGTAACCCCAGTAACCTTCACCCCAGTAACTCGTTATGTTACTGATTCCTGCATGAGAAACGGCCGCCGCAAAAAAATCCGTTTGGGTTTGCAGGTATTGCGTCATAAATCCGCCGTAAGAAGCGCCGATGCATCCGACCTTGGCGCTATCAACAAAAGGATGTTCCCGGCAGAACAAACGAGCGCCGTCGATAATTTCCGAAGCGGTTTTTTTGCCCCAAGCATTGACGTGGCGAGCGGAAAATTCTTGTCCGAATCCGGTGGTTCCGGAAGGCTGCAGGGTGTAAACCACGTATCCCAAAGCGGCGTAAACCTGCAAAGGATAAGTCGATTCAAAAGTGCGTGGGGTAGGGGAAGTTCCTCCGTAATAATACACAATCAAGGGATATTTCTTGTTCGCGTCGAAGTTGGATGGCAGGTAAAAACGGCCTTCAATAGCAGTTCCGTCGGAAGAAGTGAAATTCCAGTCCGTCACTTTGCTCAAAGCCATTTCTTCCAATTGGGATTTGAACGGATCGGACAACAAAACGGATTTTCCGGTTTTAAGATTGTAACTGTATAGCCGATAGGCATTGTTGGTTCCCTCTCCTTGGAAAACGGCTATGGGTGCGTTGTCCGCCAAACGGAATCCTCGAATCATATCTTCCGGAAAATCAAGTTTTTTGAATGTTGCATCGGCAGGATTATAGACGTAGATTTGTGAACGGTCTTTGTCTTCTGCCGAAAAATAAATCCGCTTATCGTAAACCGACCATTGGGCGCCGGAAATACTCGGATTGAAATCTTTAGTAACCGGCTTGACGTCTTTTGTTTTCAAATCAACGATAAAAGCCTGTCCGTCGTAAGAATTGGAAATCTGACCTTCCTTGATATTCAGACCGATACCACCGAAAGCTTCCGCACTGCCGGAAACCAAAATTTGCCGGTCGTCGGGCGAATATTGTGCGCGATTAATGAACGGGTCCGAAAAAAGCGTATCCATTTTCAACGTGAGCAAATCCATTTCGTACAAAGTATTTTTGCTGAAAGGGCGTTCGGTAATATTTTCTTCCCTGTCGAGAAGTAAAATCTTTTTGCTATCGTGACTGATGTCGTTGAGAGAAACGTTTGCCCTGCCGAAAGTAATGCGTTGGCTGATTTTTGTATCAAAATCGTAACGGAAAAGCGAATTGCGTCCGCGGAAAGAACCGGATCGGTCACTCGGGGAGAGAAGCCGTTTCAAATCGCCTTTATCGGCCGGGATTTCTTCCCGAACCAGAAGCAATACAAAGCGATTATCCGGCGATACAAGATAATTGTCAAACT
>BNTV01000073.1 GCA_025996865.1 Bacteroidia bacterium
CTCCTTATAAATCCAATTTGCTTTTTCTCGTGGTGGTCAGTATTCTGGCAATGTTTGTTCCGGCGAGGGTTGCCGGTGAATTAACGAGCATCGGCACTCTGTTTGCCTTTATTATCGTTTGCATCGGAATCTTGGTGATGCGGAAAAAAATGCCCGATGCGCCGCGGGCTTTCAGGACGCCTTGGGTGCCGGTTGTGCCGGTTCTGGGTATTGCTATTTGCCTTTTCATGATGGTATTTTTACCTTTCGATACGTGGATCCGTCTCATTGTTTGGATGTTGGTCGGGCATAATATTTATACATTTTATGGTTCGAGGCATAGTAAATTAGGAACAAACAAGTCTGTCAAAATGTTATCGGGAATCGGAATCAGTATCGCGGTGCTGTTGGCTGTATTTGTCATAGCTCATCAAGCGCAAATCGGATGGCAGGAGAATGGCGCTTTTGCTTTTACGCTTTTGGGGGTTTCGTTGGTGCATATTATAATATATGGAGTGAGATTGTTGAGTAAGAGTAAGATTAAAAACAAATAATTTACACATTAAACAAATTAATTACACATGAAAATGAAAATAATTTTTGTAAATATCGTCATTCTACTGACGATTTTATCAGCAAATGCGCAAACAAAAACCATCGAATTGTTTAACGGGTCCAACCTTGATGGTTGGGGATTTGTACTGAAAGATCTCTCCGTAAAACCCGCAGATGTATTTTCGGTTAAAAATGGAGTCATCGCCATTGCCGGCGACCCGTTCGGATATATGTACACCGAAAAGAAATTCTCGGATTTTCACTTGCATGTAGAGTGGCGTTGGCCGGAAGAAGCCACCAACAGCGGCATTTTCCTGTTTGTGCAGGACGAGAAGAAAGTTTGGTCGAATGCGATTGAGTGTCAATTGCGTGCAGGCGATGCCGGTTCTTTCGTGCTGTTGGGTGGTTCGGATTTGGCAGAATTTAAATTGCCGGCCGGACAAGAACGTCCGGCATTCCCGGTTGTGAAGAAGAAAGAAGCATCTTCAGAAAATCCAACCGGCGAATGGAACAATGCCGATATTACCTGTAAAAATGGGACTATTACCGTGTACATCAATGGCGTATTCCAAAATAAAGGGACCAATTCCTTACACAAGCAGGGACGGATTGCCTTGCAAAGCGAAGGAAAAGAAATTTGGTTCCGCAATGTCAGAATAACGCCGCTGAAATAAATTTTATGGCGCTACGGTTGTGAGTTTATACTTTACGCGGTTTAATTTTTTTGCATCGTCATTGCGAAGGCGAAGCCTGAAGCAATCCGGGATCAACGTAAAAAGTTGAGGGATTAAAAAAGCGCGTAGCGCTTCTGTGTTTATAGCCGGGTGCGAGAGCGCCCGGAATTAAGATGAATGTTCCCCAGCCGGGCGCCGCGTAGCGGTGCTGTTATTCCATATCAATAGAAAAATTGTTTATTAATTATTTTGCCTACCTTTGTAAAAAATTTGAACGATGTCACGATATTTTAATGTAGCAGGCCCCTGTAATGAAGCGAAGCACTACATGATAGAGGCTTCGTCCCGATTGACAGGAATAAAGGAACTCATAGACCAAGAGCAGTATTTTGTGATTCACGCTCCCCGTCAGAGCGGGAAAACCACCTTGTTGCTTGATTTGGCGAATCGCATCAATCACGAAGGCAGGTATTATGTGCTTTATTGCTCGTTGGAAGCGGCGCAGGGCATTATTGATCCCAAGGAAGGTATTCCGGTGATAGTGAAAGGACTAAAATCAGATTTACGGTATTCGGCCATACCCGGCGCCAGAAAGTTTGCCGCTGATGCGGATTACGGTGATTTCACCAATGTTTTAAAAGATGAATTGACAGACTTTTGTATCTCTTTAGACAAGCCATTGGTCATTTTTTTCGACGAAGCCGACTGTCTGAGCGAGGGCACACTCATTACTTTCCTTCGGCAATTGAGGAATGCTTACAACACACGAAGTCGAACTCCTTTTGTCCGGTCAATAGTCTTGGTGGGTATGCGCAACATTCGTGATTTCAAGGCGAAAATTCGTCCCGACAGTGAAACCCTGGGCAGTGCAAGTCCTTTTAATATTATTACCGAAGCGCTGACATTCAGTAATTTTACCAAAGACGAAATAGCGGAATTGTACGGACAGCATACGATTGAGACCGGACAGTTGTTTGAGCCGGATGCAGTTGAAACGGTGTATCAGCAAACGCAGGGACAGCCTTGGCTGGTCAACGCCATTGCCCGCGAGGTGATTGTAAAAATGCTTCAGTCCGATTATACCCGACCGGTTACTGCCGAATTGGTGCATCAAGCCATCTACAATATCATTTTGCGTTGCAACACGCATATCGACAGCCTGTTGGAACGGCTCAAAGAAGAGCGGGTGCGGCGGGTAATGGAACCGGTGATTATCGGTGAATTGTCCGGAATCGCCATACAATCGGACGACTATCGCTACACGACAGACCTTGGGCTGATAAAGAACGTTAACGGCGTAATTATGCCCTCCAATCCCATATATGCAGAGGTCATTATCCGTACATTAAATGCCGATTCGCAAAAAGACCTGAGCGAAAGCCGGTATGCCCACCGGATGCCTCGCTACCTGAAAGACGGACGTATCGACATGACTTATCTCATGCAGGACTTTCAGTCGTTCTGGCGCGAGAACAGCGAAATCTGGATAGAGCGCTACCAGTACAAAGAGGCAGCGCCACAGTTGATTTTGCAGGCTTTTCTACAGCGGGTGGTCAATGGCGGTGGAGAAATAATCCGCGAGTTTGCCGCAGGCTACAGGCGGATAGATTTGTGCGTGGTGTATGAAGGGCAAAAATATCCCGTCGAACTGAAACTCCGCCGCAGCGCTCAAACGGAAGAAAACAGCCATGATCAAATCCTTGATTACATGGACACATTGGGGGTCAAAGAGGGTTGGCTGGTCATCTTCGACCGCAGAATCAATATAGACTGGGATAGCAAAATCTATCTCAAAATGGAAAAAATTGAAGATAAAACAATAACGATAGTGGGTTGTTAGCAGGAACGGTTTTTGATTATCGTCGATATGCCTGAAGTGGTACCGCTTATGTGGAAAATAACTTTATGAATAGCACAAATTTATTAATTTAAAGCAACGAAAATAATGAAAAACAGTATCAATTATCAAACAACGCAATTCTCAATTATTATTTTCCTCTTCCTGTTTATGGGCTGCGCCGGCAAAAGCAATCCGCAGCCGGTGAAAACGCCGTCGTTTGTATTGCCGGAGATTCCGGTAGCGCTGACCGAACCCAGGGAACGGGCAAATTACCTGCTAAACCATTATTGGGACAATTTTGATTTTAAGGATACCACTTATATTCATTTGCCCGATATTACCGAACAGGCTTTTGTCGATTATATCGATCTGTTGCCCCATGCGGACAAACAAATGGCTGCCGAATCCATTCAAAACCTGATGCGGAAAGCGGAAAAAGAACCGACCGGCGTCATGCTGCGCTACTTTTTAACAAACGCCGAAAGTTACCTGCGCGATCCGAACTCCCCGATGCGCAACGAGGAGTTGTATATTCCCGTGGCGCAATACATTACATCAAGCGACAGCCCCCTGCTGACCTTTGCGGAAAAAGCGCCTGCGGAACATCATCTGAAGATGATGCTCAAAAACCGCGTGGGCGAAAAAGCGGCAGATTTCAGCTATACCCTGCTATCGGGAAAAACAGGAAGAATGTATGCCATAAACAGCGAATATACGCTTTTGCTGTTCTACAACCCCGATTGCCATGCCTGTGCGGAAACAATCGGCGCCCTCGCTGCGTCCGAAATGCTCCAAAGCCTGCAAAAAAGCGGCAGGCTGAAAATATTGGCTTTTTATCCCGACAAGGATTTGGAAATCTGGAAGAAAAAATGGGCGGACATACCCGCAGAATGGATCAATGGCTGCGATAAAAATGCAATCGTAACAGACCGGCAATTATATGACTTGAAAGCCATCCCAACCATCTATTTGTTGGACAGGAATAAAACGGTCATTCTGAAAGATGCCGACCTGAAACAAACGCTATATAAAATAGAAATTTTAATGCGTTGATCCCGGATAATCAGGTAAATTATTTTATTTCTGCCGATAAAATCGTATTTTTGCACTCTTAAAAAAGGAGTATTTCAATGAAAATTGCAGCTTTAGTTTCAGGCGGAGTAGATAGTTCGGTTGTTGTGCACCAACTGAAAGAAGCCGGTTATGAGCCTGTTATCTTTTACATCAAAATCGGAATGGAAGATAAGGACGGTTATATTGATTGCCCTTCCGAAGAAGATATTGAAATCACAACTTTCATTGCTAAAAAATATGGCTGCCGGATGGAAGTGGTTTCCCTGCAAGAAGAATATTGGGAAAGAGTGGTCAGTTATACGATTGATGCGGTGCGCCGCGGCTTGACTCCCAATCCGGATATGATGTGCAACAAACTTATTAAATTCGGTGTTTTCGAAGAAAAATGGGGACACGATTTCGACCGGATTGCTACCGGACATTATGCAACTACTACTGAGCTTAGCGGAAAAGTATTCCTTTCTACTGCTGCCGACAAAGTCAAAGATCAAACGTATTTCCTCGGTCAAGTCGATTATTTGCAAGTTTTCAAACTGATGTTCCCCATTGGGCATCTGCAAAAGGCGGAAGTTCGCGCCATCGCTGTGCGGGAAGGACTTCCGAGCGCTACACGCAAGGACAGCCAGGGAATTTGTTTTCTTGGAAAAATCAATTACAATGATTTTATCCGGCGTTATTTGGGTGAACGTCCCGGAAAGATTGTTGAATTGGAAACCGGCAAAACGCTCGGGAAACACAAAGGTTTTTGGTTTCACACCATCGGTCAGCGGAAAGGCTTGTATCTGAGTGGCGGACCTTGGTTTGTCATCCAAAAGGACATTGAGCGGAATATTATTTATGTTTCCAACGGTTATGATCCGGAAACACAATACGGTAAGACTGTTAATCTGCAAGGATTTCATTTTATTACCGAAGATCCTTGGGGCGATTTCGAGGGAGAAAAAGAGATTGCTTTCAAGATCCGGCATACGCCTGAATTTACGTTTGGAACGGTACGGCGCATAGGCGATATTTACCGAATCGAGTCGGAAGATAAAATTCAGGGAATAGCTGCCGGCCAGTTTGGCGTGATTTACGACAAAGATTGCCGGATTTGTGTTGGTAGTGGAATGATCGTTTAAAAACTAAAAACTAAAAGTTAAAAACTAAAAATTAAAAGTTAAGGGTTAGAAATAAAAAACATATTCATGATGCAATTTATAGAAACTTATCATTTGACCGGAGTCCTGCTTGGACTCATTACTTTCCTGATTATCGGGTTGTTTCATCCTTTAGTAATCAAAGGAGAATATTATTTCGGCGTTAAGTGTTGGTGGGTATTTGCGCTCTTGGGAATCGCAGGTATTGCCGCTGCTGTTTATTTTGACGGCAATACCCTTGTATCGGTTTCTTGCGGCGTTGTCGCTTTTTCTTCTTTCTGGGGTATCGGTGAACTTTTTGAACAGAAGAAACGAGTGGAAAAAGGATGGTTTCCCAAACGGGAAAAGTAAGCTACGGTTGTTCAAGTTCATATTTTTCCAGGACTTCATCCCATCTGATGTCCAACTTGTTGACCATTGAATCAATGTCTTTTCCAAATTTTGAGGTTATCGAATCCCAATTAATGGAATGGAGGCGGTCTGTTGATTTCAGAATCAATGAATCAGCTATGATGTTGTGTTTTAAAATGATAGAATCCAAATTTTTTAATTTATATTGTTGCATTCTGTTCAGGTGTTGTTGCATGCGGTCTTTGTGTTGTTCTATTCTTTTCTGATGTTGTTTCATTCTCTCTTGATGCTGTTTTATTTTTTCCTGTTGTTGTTTCGTCCTTTCCTGTTGTTGTTTAAACATTTGTTTTTGTTGATCCGGCTGTAAAGGATCAGGGGAAAACTGTTGGAATTGGTATTTGGCGCTGTTTCCAACCGTTACGGTTGCATTTTCGCTCTCGTTTACGGTTATTGTATAAGTTTGTTTCGAAAACCGGCACTGGAAATAATTGACTTCGCCGGATGTTTCCTTTTTTCTGAACATGGCTTGTTTTGCATCGGAAGCATCTTTTTTAAAAGCATCCAAAAATTCGTTCACCAATTTTTTGTCATTCGTAATGCGGATTCTGACGGTTTTTGTTTCAACATCTTTTTCCGTTTTCTGTTTGTTTTTAATCACTTCCATATCGGTGGATTCGAGTTTTTCGCATTTTTTAATTAAAGCGTCCAAATGAGTTTGCGCTGAGATTCCCATGGAAAAACCGGCAAAAATCAGGCACAACATAACTAATCTTACTTTTTTTGTTTTCATCGTTCTATTATTTTAAATGGTTTATTGTTCGTACATTAATGCTTGAATTACAAACTGATCCTGCATGCGTGCGGAGATTTCTTCCCGCATCGAAACATGATAAAGCGACCGTTCGATTTCCGGTCTGATCAGTTCCGGATCTGTTATTTTCACGCCTTTCCGGATGATATAACTTCCTTCGTAAGGGTCAAAGGACTGATTATCTTTCGGTTGAAAAACACGAAGTCCGATCAGAATCAACAGCGAGGCGGCAACACTTGTCCAAATCCATATTCGTTTCTTTTTCGGTTGAAGTGAAATCTCCGGTGCAAAATCAATTTGATTTTCGGTTTGAAGTCCGTCTTCGAAATAAGCGAAAACCGGCTTGTATTTTTGCAAATATCGGGGAATATCTTCCTGTGCGAAAAAAGCATACAGCTCTTTTTCTTCCCGGTTCGAAGTCAAACCGTCGAAAAAACGATTGATTAATTCTTCTATTTTTTTATTTTCCATTGTAATCTCCTTTCTCATCATTTATCCAAAAGCCAATCCCTTACTTTTTTCCTTGCACGCGACAGATTCATTCTGACGGCTTCGGGACTGCTTCCCGTCAGCGCTGCAATTTCATCCGTTTCCAATCCGTCGATGTGTTTCATCCGGAGGACGCTTTGTTGCAAATCAGGCAAACGGCTGACGATTTTCAGTAATTGTTCCAGTTCATCTTTTTGTTCCAAGCCGGTGTATGGAGAAAGACTACCGGCCTCGATATTTTCGTCCAAAGACTCATATTCCCGTTCGTTCTTTTTTAACTGATTCAGACTCAAATGTTTTGTTATTGTCAAAGCCAGCGCCGGAATATGGTCGTACCGATCCAACTCGTTTCGCATATACCACAATTTAAAAAGGACTTCCTGGATAACATCTTCCGCATCGTCCTTGTTTCCAAGCAGACGCTGTGCGTAAGACAGCAAACGGTCTCGCAAAGGAAGGATTTCCTTTTTAAATTGTTCTTGTTCCATGTTATTTTATAGACAATTTAGAAAGAGAAAACGTAACATCCAAAAGGAAATTTTTTTCAGGGGAAAAACACGGGAACAGCAAAAGGCTGTAAATTCCAATTTTTACGGAAATAGTTATTCGAGACGCCAACTCCAATGCCAAAGTTTTTTAGGATTTTAATTTTTACTCCGCCTCCGTAATAGGTTCCCGCGTTAATAACAGGCGCTAATACGGGATCAATACCTTCTCGCATAGAGACTTTTCCAAAACCAAACAATTGGATTCGTTCGTGCAGATGCAGTGTTACGTCCATTGATAAAGAACCGTTGTTCACAGGGTACGGATAAAGATAACCATAAAAAGACTTTGTAAGGCTCGTTCCGATATTTCCGGTCAGAAGACTGTTCAGTTTGAAAGCCGCGTTTACACCCATCAATTCGCCGCCTTCGAACCGGTTATAGAAATGGTAACCGATGGGATAAATGGATATTCTTTTAGATGTATAGAATACTAAAGGTTTAAAATCGGATAAAGCGTTATCAACATCAAGCGCCATCTTTGAATCAAGTTCCGGTAAATTCAATCCTGAAGCGCTTTCGAGCAAAAGGGAAGCATTTAAATCCGGTAAGGATTTAGGGATTTTCACGTCTAAATCCAACGGAAATTTAATTGACGCTGTATCAATTTTCCGAAGAGTATCTCGCTTTGTCTCAACATACTGGGCGTAAGAAACAAACTGAATAACGCTTAGCAGAATGATTAGTAAACCGAATTTTTTCATACCTTAACTAATTCTTTAGCACAAAAATAATTATTTTTTCTATTAATAAAAAATAATTGGTCTTTATTAAGAAAAATTGTAAATTTGTCCGGTTTCCGTTTAGAAAATAAATATCTATGAAAACAAAAACATTCTATGCAATTATTCTGATGGTGTGCTCAATGCCGCTATTTTCTCAAAATATCGAGGATTATCTGTCGCGGTATCAGTATCAACAAGCAATTGATTATTTAGAGCAGACAAATGACACTTCCAAAGTAGCCGAAATGCAAAAGGTATTATGTTATAATTATTTACAGAATTATCCGAAAGCGATTGAAATTTTATTGAACTTGCAGGAAAAATATCCGGAGGATATGCAAATAAAAATGCAATTGGCTTTGTGTTATAATAAGTTATCCATGTTGCAAGAAAGCATAACGTATTTCGACGATTTGATAAAAATGGATTCGGCCAATACTTATTTTAAAATACAAAGGGCGGATTTCTTGTATCAGGCGGGTAAATATGACCAGGCATTAGCGCAATACAAATATGCGTTTGATGAATATAATTCTTTGAATTTGGTAAAACAAATTGCTTTTTGCTATGAAAAAACGAGTCAATGGGATAGCGCCAAAGTCTATTTTAATCAGGTTTTAAGAATGGATTCAACCGATCAGAAATCAAAGGAAGAGATAATTAAAATAGATATCAATCAGGAAAATTATATACCGGCATTGCTTAATTCGGTAAAATTTCTTGCCGGAGATACAAACAATATACCGCTTAACACATTGCAAGCATTGTGTTTCTATTATTTAGAAGACTTCAAAAATGCAATTGAAACGCTTGAAAAATGTGTTCAGTTGGGAGATACCTCAGTTGTCGTTAATAAATATTTAGGCGTCAGTTATTTTTATTCCAAACAAGATAAAAACGCTTACCCTTATTTAATCAAGGCATACGATCAGGATACAACCAACGTGAGTGTTTTATATGCCTTAGCCACAGTCAATAAAAATCTCGAAAATTTTCCCGAAGCCATCCGGTTATATGAAAAACTATTACAAAAACTGATTCCTCCGTATAGCGCTTTGCACACTTATTACAAAAATTTAGCAGAGTCATATACCGAAAATAAAGAAATTCAGCCGGCCATCGAAAATTACAAAAAGGCATTGATCTATTTTTCGGATTATCAAGACATAGAACTATTGTTTTTGATAGCAGATCTTTATGATCTGTATGTTCGTGATTATGAACTTGCTATTGATTATTACAAGCGGTATAGAGAAAGATTGCTTGATTATCAACAATTTATGAAAAAACAGGATAATGTAAATAAAGCAACTATTGCGGATATTTCCGACAAGATAAAGTATTTGGATGAGCGGATTGTTTATTTGGAAAAGAAAATGGAGAAGTTGCAGAGTTATTAAAAACAATTAGTTCTCTGTTGCTATGCTTTTATATTTTAAGAATAATCATCAATAGAATCGCCACCTGACCATTCAAGTCCTTGTGTACCGATTAAATGGATATTGCCATTGAGATTTATTTCGGTGTATTTTATTTGGGCGCTATTGATGAAAATGATTTTATTTAGGTATCGCATTGCTTTCTATTATTTGTTATCAATATTTTGCAACAACCAATCTGCTACATTCAATTTGCGTATTCCGTCATACACCGGATTGAAGTCAATATCGGTTGTGAGCAGATATTTTGGATTGGAATCTTTTATTGCCCGCAGTGAAGCCAGTTCGCGTTCAAGTGTTTCGGGGTTTTCTGTAGTCCATGATACTTGGTAATATGAAGTATATCCATCGTAGTCGGTAACAACAAAATCAACCTCAAGATTTCCTGTTTTACCAATCAAAACATCGCGGTAACGCCTCACCAATTCAAAATAAACGGCATTTTCCAACCAATGTGAGCGGTCTTTTGTCATTTCCCTTTTGAGGCGAACTTTGCGGAAACAAGGGTCAACAAGATAGTATTTGTTGAGCGTTTGCAAAAGCCCTTTTCCTTTAATTTCGTAACGCTGCACTTTATACAACAAAAATGCATCGCAAATAGCGTCAAGATATTTTGCAACAGTCTTATTATCAACAACTGTTCCGTATGTACGAAGCGTTTTGGAAATAGAATTTGGAGAAACAAACGAGCCGACAGAATCAAACACAAAATCAATTATTTTGTTAAATTCGTGTTTGTCCCTGATATTCAAGCGTTGAAAAATATCTTTTTCGATAATGGCATTCAAAACGCTTTCAACAAAATTATCTGCCTGTTTCTGACTGATTTTCTTTTGGTTATGATATTCAGGGATACCACCTTCTTGCAAGTAAACCGCCAAAGTTTCTATTTTCGACAAGTTTGGCGGTTTTTTCTCTATATTTTGTTGATAATCAGTATTTTGAGTATTTTTATTCCTAAAACTTTCTAATTTTGATAAGTTTTGGGAATATAATGTGATAAACTCATAATATTCAGCGAATTGCAATGGTAAAATATTAGTTTCGATATATCTTCCTGTAAGCAATGTAGCCAATTCGCCCGAAAGGAGATAGGCGTTTGAGCCTGTAACATACACATCACAATTTTTCTTGATAAACAAACTATCCACAAGCCGCTGAAAATCTTTGATATTCTGCACCTCATCAAGAAAAATGTAATTCATTTTATCGGCAACAAGTTTGTCTTTAATATGCGAATGTATTTGAAATATGTCGCCTATTGCCAAAGTGTCCAAATCCTCAAAATTAAGGAATTGAATTTGTTCCGGCAAAATGCCATTATGCAAAAGTTCATCAGCATACATTTGCTACAGCGTAGATTTGCCACAACGCCGCACCCCTGTAATGACCTTGATAATATGCTGGTCTTTCAGATTGCGAAGCATTTGCATATATTGCTTGCGCTCAATGAGATTGGATATGTTTTGTTGTTGGGGCATAATACTTATTTTTTTATGCAAAGATAATCTATATTATTAAATTGTTCTCAAATACCGCTTTCATTTCTTATTATTAGATACCTCATTCAACTCTGTTCTATTATGAATTACTAAAGGTCGTGCGTCTTTGGGCAGATTCTTCGCTACGCTCAGAATCTCATCCGTAACGAGCAAAGACCTTTCTTGAGATTCCTTACTACGGTTGAAATGACGTTCGTCGTTTTGAAAAAAGGAGGGGGAAGTATTGCCTTCCTCTCCCTTATTATCGTTGTTCTTCAGGTTATTCCAAGCGTAGGAAGGAATCTCATCCGTAGGGTGTGAACGTTTTTCAGCAGATTCTTCACTCCGTTCGGAATGACACTCGCCATTTTGGGGAGAGGGAGAGGAAGTAGTAGCGGCTTCGCCGCCACTACTTCCTCCATCATTCACGCCTCGCAGTGCGTCATTCCAAGCCGCAGGCGAAGAATCTTTAACAAAACCTCTTTCCGTAACCAGCACTTTCCAATCGGGGTTTTTCTTGTTTATCAACGCCTCTGTAAATGAATTTTTTATCAAATGATTTTTATGTTCGTAAATTCTACGACACAAGTCATTCGTAACGCCAACATATAGCGTTGTCTTGTTCTTATTGGTCATTATGTAAACGTATCCGAAGTTTGTCATAGATTTTATTTGTATTTTCATTTTTGAAAATTTATCGGCATTTATATCGGTAAATTTCACATCATAAAAACCTCATTTTTACCTAATTTAAACAACAAAACAACCTCAGTAGCAAATGATTGCATCCACAAAACCAACCTCATTACCTCATTCATTTGTTTTCTTGCGAATGGTTTGTTGATAAAATTTGACATATCCTTCATCTTGCAGCCGTTGTTATTCACAATTCCCGTAATATATTTTTCAATTCTATCGCGGAATTTTTCCAAAATGATTGGCATTCTGTTCAATGTTGTAAAAGCAAAATGCGTGTATAAGTTATTGTATTCTACTTTCATATTTTAATGAGGTAATGAGGTTGGGGCTTATATGTTAATCTATTTGCTACTGAGGTTGTTTTGTTGTTTAAATTAGGTAAAAATGAGGTTGTTCCACGCATCATTTCGTGAATGGCATTGTCTTTTCCCTCTTTTGTTGTCGGCGAATATTGCGACAGCATATTTTTGAAAATTGAGTTCATATTTTTTCAATACAATAAATATAGTGAGGCATATCCATTTTGTAATAGTGTTTGATTACTTCCTTTTCCATTTTCATTCCAACTCCTTCGGCAACTTTTTGAGAAGCAAAATTATTTGTTCTGATAATAGAATAAACTTTCCTTTGATTTAATTTTTCAAAAGCATACGTTTTGCAAGCAGTCGCCGCTTCGATTGCAAACCCATTGTGCCAATACCTCTTTTTCAGTAAATAACCAATTTCTAAATATTTTTCATTATCAATTTCTTGAATTGTTAATCCGCACTGTCCGATAAATTCATTGGTATCTTTCTTAATAACAGCCCACAAGCCAAACCCGTTGTCTGAATATCTTTTTAAGTTTCTATTCAGCCAATCCTGTACTTCTTCATCAGAAAAAGCGTGTTCATAAGCGTACATAACTTCTTCGTCCTGCAAAATTTCACATAATCCGGCAAAATCAAATTCCGTTAATTCCACAGCATACTCGTAACGATACGAAGGCGTTTTTCGTTTCTCAAACATCTCGGCAATCAGTTTATTGCCTCGACTTAATGTATTGAGTAACTCCCGTATGGAATTAAAATGATTCATTTTTCCAAGCCATTCAGGGACAAAAAAATCCCCGAAAATCTTGTAATTTCCGGAGATTTAACAAATCGTGCGCTCGAAGGGACTCGAACCCCCACGCCTTTCAGCACCAGATCCTAAGTCTGGCGTGGCTACCAATTACACCACGAGCGCAAAGCGGATGCAAAGGTAGGATTTATTTTTTAACTTACAAAATAAATTCATCTTTGAACAACTTAGTAATGGAATTTTCGTACCTTTGCAAACAACTTTTCATTATAGATTTATTTAATAGCTATTTATATATGAATGAAGGAATAAAAGTAAAAGAACTGGAAAGCGTTGTAATCCGGTTTTCCGGCGACTCCGGTGATGGAATGCAATTGGTGGGTACACTTTTCTCTAACCTTTCTGCGGAATTAGGTAATAATATCATTACATTCCCCGATTTTCCGGCCGAAATTCGCGCACCTCATGG
Organism: Bacteroidia bacterium; assembly: GCA_025996865.1. Taxonomy (GTDB): domain Bacteria; phylum Bacteroidota; class Bacteroidia; order Bacteroidales; family Azobacteroidaceae; genus Azobacteroides. Next base: position 13,333 of record BNTV01000073.1, read on the forward strand.
AACATTGGGCGGCGTTTCAGGATTTCAGATGCAAGTGGGCGCAAAAAAAGTCTATACTCCCGGTGATAAGGCGGATGTTTTGATTGCGATGAATCCGGCGGCATTGAAAGTGAATGCTCAGTTCATCAAACCGGATACGGTAGTAATTATTGATGCTGATTCTTTCCGAACCGAAGATTTGGAAAAGGCTTTATTTAAAACGGATAACCCATTTAAAGAATTGGGTTTGAATTCTTTACAAGTAGTTTCAGCTCCTGTTACAGAACTCTGTAAAGAAAGTCTGGAAGGGATTTCCGACAATAAACAAGCACTCCGTAGCCGGAATATTTTCGCATTGGGTTTGGTTTGCTGGTTGTTTAACAGGCCCTTATATATTGTGGAAAAACTCTTGTCCGAAAAATTCAAAAAGAAACCCGACGTTTTGCAAGCCAACTTATTGGTCTTGCAAGCAGGCTTCAATTACGGACACAATATTCATGCGAGTGTTTCTACCTATCGCATTGAAACCATTTCGCACAAAAAAGGGTTTTATACCGACGTAAACGGCAACAAAGCAACGGCTTACGGATTGATTGCCGCTTCCGAAAAAGCCGGCTTGACCTTGTTTCTGGGTTCTTATCCGATTACTCCGGCAACAGATATCATGCAAGAACTGACAGCTCGTAAAGAATTGGGTATTAAAGTGATGCAAACGGAGGACGAAATTGCGGGAATCTGTACGGCGATTGGCGCTTCTTTTGCAGGAAATCTGGCGGTAACGAATACCTCCGGTCCCGGTTTGGCTTTGAAAAGCGAAGCCATCGGTTTGGCGGTAATGGCCGAAGTTCCATTGGTTGTGATTGATGTACAACGTTCAGGCCCTTCGACCGGGATGCCAACCAAGAGCGAACAGACCGATTTGTTGCAAGCGCTATACGGAAGAAACGGCGAAAGTCCTGCGGTTGTCATGGCCGCTACTTCTCCGACCGACTGTTTTGATTCGGCTTTCTGGGCTTCCAAAATTGCTTTGGAACATTTGACTCCGGTTATTTTATTGACGGACGGTTATATCGCCAATGGTTCTTCGGCTTGGCGTATTCCCGATTTGGAAGAATATCCCGAAATCAAACCGCCTTACGTAAGCCCCGAACAAAAAGAAGGTTGGATGCCTTATTTGCGTAATCCCGAAAATGACGTGCGTTATTGGGCGATCCCCGGAACCGAAGGTTTTATGCACCGCATCGGCGGATTGGAAAAGGACAACAAGACCGGCGCTATCAGCACGGATCCCACTAATCACCAAATAATGGTAGATTTGCGACAGTCAAAAATCAATAAGATTGCGAATTATATTCCTTTGCAGGAAGTGTTGGGTGACAAAGACGCCGATACGCTGGTTGTAGGTTGGGGCGGTACTTTCGGCCATTTATACGAAGCGGTGGAACAAATCCGGGAAGCGGGTAAAAAAGTGGCGTTCACGCATTTCCGTTTCATTAATCCTTTGCCGAAAAATGCAGAGGAAATTTTGCGGAAATACAAAAAAGTGATTGTTATCGAACAAAACTCAGGACAGTTTGCCGGCTACCTTCGTTCGAAAATCGGCGGATTCAATCCTTATCAATTCAATCGCGTAAAAGGACAACCGTTTATCGTTGCCCGTTTAGTGGAGGAAATAACGAAAATTATTAATTTGTAATAGAAATGGAACAAATATATCAACCCAAAGATTTCAAAAGCGCACAATTGGTACGTTGGTGCCCGGGTTGTGGCGATTATGGTGTATTGAACAGTTTGCACAAAGCGATGGCCGTATTGGGTGTCGCACCTCACAATACGGCGGTTATTTCCGGTATCGGATGTTCTTCCCGTTTGCCCTACTATATGAATACCTACGGTTTTCATACCATTCACGGACGAGGAGCCGCTATTGCAACCGGCGTTAAAGTCGCCAATCCGAAATTATCCGTTTGGTTAGCAACCGGCGACGGCGATAGTTTGGCCATTGGCGGTAATCATTTCATTCATGCTGTCCGGCGGAATGTGGATATCAATATCTTGTTGATGAACAATAAAATTTACGGATTGACCAAAGGACAATATTCTCCGACTTCCGACCGTGGATTTGTTTCCAAATCCTCGCCTTTCGGAACCGTGGAAGATCCTTTCCGTCCATCCGAATTAACGCTCGGCGCTCGCGGAAGATTTTTTGCCCGCGTTATTGACATAGATATTAAAAACACGCCCGATATTTTGGTTCAAGCGGCTAAGCATAAAGGTGCTTCGGTGATAGAAGTAATTTTGAACTGCGTGATTTTCAACGACGGTATCAACGATAAAGTTACCGCACGCGAAACACGTCCCGACCGCACGATTTTCCTGCATCATGGCGAAAAAATGATTTTCGGAAAAGACAATAACAAAGGGATTGTTCAAGACGGATTCAACTTGAAAGCAGTTACCATCGGAGAAGCCGGTTACACACTTGACGATGTATTGGTGCATGACGCTAAAGCTACCGATTCGACGCTTCATCTGAAACTGGCGCTTATGGACGGAACCGAACTTCCGGTTGCTCTGGGGATTATCCGCGATGTGGACGCGCCCGCCTATGACGCTGAAATAGAAGCCCAAATCGAATCGGTAAAAGCTAAAAAACAGGCTCGTACTTTACGGGAATTTCTGATGTCGGGTGATGTTTGGGAAGTGAAGTGAAAAATTCATTGCAAGCTTGGTTATTAGCTGCCCGTCCCAAGACTTTGACAGCAGCGGCGACTCCTGTGGTTGTCGCTGCTGCTTTAGCTTTTCACAACGGCTATTTTTATTGGAAACCGGTTGTCATCTGTTTATTTTTTGCTTTGATTGCTCAGATTGTTTCCAATTTTGCCAACGATTATTTCGATTATAAAAAAGGTACGGACAACGAAGAACGTTTAGGCCCGCAGCGGGCTGTATCCGAAGGATGGATTGCTCCTAAAACGATGCTTTATGTGACTGTTGGACTGCTTGTTATAGATTTGCTTCTCGGTTTGCTGCTCCTGCATTATGGCGGATGGGGATTGATTTTTGTAGGCATTGCGGTTGCTTTATTCGCTCTTGCTTATTCCGGTGGGCCTTATCCTTTGGCATATCACGGTTGGGGCGATGTCTGCGTATTCTTCTTTTTCGGGATTATTCCGGTGGGATTTACCTATTATGTGCAGGCTTTGCGATGGGATTTACCGGTTACGATTTGCGGCATAGCTGTCGGTTTGGTTGTTATCAATATTTTGGTGGTGAATAATTACCGCGACAGGGATACGGATAAGAAATCGGGGAAAAAAACGACTGTTGTTTTGTTCGGTGAAAAGTTCGGCCGCTTGTTTTATTTGTTTAATGGAATTGTCGCCGTGATTTGTTGCCTGTATTTCCTGTTCGACAATGCGATAGGAGCAGCGGTTTTACCGTTTGGTTACCTGTTTTTGCATGTCAAAACCTGGCGGGAAATGGTTCGGATTGGCAGCGGGAAGCAGTTAGTCGGCGTGTTGGAAAAAACAGCGCGGAATGTATTGGTTTTTGGGATATTGCTCTTTTTTGGATTTCTTATCGGTTCGATTTGATCAAGCTGTTTCCGATAGTTTGCTTGTCAATAGCGATACGGCTTACACAAGCAACTGATGATACAATAAAAGATTTAATAACCATCTTAACATATCTGGAGCTGAACCCGATGCAGAAAAAATATTTCAAATGTTCAAAATGTAATTTTAATCCAATTCCAACTTCTCAAAATGATATTTTGCTTAATTGGTTTTTTCCAGTCATTATAAAGTTCAATTGTATTATTAGATCTTTTGTTTTGTTTGTTTTGGTTTATAATTGCGATAAATAAAGCAATTTGTTCAACATCTTCTACGAATTGGTTTCTAAGAGTTTTATACATTATGCCTTTTTTGTCGTTTGTAGTGATTATTATTGTAGCAAATAGCTCAATATTATTAATATGTTCTTTAATTTGATCAGCATTTGTTAGCAGTATTTTTGTATAATTAGTGATATCCTCATTATGAAAATTTGTAGTTTCAAACCCCATTACATTTATTTCATATATTTGTACTCCATTTATAGTTAATATATTAGATATGTCATTTGATGATTTTGAAATTTTGTCTTTATAAAATTTGTCAAGTTCGATAGTAGAATTAAATATTTGTGTTTTTCTCATTACTTTCAATTGAAAAATAGCAAAAACTCCAAATATTGCCAATATTGGTCCACTTAGGTAATATAAATATTCTACGGTTCCTGATGGAAGGAACCGCAGAATATTAATTAACCCATCGATTATAAAACAATTCGTTTCCATAACCTTTCTGTTTAAATAATAGTTGACCTCTCTAATGCTTTCTCTAAGTTATTCATCCCTGAGATAATCCTTTCTTTCTGATCTTTTCTTGGCTGCCTCAGTCCGGATGAATAATACCATAACTGATTTTCATTTATTCCAGTTAATAATGCAAAAGATGATTTTGGGAGAAATCTATCAAAATAGTTTAAGTACGCTTCTGTTGTATAAACATATTCTAATACATACTCACCATTGAATTCCTCAGGAATTTCAATTTTGTTTTTTCTTAAATCTTTTAAGTACTCTTCAACCATTTTTTCTGCTATCTCATTTATATTCATTTCATTGTTTTTTATGAAAGCAGCAACACATCCAGGAAGAAGTGGTACGCGAATTAAGAAATTTTTTCTTTCCTCGAAAGAAACTTTTACTGTGATTGTTTTTTTCATTTTCTTGCCATAAGTTATAAATTTTTCACCTCGTATATTATTTTATTTAAAAAGAGTCTCAACATATAATAATAACATTATATCATTTCTTTTATTTAATATTTAATTCTCTCAGTACTGTTATATTTTGTTTGATAAATATAATCTCCCTATTGAGTATAAATATCACAAGTTTTCGCTTATTTTTGTATAAATTGAATCATAAAAATTACTCATTGAAATCCCTTTTCCATCAACCCATTCGGAAACAGTAAAGGGTTTTTTACTCGGATGTTTTAAAACTGCTTTAAGATTTATCAATTTTCCCCATTTTTTTGGTGGCTGTATATCAATAACATACCCCAAGCTTTTAGCTAAATCAAATAAATCTTTTCTAGTTGTAATCATACTTTTGATATTATTTGAATTAAAAATGAATGATTTCATCAGCAAATATAATACAAAAATTATTGAAATAGCAAATATATTTACTACTATTTTATGTTAAAAATTTATCTACTGTTATAATTGAATGATAATCAATATCTTAAAATTTAATATTATGTCTATGAAGTCATTTAGACTTTTTCTTTCTGAAGCTATCCATCCAGGCATTAATGAACAGCCCATCTATTGCAATTCCGGCAGAGGAAACCGTATCAAACATATCCTTGTAACGCACGTTCAATTTGGTATAAGTCGTGATGATTTCCTGCTTTTCCTTCCCTGATAAGCAACCTCTTCGCCGCCGCGAAGAGCTGTTGTATGACTTCCACCGATATCCGCACTGGATAAATCCAGTTTCGATTTATGTTTCTTCCACAACGATTAAAATCCCACAACATAAGTTGTAAATCGGGGATTTGTATCGCAAATTGGCTTGCACGAAATAATTTACACTCCTCGTCATTGCGATACCCCAACAAACACGTTTATCAAAAAGGGGAATGACGAGATAAAGTGAAGTAATTAAAAATCAATGAGTTGCGAAAACTCGTCATTATAAGCGAAGCGAAGCAATCCAGAAGGTGTTTAACGGTTTAGCAGGGGATTCCTCCCGTTGGTCGGAATGACGGCGCGTTTTTTATTATTAGGTAGGAGGAAGGGGCTGAGTGGTTGAAAATACACAAAATTTCAAAACCCGGAATGCCGCTTATTGCTTATCAGGATATTTTTACTTTCAAGCTGTTTCTCAACGACTTGGGTTTGTTGAGTGCAATGGCGGATTTGGATATAAAAACCATTGTTGACGGCGATTCATTTTTTACGGAATTTAATGGCGCTCTTACCGAGCAGTTTGTAATGCAGCAACTTCGCGCCGCCGAAATAGATTATACCGCTTATTGGACTAACGATAAAAGCACTGCCGAAGTTGATTTTGTTATTCAGCACGAGGGCGAAATTATTCCCATAGAAATAAAAGTAACCGAAAACCTTAAAGCAAAGAGTTTTAAATTATTCTGCGACAAATTCAACCCCCCAAATGCTATTCGTAGCTCGTTGTCTGATTTCAGAAAAGAATCGTGGATGACTAATGTACCGTTGTATATTATCGGCAATTACTTCAATTAAAATGTTTTTTCGGTTAACTCCTGCGCCCGCTCCAAAGCCTCATTGATATTACTGCAAATATTCTTTTCGCCGATTTTATCCGCAAATCCCGATCTTTCAAGCAAAAGGGTGATTTTTTCATTCACTCCCGACAAGATCAACTGAATGTTTTCCTTTTTCGACATCCGGTAAAGACTTTCCAAGTTGTGCAGACCCGTCGAATCCATAAACGGCACTTTCCGCATCCGGATAATCCGTATTTTGGGACGCTTGGTGTCTATTCCCGCCCATTGCAGACTTCCTTCCAACTTGTTGGCGACGCCAAAAAAGAAAGGGCCTTCGATTTCATACACTTCGACGCCTTTCGGAAGAACCAGTTTATCGTTATCGGCTGTTTTTTCCGCATCGGATTCCATGTTCAGTTCGTCTTTGATAACGGAAATGTTAGACGTTTCGGATAATCGTTTCACGAGAAGCACCATGGCTAACAAAATTCCGATTTCAATAGCGATGGTTAAATCGAAAATAACTGTCAGAAAGAATGTTACCAATAAGACAATAATATCCGATTTGGGATTTTTCAATAAAGAACGGAATGTCCGCCATTCACTCATATTATAGGCAACGATAACCAAAACGCCTGCCAAACAAGCCATTGGAATATGTTTCGTCAAAGGGCCGAGAAAAAGTAATATCAGCAGCAAAACCACAGCGTGAATAATTCCCGCTACAGGAGTCCTTCCACCGTTGTTGATATTGGTCATTGTTCTTGCAATCGCGCCTGTTACCGGGATTCCGCCGAACAAAGGCGTGATGATGTTGGCTGCGCCTTGCGCAATCAATTCCGTGTTGGAATTTTGCCTGTCGCCCGTGATACCGTCGGCTACGGTTGCCGAAAGCAAGGATTCGATAGCGCCCAGCATGGCAATCGTAAAAGCCGAAGGCAGAAGGAGATTGATGGTCGATAAATTGATGGGAACCGTTTGGGGAACAGGTAAGGAAGGGTCGATTTCAAAGCGGTCGCCAATGGTTTCTATACCGGTAATTCCCAGATAGTTTTTCAGAATATAAACAAGTATGGTCACTACAATAATGGCAATCAGCGAACCGGGAATTTTTTTCACCACTTTGGGCGAATAAATAATGATGAGGATACTCAATATTCCTATTAGTAAAGACCAGATATTCAACGAGCCAATTGCTTCTCCGTAAGCAATCCATTTGGAAATAAAATCGGCCGGAACGCTTTCCATGCCAAGTCCCAACAAATCTTTGATTTGCGTAGTGAAAATAACCAATGCGATACCGCTGGTAAAACCAACAATGATAGGGTAGGGCATAAACTTGATGACGCTTCCCAACCGCAACACGCCCATTCCAACCAGCATCAGTCCGGCTAAAACGGTTGCAACGGCCAAACCCGGCAAGCCAAATTGCTGAATGATTCCGTAAACGATGATGATAAAAGCGCCGGTCGGCCCTCCGATTTGTACGGAACTTCCACCCAAAAACGAAACGATAAATCCGCCTATAATCGCGGTAACCAAGCCTTTTTCAGGACTTACTCCCGATGCGATTCCGAAAGCGATAGCCAAAGGCAAGGCGACAATTCCGACAATAATTCCGGCCATTAAATCGGTCAGGAATTTTTCCTTTGAGTAATTTTTTAAAGAGGTGAATAATTTGGGTTTAAAAACAGACATCACCTTTGTATTTGAAAGCCGATTCAGCGAATCAAAAAAATCCATTTTTGTGTTATTTTAGAAAAACATTGCAAAGGTACAAATTTATTAGTTAATATCTAACTCATATTGCCTTATCCGGCAGCTAATTTCTTTGTCGGAGAAGGCAATGGCCATTAAAATAACTTCCTTGTCAAGGTAAGCCTCATAATATTTTCTGTCATGAATTTGTTTGATTGCTTCATCCAATAATTTTTCCAACGGACGTTCAGCATGGTATTTCATTTCAGTGATGACAGTCCTGTCCGGCAACTCCCAAACAGCATCAATTCGCCCCACATTCGTTGAAATTTCTCCTTGAACTTTAAATCCCATGAAGTACAACCATACTAAAAATAAAGAATGATAATACGCTTCTTTCTCAATATGTAATTGGTGAGGTACTTGCGCTATCATTGCTCGCAGGCTTTGTTCCATTCCCTTGGAATCGCAGGTTTTAATTTGTCGGTTCATATCTTCATGCAACTTGATCATTTTATCCAACGTAAGATTTGTATAAGATATAAACATATTTTGTATGAATGATTTACGAACTTCCTGATTGGGAGGTTCAAGTGTATATACCAATTCTTCATCTTCCGAAATTACGTCTTTGATAGTCAAATAGCCGGTTTGAAACAGCAGAGGTATCGTTTCGAGACGTTCCGGGTCGTAACTACTGAAAATATTTTCTTTAGCTCGAATAGGTTGAAGAAAATTTTCAATGTTATTTCGTTTTTTGAGCAAGTCAATCAGAAATGTCGGTGTACCCGTTTCGAACCAAAAATTTTTTAACACTTTCTGTTTCAAAAATAAAAGGGTGCTGAAAGGATTGTAAACAGAAATGCTGCCATTCCACGAATAACCATTGTACCATTTACGAATGGCATCCAAAAGGTCAATTCCGGTTAAATTCATTTTGTCAGCAGTAGCATCCAAATGTTCTGAAAAATAATTTTCCAATTCATTTTGTGTAATGCCACAAATCGTAGCATAATCGTCATTTAAAGAAATGTCTTGCAAATTGTTCATTGCTGAAAAAACCGAAAGTCCGGCAAACTTTGAAACGCCTGTTAAGAAGACAAATTTCAGATGATCGTCGGAACCTTTCAACACTTTGTAAATATCATGAAGGGAGGTTTTAATATTTTCCGGTTTTTCATGCGATTTCCCCATTATATCTAATATCGGCACATCATATTCGTCCACCAAAACGACTACTCTTTCACCGGTTTTATCATGTAGTTTTTCAATTAACTCTGCGAAACAATTAACAGCATATTGACTCATGAGTGTTATACCATACATTCCGGCCAAACTATTCAAATGATCTTTCAAGCTAATTTCAATTTCTTTTGGTGTTTTGTGGCTAACCATCGTCCAGTCTATCCGTATCACCGGATATTTTCGTGACCAATCCCACTTATCGTAGATATAAAGCCCTTCGAACAACTGCTTATTTCCGGCAAAAAGTTCGTGCATCGTACTTATTAAAAGCGACTTGCCGAAACGGCGCGGACGCGACAAAAAATAAGCGCCAGACTCGGAAATCATCCGGTAGATTTCCTTTGTCTTATCCACATAGAGAAAATTATTACTCCGTAATTTTTCAAAGGATTGTATTCCAACAGGCAAACTTTGCATAACCTTTGCGTTTTCTGCAAAGTTAGTATTTTTTTTGTGAAGTGGAAAAATATTAACTAAATTGGACTAAATATTAAATTGAGGTGCTGAACCCGGAAGACCGTAAGGTCTTCTATTTGGGTAACCCCGGTGCAAGCGAAGCGCAGCCCGGGGTAGAGCAACCCCTCATCATCCCCTCAACTCCGAGGAGTTGAACTTATTTACTTCAAAAGCATTGCTATTTTATCAAAAATAATTACATTTGCAAACAGAAAAATACAACTCATGTTGCCTTATCCGGCAGCTAATTTCTTTGTCGGAGAAGTAAAATAACTTCCTTTTCTCCATCATCAGGGATTACGTCTTTGATAGTCAAATAACCGGTTTGAAACAGCAAGAGGTATTGTTTCGAGACGTTCCGGGTCGTAACTACTGAAAATTAGTGAGAATTTTCAATTCGCAAAGTGTAGCAAGTATTTATTTGATAACGTTTTGTTTCTTTTTAATAAAATTTGATTGCAGATTTAAGGTTTTATAAAAAAAAGCATTATCTTTGTAGCCAATTATATAAAATAAGTAAGCCTTGCGTGGCTTTTGTGATTGAGAATATATCCGGCGCTGAGTTAGTGTTTATCGGCATTCAACGAATAGCTGCCCGAGAATAGAGTAAAATTTATTTGCAGATTTTGGCTAAAGACAAAGGAAATGCTCGAAGAGTTTGGGTAGGGATACCGGACGAAGCTTGTAGTACCCCCTGTTTTTTTTGATAAGCCACAAGATATGAAAATCTGTATTTGCAGACTCTTTGTATAGTAAACACAATAATCGCTTGCTTTGCTTACATAGAATACTTGAAAATAATTATGAAATATTGAAAAAAAACTTTTTTTTATAACAGTTTTGGTAATCTTTTCAAATCGGCGCTTCTTGTGTTGATGTTGGCGATAGCTATGTTTTTTCCTTCTAAAGCATTCTCTCATACAAAAACTGTTAGCGAAACCAATACTAATGTTACATTATCACTGGATAATCAAGAACACATTCTTTATCTACCTGTTGGGGAAACTATAACGGTAACGATAAATGATCCATGACCGCTTCTTTGGGCGGTGGTAAATTATAGTGCTTCTTCTATTCCTCCTCTGATGTATAATGGTGCTTCTTGGATGTTTGATGGAGAAGTTAGTATTGGAGTTGTTGCCCCTGGTGGTCGTTATGTGGACATTATTATTGCTAGTAATGTCCCTGTACAATCCATTACCTTATCCGAAACGTCTAAAATCCTTAATGTAGGGAACTCCTTTACTCTTAGCCCTAATTTTACTCCAAGTAATGCTACTAATCAGGCAGGAACCTGGTCTTCTGATAATTCCAGTATAGCAACGGTTAACCAAAGTGGATTGGTTACTGCTATTGGGGCAGGTGCTACGACAATAAAATTTACCACTACTGATGGAGGAAAAGTAGGTAGTTGTGCTGTAACAGTAGAAGCGATAGATAATGTAAAACCGGTGATAACTCTTTCCGGCGCCAATCCACTTTACATAGAACAAGGCGGTGTTTATACAGAGCCGGGTTATTCGGCAACAGACAATAAAGACGGAAACATCACCGCCAATGTTCAAATTACCGGAAACATTGATGTCAATGTCCCCGGCGTCTATTACAAATATTACAATGTAGCGGATGCAGCAGGAAATCAAGCGGAACAAAAAACAAGAACCGTTATTGTGAGCGAAGCAGCCGATACGGAAAAGCCGGTCATAACCCTTTCCGGCGCCAATCCTTTGTACATAGAACAAGGCGGTGTTTATACAGAGCCGGGTTATTCGGCAACAGACAATAAAGACGGAAACATCACCGCCAATGTTCAAATTACCGGAAACATTGATGTCAATGTCCCCGGCGTCTATTACA